>NZ_JBSYXO010000005.1:0-200853 GCF_054172045.1 Methylomonas sp. MgM2 | reverse complement strand
TTTCGTTCGTCATGCTCACCTCTACTAACAGTATAAAGTCTGCTTCTAGAAGTGGCCGGGTTCATTAAACCATTTCAACTGTGGCCGGTTTAGGTTTAGTGTCGCTGGATAAAAAGAATTCGTGGATTTGCCGGGTTAATCATCGATAAACTATCGCAATGCCAAAACCCTTGATCTACAAAGGCCGCGCCAGCCTCAGCAATGCCAGCGGCCGTTTCGAGAAACAAAGCCGTCACCCTGAGGATGACGGCTGGGGTATTCTTGATGCCGAATTACCCCCGTTAACGACCGAGCTTATTGTCGACAGCAGCCGCTCTGCGATCGTCTATAACGATTCGCCGGATATTCCTTTCGATCGTGCAATCAATCCTTATCGAGGCTGCGAGCATGGCTGCGTTTATTGCTTCGCCAGGCCGACCCATACTTATTTAGGCTATTCCGCCGGACTCGATTTCGAAAGCAAGATTTTGATTAAGCCCGACATCGCCCGATTGTTACGCGACGAATTGGCTAAACCGAATTACCGATGTGCGCCGCTCGCATTGGGAACCAACACCGATCCGTACCAACCGGTCGAACGCCAACAAGGCATAATGCGGCAAATTTTGGAATTGCTTGCGGAAACCCGGCACCCAATCGGCATCGTTACTAAGTCGTCTTTGATAGAGCGGGATCTCGATATTCTGACTGAATTGGCAAAAAACGACTTGGTCTCGGTGTATTTATCGGTTACAACGCTAGACCGCAAATTGGCTCGCACGCTGGAACCTCGCGCCGCCGCCCCGGAAAGGCGGCTTGAAACCGTTGCCCGTTTAAGCGCTGCCAATATTCCGGTTGGCGTGATGATTGCCCCGCTAATCCCGATATTGACCGATCATGAATTGGAAGCCATCGTCAAGGCCGCTTACGAAGCCGGTGCCCGAAGCGCCAACTACATTTTGCTGCGCTTGCCGTCGGAAGTCGCCGGATTGTTTGAAGAATGGTTGCAACAGCATTACCCGCTAAAAGCCCGACACGTGATGAACCGCATCCGCGACAGCCGGGGCGGCAAGGTCTACGATTCCGCTTTTCATCGACGCCTGCGCGGCGACGGACTTTATGCCGACTTAATCAGCCAGCGGTTTCGATTGAGCTGCAAACGATTAGGCATGGACCAGCCGCTAACGCCGCTGCGCTGCGACTTGTTTCGCAAGCCTTCGCCTGGCGGACAAATGAGTTTCGATTGTTTTGTCTAATGCCGCTTGGGCGGTATCCGGAAAAAAGACCCAAATGATACATTCGGCGCAACGCATAGGAGAACCTTGGTGGATACCGGAAAGTTTTTGATTATAGCGGGTGCGGGCATTGTCCTTGTCGGAGTCGTACTGAAATACGCGCCTTGGCTGCTTAGCTGGTTTGGCAACCTACCCGGCGACATCAACATTCGCACTGAAAATAGCCGGGTCTTTATTCCTATTACATCCATGATAGCCGTCAGTTTGGCCCTGTCCCTGATCGTCAATCTGTGGCTGCGTAAATAATGAACCGCCTGCGAATTCCTTTTCACAGGTTAAAATAAGGCCTATTTACAAAACGCGCAGACTTTGCATGAACAAACCAATTATCCATGCGCTCGATTTCGACGGCGTCATTTGCGATAGCGCTGTGGAAACCGCCGTCACCGGCTGGAAGGCTGCCGGTCAGATCTGGCCCGATATTAACGGTGAAACGCCGCAAGCACTGATTAATCGATTTCGCTTGGTGCGCCCCATCATCGAAACCGGCTACGAAGCAATATTAGCCATGCGTTTGTTGTTTTTAGGCCTAAGCTGCGATGCCATTTACAAGGATTTTCAAAGCCAGACCCGTCTGCTGATGGAACAAGGCCGACTGAGTGCTGACGATCTAAAAAAACTGTTCGGCGACACCCGCGACCAATGGATCGCCGGCGACTTGGCTTCCTGGCTTGAAATGAATCCCCTATTTCCGGGCATCGCGGAAAAACTGCAAACACTAAGCAAGACTCATATCTGGTATGTCATCACCACCAAACAGGAACGTTTCGTAAAACAAATTTTTAAAGCCAACGCGATTGATTTAAGCGACGACAGGATTTTCGGACTGGACCGGAACATGACTAAACCCGAAGTACTGAAAGAATTAATCGAAAAACATCCCGATCATGCCGTCCAATTTATCGAAGACCGTCTACCAACACTGATCAATGTACAAAAGCACGGCGAATTAGCCCGGGTCGGTTTGTCGTTCGCATTGTGGGGATACAACACCGATGAAGACAAATTTGCGGCCGGCCGGCAGGACTTTACCGCATTAAGCTTAGAAGATTTTTTATCGTAATCGATTAAGATCTAAAGCCGTTTTGGTATTTCGACGATGCGTCCAAGTTCCACCCGGCCGGTTTCAGGGAAGATTATCCGCAAATTTGACAACCGGCCGAAATCAGGCGACTCCGCTTTCGAAATAAGCCATGCCGGATTGATCGAAGCTGTGCTATAGCCGGCCTATCTATGCCGATACCGGTCAATTTCTTTTAAGCGTACAGCCAAATGCAAACGATCATCCACTTCGAATTTTCTGAAAATGGATGATAAATGCGCTTTTACCGTACGCTCGGAAATATTCATTTCATAAGCAATCGTTTTATTATTCTCTCCGCGCCTGATCATATTGGCCACTTCGGCTTCCCTCGCGGACAAAGAGTTGGCCATGTTAAGTAATTTATCCAATTCGTCCGGACACAGAACGGTCGGCTGCACCGAATTCAGGGTACCGGTCAACACACCTATTACTTTTGGTACCAAAGCCCGCCGTATCCAAATATCGCCTTTCAGAATATTATCTACAGCCCTCTTTAACAGTTTGGGCGCGTCGGACTGCTCGCAATAACCGGCGGCACCATGAACCAAAACGTCAATCTGCTTTTGATCGGACCATTCCGAACCTAACACTAAAAACCTGGCGTTATTGTTTGCAAATACAGAGACCAAACTTGGATCGTCGTCTAGTTTTTTTGCGTCGAAAATGACGGCATCGGCATGATATTCGGCATGTACGTTCAATAGTCGACTGACATGATGCTCTACAATTAATACGTGAGTCCACTCGGCCGTTAATTGAGGATTGTTTGAATAAATAAGTATGTGCGCCACGTGATTTTTATTGTTTTTTAAAGTCTTAGCTCAATCATTTTGCATGAAATCCATCGTTTTTTCATGCGGTTTTAATCCAGCGCCGCCTAAGTTCATCGCGGTGAATATAAAGCCATTGAATAGCGATGATAGGAATGCCCGACTCGATTTTACCTTCTTCCAGCATCTTAAATACCTCGGCAAACCTAACCGATGTAACGTGAATATCTTCATCCTCCTCGACCAAACCGTGCACTCCGCCAACCGTTGTGCTATCGACGCGCCCGCAGAACAAGGTAATGCGTTCCGAACAACCACCCGGTGTCGTATAAAATTGCTGAATTTCGATTAACTCCTTGATCTCGCATCCCGCTTCTTCCAATGCTTCGCGGTAGGCGACCTCCTCCGCTGTTTCGTCTTCCTCTATCGCGCCGGCAACAATCTCGATCAGCCAGGCCCGGTTCGGCTGATATACAGCGCCGACTCGAAACTGCTCGATTAAAACCACTTCGTCTCGATCCGGATCGTACAATAACACCGCCACACAATTGCCCCGGCGAAACAGCTCGCGGGTAATGGGCTGGCTCCAGCCGCCTTTGAACAGCGTATGTTTTAGCGTGTACTGTTCGAGCCTGAAAAAGCCTTGGTAGACGGTTTCTTTTTCTATCACTTCGAATCGCTTTGTAGTCACTTCTTGTACTCTACTTTATATATGACGCCCAACTGATCGTCGCTGATCAACAAACTGCCGTTTTGCAATTGCACGATATCGACCGGCCGTCCGGACACGGTACCGTCCGCCTTTAACCAACCCGAAACGAAAGGCTTCTCGTCAAACGGCATACCGTCTCTAAATTTAACCAACGCGACTTGGTAGCCGTGGGGCTCACTGCGATTCCAGGAACCATGTTGCGCGACAAAAAGCTGTTGATAGTAACGCTCGGGAAACTGCGAACCGTTATAGAACCGCATACCCAGCGGGGCAATATGGGCTTTATAACGCCAGACCGGCGATTCGTACTGCCCGCATTTTTTATCTTTTCCAAACTCCGGATCCTGGATGGTTCCGCCGTGGCAATACGGAAAACCGTAATGTTTCACGCCTTCCGACCATTGATTCAACTCATCCGGCGGCACATCGTCCCCTAAATGATCGCGCCCGTTGTCGTTAAAAAACAAATGGTGCGTGCTTGGCTCCCAGTCAAACCCAACCGTATTTCGAATACCCCGGCCTAAAACCTGAAAGCCGCTACCATCGGCATTAATCCGAAACAAAGAAGCATAGATCCGATCCTCCGGATTGCAAATATTGCACGGTGCGCCGACCGCACTATACAACTTACCGTCCGGCCCGAACTTGATATATTTCCAGCCGTGGTGTTTGTCGGACGGCAATTTGTCGAACACCACGCCGGGGACCGGCGGATTGTCCAGATGCTTTTCGATCTCATCGAATCTAAGGATGCGGTTCACCTCGGCCACATATAATGCGCCGCCTTTATAAGCCACACCGTTAGGCATATAAAGACCGCTTGCCAGCGTATAACGCTGATCGGCAACGCCATCACCATTTGAATCCAGCAACGCGTAAACATTGCCTTCACGGGTGCCGACAAACACCGTCCCGTGTTCTCCAAGCGCCATTTGTCTCGCATTCGGCACATCGTCGGCAAATATCGAAATTTTAAAACCATATGGTAAATGCAACTGTTTCAAAACCGCTTCATGTTCGGAATTAGACGCAATAGAAACTGAAGTCATCGCCGCCCATAACAATAGCGCCTTCAACCCTTTCATTTTTTCTTCCCCTAAAATAAACTTTGTCTCATCTTACCACTCTAACCCTTGAATTTAACCATTCAGCACCCACCTCGTTTCCATCTCAACACAACAAAGGATCTTTATCATGATGAGAATATTGCTGTTTTTGGCCACGAACGTCGCCATCATGGTCGCCATCAGCATCATTTTTAATATTTTGGGATTAAAAAGCACATTGGATGCCCAAGGCGTCAACCTGAATCTGGATGCTTTATTGGTCATGTCGGCCATCATCGGCATGACGGGTTCGGTCATATCCCTGTTTATATCCAAATGGTCGGCCAAAAACGCGATGGGCGTGCACGTGATCGACCGCCCGCAAAACCAGACCGAACAATGGCTGGTCGCCACGGTCGAAAAACTTGCCCGCCAAGCCGGCATCGACATGCCGGAAGTCGGCATATTTCAGGCGCCGGAACCTAACGCTTTTGCGACCGGCGCCAATCGAAACGCCGCGCTGGTGGCCGTCAGTACCGGTTTATTGCAAAGCATGAATGCCGACGAAGTGGAAGCCGTACTCGGTCACGAAATCAGCCACGTTTCCAACGGCGACATGGTAACGATGGCTTTGATGCAAGGCGTCGTCAACACCTTCGTCTACTTCTTCGCCAGCGTGATCGGACACGTGGTCGACCGCGTCGTGTTCAAAACCGAACGCGGCTACGGCCCGGCCTATTACATCGTGCAAATGGTGGCGCAAATCGCCCTGTCGATTCTGGCTTCCATGCTGGTCATGTGGTTTTCGCGTTACCGCGAATTCCGCGCCGACGCCGGCGGCGCCAATTTGGCCGGACGCCAGAAAATGATTGCGGCACTGCGGGCCCTGCAACGTTCGCACGAGCCGGCGCAAATGCCCGGCGAATTGGCCGCATTCGGTATCAATGGCGGCGGCGTGAGACGTTTGTTCATGAGCCACCCGCCGTTGGAAGAGCGTATCGAAGCCTTGCAACAAATGCGTTAATCCCTCTCGAAGTGCCGGCTCAAGCCGGCACTGTCTTGATATGGCCAATCAATTCATTCGTTTCAAACTAAACTTGACTTACGATCAATATTTAGCCGTCTACCAAGGCCTTGCAAAAACCGTGACGACGATTGCCGACGACGGTCGCCGCATCGTATTTCCGGCCGGGAACATCCAACGCTATCTAACCAAGTCCGGCATTCAAGGTCATTTCCAAATGGAATTGACTCCGCAACACAAGTTCGTCGCGATCACCCGCATCGAATGAGCGGTTGACCGCGCCTCGGTCGATTTAAACCTTAAATTCCACGGCTCAATTGTGGTATTTAAAACAATCCACCCGTTCTGCTGTAACAATTGTCATACATTTAACAAGATAACCAGCGCTCTTCATCTTTTTGTCATACAAAATACAAGGTTTTAGTTCATTCCTTGTTAGCGGCATAGTTGTTGCCTTTTAACTGCCGACTCGTTGCAGCAACCCAATGCGCCCAGTCCAAAACGAAAATAAACCGCGCATCCAGCCTGCTGTGCAGACTTCGAATGCGCTTCTGAAATCCGTCGTCGACGCGGCGATTTTTCAGGCGACAAGCTAACAGCAGGAGTATTCATGACAGAAACCTTTTATGACGTGATGCGCAGGCAGGGCATCACTCGCCGTAGCTTCCTCAAGTTTTGCAGTCTTACTGCCGCTTCGCTCGGCCTTTCGCCGGCCTTCGCACCTAAGATCGCCCAGGCGATGGAAACCAAACCGCGTATCCCGGTACTTTGGCTACACGGCCTGGAATGCACCTGTTGTTCCGAATCCTTCATCCGCTCCGGCCACCCTTTGGCGAAGGACGTGATTCTGTCCATGCTGTCTTTGGATTACGACGACACCATCATGGCGGCGGCCGGCCATAACGCCGAAGCCATCGTCGACGAAATCGTCGACAAATACAAAGGCAATTACATCCTGGCCGTCGAAGGCAATCCGCCGCTGGCCGAAGACGGCATGTATTGCATCATCGGCGGCAAACCCTTCGTCGACCAGCTCAAATACGCCGCGGAAAGCTGCAAGGCCATCATCTCCTGGGGCTCTTGCGCCTCCTGGGGTTGCGTACAGGCCGCCAAGCCGAATCCGACCCGCGCCACACCGGTACACAAGGTACCGGGCCTGGCCGACAAACCTATCATCAAAGTACCCGGCTGCCCGCCGATCGCCGAAGTCATGACCGCTGTCGTCGCCTACATCCTGACTTTCGACAAACTCCCGACCTTGGACAAGCAAGGCCGGCCGCAAATGTTCTACAGCCAGCGCATACACGACAAATGCTACAGAAGGCCGCATTTCGACGCCGGCCAGTTCGTCGAACACTGGGACGACGAAGCCGCCCGCCAAGGCCAATGCCTGTACAAGATGGGCTGCAAGGGACCAACCACCTACAACGCCTGCTCCACGGTGCGCTGGAAC
This sequence comes from Methylomonas sp. MgM2, assembly GCF_054172045.1. Classification (NCBI taxonomy): domain Bacteria; kingdom Pseudomonadati; phylum Pseudomonadota; class Gammaproteobacteria; order Methylococcales; family Methylococcaceae; genus Methylomonas; species Methylomonas sp. MgM2. The sequence continues at coordinate 193,490 of NZ_JBSYXO010000005.1, read as the reverse complement.
GAAGGCCTGTCCTTCCCGATTCAATCCGGCCACGGCTGTATCGGCTGTTCCGAAGACGGCTTCTGGGATAAAGGCAGCTTTTACGATCGCTTGACCGGCATCAACCAATTCGGCATTGAAGCCAACGCCGATGCGGTCGGCGGTACGTCCGCCGGTTTAGTCGCCGCCGGCGTCGCCGCCCATGCCGGCCTGACCGCGCTGAAACGAGCCAAGCAAGACGATAGCCAACATCCGGGAGCAGAAAAATAATGACAGTCAGAAACACCCCTAACGGCTTCCAGTTAAACGACGCCGGCCGCCGCGTCGTGGTCGATCCGGTAACCCGGATCGAAGGCCACATGCGCTGCGAAGTCAACATCGACGAAGACAACATGATCCGCAACGCCGTATCCAGCGGCACGATGTGGCGCGGCCTGGAAGTCATACTGAAAGGCCGCGATCCGCGCGATGCCTGGGCTTTCGTTCAGCGCATCTGCGGCGTCTGCACCGGCACCCATGCGCTGACTTCGGTAAGGGCTGTGGAAGACGCCCTAAACATCAAGATTCCGGAAAACGCCAATTCCATCCGCAACCTGATGCAGCTGAGTCTGCAGGTGCAAGACCACTTGGTGCATTTCTACCATCTGCATGCATTGGACTGGGTCAATCCTGTCAACGCACTGAAAGCCGACCCGGCCGCGACCTCGGCCTTGCAACAACAGATCTCGCCGCACAACCCCAAGTCGTCGCCGGGTTATTTCCGCGACACCCAAAACCGCCTGAAGAAATTCGTCGAATCCGGCCAATTAGGCCCGTTCAAGAACGGCTATTGGAGCAACCCCGCCTACCTGTTGCCGCCGGAAGCCGATTTGATGGCGGTTACCCATTATCTGGAAGCGTTGGACTTTCAGAAAGACATTATGAAAGTCCGTACCGTGTTCGGCGGCAAAGACCCGCATCCGAACTGGCTGGTCGGCGGCGTGCCGTGCGCGATCAATATCGACGGCGTCGGCGCGGTCGGTGCGGTCAATATGGAACGCCTGAACTTCGTATCGTCGATTATCGACCGCTCGATCGCGTTCATCGATCAAGTCTACATTCCCGATTTACTGGCCATCGCCCAGTTTTATAAAGGCTGGTTGTACGGCGGCGGTCTTTCGGGTCAATGCGTATTGGCTTACGGAGATATTCCGGACAAGGCTAACGATTATTCCGCGTCCAATTTACTTATGCCTAGCGGCGCGATCATCAACGGCGACTTGAGCAAAGTCTACGACGTCGATTTGACCGACCCCGAGCAGATCCAGGAATTCGTTCCCCACTCCTGGTACAAATACCCGGACGAAGCCGTCGGTCTGCATCCTTGGGACGGCGTGACCGAACCCAATTACAAACTGGGCGCCAAAACCAAAGGCGACCGAACCAATATCCGGGAACTGGACGAAACGGCAAAATACTCTTGGATCAAGGCCCCTCGGTGGCGCGGCCATGCGATGGAGGTCGGACCGTTGGCTCGCTATGTAGTGGGTTATGCCAAAGGCGACAAAGAAATCACCGAGCAAATCAATTTTGTCCTGAAGACATTGGACGTCCCCGTCGACGCCCTGTTTTCGACGCTGGGACGCACCGCCGCCCGCGCGCTGGAAGCGCAATGGGCCGCTCACAAGATGCGCTACTTCATGGACAAGTTAATGACCAACATCAAAGCCGGCGATTTGGCTACGGCCAACGTGGAACGCTGGGATCCGGAAACCTGGCCGCGCAGCGTCAAGGGCGTCGGCTTTACCGAAGCGCCGCGCGGCGCCTTGGGTCACTGGTTGAAGATAGAAGATACCAAGATCGCCAATTACCAATGCGTCGTACCCACCACTTGGAACGGCTCGCCGCGGGACGATCATGGCAATATCGGCGCGTTCGAAGCCGCTTTGATGAACACCAAAGTGGAAAATCCGGAGGAGCCGGTCGAAATCCTGCGCACGCTGCACAGCTTCGACCCTTGCCTGGCCTGCTCGACCCATGTGATAAGCCCCGACGGCCGGGAACTGACCCGGGTGAAGGTGCGTTAATAAAATAATGTAGGCGAATGAGCATAGCGTCATCCGCCATAGTCGATTTCCTTGAAATTTGTGATGGGCGGCAAACTTATCCTATCCGCCATCTCAGGAGAAAAACATGAACAAATTGCTGGCAACAACCATACTGTCACTCGCTGTCGCCCAAGCCCAAGCCCATTCCCGCCCCGGCATCGACAACCTGACCCACAGACTTGAACATCTGACGATCAACCACCTTGCCATGCCGGCTTCCCTAGGAATCGGACTGCTCATGTTAGCGCTGCTTGCATTCGTGATCCGGCAAAACTGGAGACCGCAATGAATGCCAAGGATGCGCCGGTTTACGTCTACGAGTTGCCGGTCCGAGTCTGGCATTCGATCAACGCGTTAGCAATTCTAGTTTTGACGGCAACCGGATACCTGATTGCCGACCCTTTGGCTTCGCCAGCCGGAGAGGCCTCGGAGCATTTCTTGATGGGCTATATCCGCTTCGCCCATTTCGCCGCCGGTTATCTGTTGGCGGTGGGCCTACTCGGCCGTTTGTATTGGGCCTATGCCGGCAATGAGCATGCCCGCCAAATCTTTATGCCACCGCTGTTCAGCGCCCACTTCTGGGACGGCGTCTGGTGCGAAATCCGCTGGTATTGTTTTTTGGAAAAACAGCCCCGCCACTACATAGGCCATAACCCTTTGGCGGTCTTGGCCATGCATTTCGTGTTCGTCTGGGGCCTGTTATTCATGATCGCCACCGGTTTTGCCCTATACGGCGAAGGCGAAGGCCAAGGCAGTTGGCAGTACGCCATATTCAGCAGTTGGTTATTGCCCCTGTTCGGCGACAGCCAAACGGTTCACACCTGGCACCATTTGGTCATGTGGTTCATCGTTTGTTTCGTATTAATCCATGTTTATGTGGCGATCCGCGAAGAAAAGTTGTCGGGGCAAAGCATGCTGTCGACCATCGTGACCGGCTGGCGCAGCTTCAAGGACGATGCGCCGGTGGACGATGCGCATTAATTTCGTAGGGTGGGCACGGTTTTTGTGCCCACGCGGAACCGAACGGTGGGGACTTGACTGTGCCCACCCCACGTTTGTCTAAGCAGATCATGGCAAGTACTCCATCCAACATCCTGCTGCTCGGTATCGGCAACCTGTTGTGGGCCGACGAGGGTTTCGGCGTCCGCGTCATCGAGCATTTGCAAAGGCATTACCGTTTTGCCGATAACGTCAAGGTAATGGACGGCGGCACCCAGGGCGTTTATTTGGTGGAACATGTGCAAAGCGCCGGCATTTTGGTCGTGTTCGACGCGGTCGATTACGGCCTTCCACCGGGCACGCTGAAGCGAGTGGAAAACGAGGACGTGCCTAACTTTCTCGGCGCGAAGAAAATGAGTCTGCATCAAACCGGTTTTCAGGAGGTGCTGGCGATGGCCCGAATGCTGGGCGATTATCCTAAACACCTGATATTGATCGGCGTACAGCCGGAAGAATTGGAAGATTACGGCGGCAGCCTGACAGCCTGCGTCAAAGCCCAAATTCAACCGGCTATAGACGTCGCCCTGGCTTATCTAAAACCATTTGGCGTCGGCGCCGAAACGATAAGCATGCCGGAGGAGTTGACCGATCCGATGCTGAACCTTCAACGTTATGAAGCGGAGCGCCCTAGCCCCGAGCAAGCTTGCCGACTGGGAGACGAGCGCATATTGTTATCCGCCGCCTACGAACTGCGCCAACCCGAGGCCTTGGACCAAGCCGCCTTGCAAGTCGATGTCGATTACCGGGGTAAATACTGATGGGCATAGGCATACCGATGCAAGTGGTCAAAATGCGCGGCGCATCGGCTCTGTGCCTTTACCGTGGCGAAACAAGCTTGATCGACACGACGGCGGTCGGCGCACAGCCGCCCGGAACTTGGCTATTGGTGTTTTTAGACAGTGCGCGCGAAGTCATCAGTGCCGAAACCGCCAGGCAAATGGCAGCGGAGATGGAAACCACGCGTCTTGCATTGCAAGGAGAAAGCGCTATCGACCGTTGGTTTGAACATCTAACCGACAACAACCCCGAAAAACTGCCGGAGTTTTTAAAATCATGAATCCATCGTTACTCGATCAGCTACAAAGCCGGCACGGCTTACCTTTATTGGATGCCGACAATTACGATCTATTCGTCTATGGCAACGACTACGTGGTGCTGTTTTTCGCTAACGATCCAGCCCTGTTTCCGGAAAGTCACGATGTGGCGGTGATATTGCCGGAACTGTTGAAAGTCTTCTGCAATCAGTTGCGGGGCGCGGTTATCGATCGTTCCATTGAACGCGAGCTACAAGCCCGTTTTCACTTCACCACTTGGCCGGCCTTGGTATTCATGCGCCGCGGCGAATATTTGGGCGTGATTACCGGCATCAAAGACTGGTCGGAGTTCGGCCAAGAATTCGCCCGTATCCTGTCCAGAGAACCCGGGCAGCCGCCGGGTTTCGATTTGGAGAAGGCTTGCGGCGGACATGCGTAATTTTTGCGGCCAAGCATTAAAGCCTAGAAAGCTCTTTAACAATTCGGTAGCGTTATCACGATAGACGTCTGCGGGCTTCATCAAATATATGCCTATGTTTTACGTTCGGAACCTAACCGATGTAAATTTGGTATCCTGATGATCGGCTTCGAAATAAGGACAAAGCTAAACGATGAACAGCGCTATTTTGAATGTCGGAAAAACCCTGTTGAATGGCATCAACACGGCTTCCGGCGTTCAATCGTCGATAAAACACAAATTGATTTCGTACCGGATCAATGACGCATCCACTGAGGAAATGCAATCTTGGTTTGTATGCATCTTGGCTTTACAAGCGTTAACATTTGGAAACTTCGGTGTCGGTTCCGCTATTTTTGACAAGGATAATTGTCTAGTCGAATATGCCGGAAATCAGGTCTTTTCGCCTAAATTTCGTAGCGATGCTCATGCTGAAATGATGGTGCTCACCAACTTCGAAAGCAAACAAGACCGCCGAATCGATTTGTCTTCTTATACTTTGGTGACTTCTTTGGAATCATGTCCGATGTGCTTGATCAGGCTGATTTCGGCCCAAGTAGGCAAAGTTCTTCATGTTTGCGACGACGATCTTGCCGGAATGACCCGTAATACAGATTCGTTCCCGCCGCTATGGCGGAAGTTGCAGTCGACGGTTCAGTTTCGCCCTACGACCTGTTCGACGCAAATTCGGGAAATTGCGCAAGAAATCTTCATGTGCAATGTCAATCAATTGACTTCGGTTTTGATTCAACCGATCTGAACTCGTTTGCCAGCGAATTTGCACAGCGCCGTCAATTAGGCACTCGACAGCACCCACAGCACATCGCGATTGCGGCACCGAATACAAACAACGGAACAACCTAAATCCAAACGCAGCTAAGCCTATGACATCCATAACACTTCCCATTATCGGCCACGGCAGCCAACCCGCCGAAGAAGACGGCGCCAAACTCGATTACCTGACCATGCCGGAAGAAATGGCCACTTACTCGATGCCGGAAATTTCCTTCGATTTGAAGTCGGCTGGGTTGGCGGCGGCCAAAGCCATTGCGCTGCAATTGGAAAAAGACTTGGCATCCTATCCCGATACCGGGGGCCCGATTTCTTTGAGCGCGCTGGATAAGGACAACCGCCTTTTTATCGACGAACTCTTGGGCGAAGGCGAGGTCAGCGCAATATGCGGCGATGATCGGCAGATTCAAGAATCCGTATTGGCCGGCGTTTGGCGTTCACAGCGGCTGGACGAGCAAAAGCACGTGGTCGAAGATAGTTTGGAAGTCGGTATCATTCCCCACGCAATCGCGGCTTCGGCACTCGCAGAAGCCAAAGCGGCTATCGAAACCGATATGAGCGCTCTGCCTGCCGGCGTTATGAATGCGCCGCCGTTGGTCGCGGAAATCAACGCCCGGATAGCCGGTTACAAACCCGGAAACGAAGCTTATATCATCAACCTCAGTTTACTGCCCCAGACCGAACAAGATTTGGCGTTTCTTGAACAAGCACTTGGCCGCGGCAATGTCACGATATTGTCGCGCGGCTACGGTAACTGCCGCATTACCGCAACGGCAACGCGTCATGTCTGGTGGGTGCAGTATTTCAACTCCGAGGATACGCTGATTTTAAATACCCTAGAAGTTAGCCACGTACCCGGCGTGGCATGCGCTTCGGCCGAAGACATTGCCGACAGCTTGCAGCGCTTGCGGGAAATTTTGAAGGTCTATCTGTGAGCGAGAACTTCTTCGCCGGCGCTTACGGGGGCGACGCGGCTCGTCTTCCCGCCGACGCCAAACTGGAATGCAAAATCTGCTGGCATGTCTACGATCCGGCCGCCGGGGATTTTGAATCGCAAATACCGCCCGGCACGGCATTTGCCGATTTACCCGATTATTGGACCTGTCCTCAATGCGGCACCGCCAAAAAGGACTTTCTGCTATTGGACGAATGAGTATGGATTGGGATGCCGGTGATCAGATCGAGCGCGCATTGGAACACAGCTTTGACGGCGTTCTGCGAACCCAGATGCAAGGCGTCCCGGTCGTCAATCCGCTATTGCGCGTCGAGGCGCTGGGCTTTGATCGGGTAAATGCCGATTGGCTGGGCGTTTTGATCACGCCGTGGTGCATGAATTTACTGTTACTACCGACCCCGGACAGCAATTGGACCACCCATACCCCGGGCAACAAGTTCGAATGTACATTTCCTTACGGCGCCTTCGAATTTACTATCGCGCATAAAACGGAACTGGGCCGATACGCCCAATGCTCCTTGTTTTCGCCGATGTTTCAATTTCAAAATCAAGACGACGCCCGAAACGCCGCGTTGGCCGCCTTACAGGCCTTGTTGACACCCCCCAAATTGAGCAGGCGCGGTCTGTTGCTCGGTCAACTTGGTCAACGCCAAATGGAAAACCGGGACTGCCGATTAAACGATTAAAATGGTTCAATGCGATTCGGGATTTCAAGGAGAGAACACGGTTCTTTAGCCGACCGCTGTCTCGCCAATTGAACTCACGCTTTTGACTATTCCGGCATTCTATTTTTTCGTTAAGGTCAAAATAAGAAACCTTGGATACCGTTTGTCGTCAAACTGTTTGCTACGCTCTAAAGCCGCCGGTTGGTGCGGCCTTATGTTATCGGCAGGCAGTATCGGCTGCCGATCCATTATCGAGGTTTTTTACATGCGACAAGTCAAAATGTGGTTGTTTATTTCAGTCGCGGCTTTGTGCGCCGGTCGCGCCGCCTATGCCGATCGCTACTATCACCGCGGCTGGCATCCGCACGGAGGTTACCACAATTATTACAGGGGCCCCGGTGTCGGGTTTTATTTCGGCTGGCCATGGTACCCCCGCCCTTATTACCCTTATCCCTATTATTCCTATCCGTATTACCCATATTATCCGCCGGTAGTCACGGTGCCGAGCAACCCGCCGGTTTATATCGAACGCGATCAGCCACAGACCTCGCAGCAGTTGCCCCCAGGCTATTGGTATTACTGCGAGAATCCGCCAGGCTATTACCCTTACGTCAAAGAATGCCCGCAAGGCTGGCGACAGGTCGACCCTACACCGGAAAGATGACGGACGATAGATGATGCAGCAGGAATTCAATATCTTGGCAGTGTGCCTGGTCGCACTAAGCGCCGGCTGTGCGCGGATGCCCACCGGCCCCAGCGTAATGGCGTTGCCGGGCTCTCGTATGTCTTTTGAACAATTCGAGCAAGACGATTTTGATTGTAGGCAATATGCTTCCGGTCAAATCGGCGGAACGACCGCCAATCAGGCCGCCGCAGACAGCCAAGCCGGCAGCGCGGTGGTCGGAAGTGCCGTCGGGGCCGCGGCCGGCGCCGCGATCGGCGGAGGCAGCGGCGCCGCGATCGGCGCGGGTAGCGGCCTGGTCGCAGGAACCATGGTCGGCGCATCGGAAGGACAGCGTGCCGCTTACGCCACCCAAGAGCATTACGACAACGCCTACGTTCAGTGCATGTACGCCAAAGGTCATCGCGTACCGGTTTCGGGCGATTTTAATTATACCCCCCCTTCTCCGTCGAATCGATCAACGACGCCGATTCCCCCGCCTCCGCCCGGCTCGCCGCCGCCTCCACCACCAAGGTGAGATTCGCAAAAGCCTCTTCTCCGCGCAGCAGAGGGGCCGGGGTGATGCGCACAGACTCGTTGATCAATCAAGTCCGGTTTATGATCGACAATCTATAAGTCAACCTTCGGTGCGACGGGGTCGAAATCCTCGCCGCACCGTTTTAAGATTTCGGTCGGCTTCGGCGTGAAGTGAAAAAAGAGAGGCTTGCCAAAGCCATACGGCGCGCTACGCTTAACCAGCACAGCCCCGTAAGATCAAGCAGCTGCTACAAAGAACCCAGATACGCCGCGATTGCGTCGATATCCTCCTCGGAAAGACCCTGCGCAATACCGTTCATCGGCCCGCCTTTTCGCTCGCCGCTTTTGAAATTATGTAGTTGTTTAGACAGGTAGTCCGGATGCTGGCCTGCTAGTCTGGGAAATTGGCCAACACCTTTTAAATCTTCGCCGTGGCACCCGACACACATTGCCGTTTTCTGTTGACCCTTTGCCGCCAAAGTTGCGTCGCCGCCGGCCGATTTGCCCGCCAAACTTGCAAAATAAGCCGCCAAGTTTTGTATGTCGGCATCGCTTAAATCCTTCGCAATCGCGTTCATGCTCGAATTCGAGCGCTCTCCGGTTTTAAATTTCTTTAATTGGATTTCGATATAAGTTCTACTTTGTGCCGCCAAATTCGGCCAAATCGGGCTCTTGCTGACACCTTCGCTGCCGTGGCAGCCCAAACAAACCGCCGACTTGCTCTTGCCTGCATTGATGTCTGCCGCATGCAACGGCGTTGTCAGCGTAAAAAATAGAATACAAATACCGGTTTTGTAAATACTATGCTTCATTGCAATGACCTCGCTGGCTTGTTGTAAAATTTAAACATCGATATCGGCTGGCTAGACAACATCATAAGCAGCCTGCTATCCGTTTAGCAAATACATATTCCGGCTTCGCGCCTCGACTAAGGACTTTTATGCCCTGGCTCATACAACTGTTCAATCAAGACTCTGTTCCTCATGCGGTTTTAATTGTCAGCCTAGTCGTTGCAAGCGGCCTGGTTCTGGGGAGGCTGACACTGGGAGGCATTCGACTCGGCATCGCCGGCGTACTGTTTTCCGGTTTGATTTTTGGTCATTTCGACTTAACTATCAATGCCGAAGTCATGCATTTTTTGCGCGAATTCGGTTTGATTCTATTCGTCTATGCAATCGGCTTGCAAGTCGGGCCCAGCTTTGTCAGCTCTTTTTTTCAACACGGACTAAAACTGAATGGCATGGCCGCCGGCATTGTCATACTGGGCGCATTGATTGCGCTTGCAATTAGCGCGATCGGTCAAATACCGATGCCGGTAGCGGTGGGATTATTTTCGGGGGCGACCACCAACACCCCTTCTCTGGCAGCGGCCCAGCAGGTACTGAGCGACTTGCCCAATGTCGACGGCGAGACCATGAAAATGCCGGGACTGGGCTATGCGGTCGCTTATCCCTTCGGTATCGTCGGCATTATCCTGGCTATGCTGCTGATAAAGCGCGTATTCGGGGTTGATATCGACGCCGAAGCTGAGCACTTCAGCCAAATTCAACAAGAACAGGCGAGGATTCCGGTTTCGTGCGATCTAGTGCTTGAAAATCCCAACATCGACGGCTTGACGATTCGGCAAATTTCGTTTTTCGAAAGCATGAACGTCGTGGTCACCCGCATTCTGCATAAGGACGAGACCGAGGCGGCGGTCGCCGGTGCTAATTCCGTACTCAAAATCGGCGACACCATTCGCCTGGTAGGCCAGAAACAGCAATTGGATAGACTGAAAATCATCATCGGGCCGGACGCCAAGATCAAATTGCACGAGATTGCCCAAAATCTCAGCACAAAACGTCTCGTCGTCACTAACAAAACCGCGATTAACCAGACCATCGGCGATTTATGCATGCGCCATGGCGTGACGATATCTCGCGTGCATAGACCGGACGTCGAGTTTACGCCGACCAGCACGGTCCACGTGCAATTCGGCGACGAAGTATTAGTGGTCGGCAGCGAGGAGGCGCTCAACCGCATCGAAAAAGCCCTGGGTAATTCCCTGGAAGAACTCGATCATCCGCAAATCATGCCCATATTTATCGGCATCACATTAGGCGTACTATTGGGTAGTTGGCCGTTTTCGCTACCCGGCGTGCCGACCGAACTGAAACTGGGCTTGGCGGGCGGCCCGCTAATCGTGGCGATCTTATTGAGCCGAATCGGTAATTGGCGCACGCTAACCTGGCATTTGCCGAAAAGCTCCAACATGATTCTGAAAGATATCGGCATCGTGCTGTTTTTAGCCTGTGTCGGCTTGCATTCCGGCGACGAGTTCTTGGAAACTTTGTTCCGCGGCGACGGTTTTTATTGGATGGCCTGCGCCACGCTGATCACCTTGCTGCCTTTATTGATTGTAGGCTTCATAGCCCGCGCGTTCAAAAAGCTTAATTACCTGTCGTTGTGCGGCTTACTGGCCGGCAGCATGACCGATCCCCCGGCCTTGGCCTTCGCCAACAATTTGAGCCCTTCGGCCGCCGTTTCGATTGCCTACGCCACGGTCTACCCCTTGGTGATGATATTGAGAATACTATGCGCACAGCTGATCATCGTGCTGGTCAATTGACGCCGACCGGGCCTATATTGCTCGGCCAAGCCAATCTGGCGCCATTTGACGGCGAGCTTTACTATTTACCGCAATTCTATCCGGCGGATAAAGCGAATGACTATTTCGAACGGCTGTACCAAAGCCTGGCTTGGCGACAGGAACGCTTATTTATTTTCGGACGCTGGGTGAAAGTACCGCGTTTGACCGCTTGGTACGGCGATGCCGGGGCGGATTATCGTTATTCCGGCGTCGACCACCGGCCGCTGCCATGGACTGCCGAATTGCAAGCGATAAAAGCGGATATCGAATGGGTCTGCGAGCTAACCTTTAACAGTGTGCTGGCGAATCTTTACCGGGACGGACGCGATTCCATGGGTTGCCATGCCGACGATGAAAAGGAACTGGGCATCAATCCCGTGATCGCCTCGCTTAGCTTGGGCGACACCCGTTTGCTGCGCTTTAAACATGCTAAAAGCGGCCGAAAGCTCGAATTTGAGCTGTCGCACGGCGATTTGCTGATCATGGCCGGCGAACTGCAACATCACTGGCGCCACGAATTGCCGAAAACCGGCAAACCCAAACAAGCCCGCATCAATTTAACGTTTCGGCGCATCGTTTAAGTGAGGTTGTTTACGCTTTAAAAAGTGAACAATATCCACCTCGATCAGAGCGAACGCGACGATCCATAACAGCGCATCGTAAGCATCCAGCCAAGCCTGTTGCCAAAGCCAAATGCCGGCCATCGCAATCAGCCCGCCGAAAATCGCGACCGTCAACAGCCAGAATAAATTTGCGTATTTCAAAACAATATCAGGCCGACGGACTTCCAATTCCATGACCGCAATCAAGGCAAACCATAGCAATGAGTTGCCGACGTCCAGCCATTCGCTGTCGTGCAGATAGCTGAAAAAGACGAACACAATCACCATAATCAAACCGGTGCGTATTTTATTCAGAACCGATTCCGAAAACGGCAAACCGTCGCTATGGGTTTCCAGTTCGTAAATCGTAAGCAGTATTAACCAAGTTCCGGCGTCGATTGCCGTGGTCAAGGTATCGACAATCGCGTAAATCGCCGCGTTTGCCGTCAATAAAACCAGGATCAGTAATTTGGATTTGGGGTATGGCAGCGAAGAAAACGGATTCAACATCAACGGCAAGATCGGGTATCTATCGACGTCGCATAAAGGCGAAGTAACGGCACAAACTCATACCGGCATGTGCCGATCTCGCTGGGATTATTTTACGAAACAAGCCTTCTCGGCCGCCGCATCCGCTTCCTTCAAACGGGTACGCAAATCTTTGGATTGCTTGGGGTCGCGAAACGCGGAACCGGCTTCGCCGGCGGTTTTTACCATGTGGCCGTAAGTTCTAGCCGCTTCATATTCGGCGAAACTCAGTTTCTCGGCGATTTTGTCGATCTTGCAGCCGCAAGCATACTGGTTGATGTAATTTAAGCCTCCGTGTTTAGCGACGCACTCCAGCACATAATCAACCCGCTCGCGCGTGGGGTAATCATTGACCGGAACGGCCGGTTCGCTCGTCGCAATATCGTCGGTCGCGGCATCTTGAGTCGTCGCACAACCTGCGGCTATCGTTAATAACAAAGAGGCTAAAAGAAATTTTTTCATAGTGCTCATGATTAAGGTTAGAAAGTTATTGTTCTGCGGCAAAATCCACGATTTGCTTTAGCTGTTGATTCATGTCCGCGGCAAACCGATTCAATTCGGTATTATCGCCATGTTCGGGCAATAAATGGGTTCTGATAATGGTTTTACCCTCGAATTGATATGTAACTACATTGCAAGGCATATACGCAACCGCATGCGGCGTAATTTCCAAAACCGTTCTGGCCAAGGTTAAATTGCAAAACTGCACGGTATCGTATTCCGGAAAATTGCTAGCGCCGCGCTCGCGTATCACTTTTCCGACCCGGCTATGGCCGGTAATCCGGAAATTATGGTCGGCGATCGCAATTTCAAGCTCGGCCAGCACTTCATCGTACGGCTTGGTGGTCTGAACCTGGTAATAATCGACGCGTTCGCTCCGGATATTAGGAAGGTCCGGTTGCGAGGCACAACTTGCAATCAGCGCTGCGCTTGCGAAAATATGCAATCTTTTCAACATGACAAAAGCTTAACATTATGAGCAGGCAAAACAAAGTCAGCGGCGTGGTGCTGGCCGGCGGCCTGGGACGGCGCATGGGGCGGCAAGACAAGGGGTTGACGCCGTTTCACGGCCGACCTTTGATTTGCTTTGCATTAGCCGCAATGGCACCCTTGGTCGACGAACTATTCATCAGCGCCAACCGCAATCAGGAAAGCTATCGACAGTTCGGTTACCGCGTGATCAAAGACCGGAATTCGAAGTTTGACGGCCCCTTGGCAGGCATTTTGGCGGCAATGCAAGCCGCGGCCAACCCTACCCTACTGATCTCGCCCTGCGACTCGCCGATGATACAATCCGAAGACTTACAGCAGTTGTTAGACGCGATGACGGCAGACGTGGAAATTGCCGTGGCGTCCGACGGCAAACGTCTGCATCCGGTCTTCGCGGCGCTGAACACCGGGCTCCAGGCCGATCTGTGCCGGTATCTCGATGGCGGCGAACGCAAATTGCAAACCTGGTTCGGTCGGCACAAGCTGGCCGAAGTCGACTTTTGCGATAGGCCTGAAATATTCCTCAATATCAACACGCCGGAACAGCTGCGCGCACTGAGCAAATCGAAACCCATATAAAGTCTGGGCTTATGACGCTCAATCGCTCGTTTACTCGCCGCGACGAACGTAGCGGTGATAAACCAGGCCGCCATAGGCCAGCAAATTCACGCCGAATACTATCCCGGCCAGGACGATTTGCGTTCCCGGCACCAACCCTTCGGGATAAATGATGCTGAGCAAATAATGTTCGATAAAACCTTCGCTGTAGCCGGCCTGTCCGGCGGCTCGGCGCAGATCGTTTTCAAGATAAGTCAACGGACAGACGCCGCCGGTCAGCTCGATAACGATACCCCATATCGCCGCCGGTAAATGCAAGACCAGCAGCCACCGCCAGCGGAACACCAACCCGGCGCCAAACACCACGAAAACGATGAACGCTAGGTGAAGTAACAGAACGCCGTCAGCGGCTACGCGGAAGAACATACACAATACATCCGAAGCTAGGCATTGATCGAATATGTAGGATTATTGGCTTTGAAGAAACCGGACATCGGCCGCCCCGTGCTCAACCGTCGGCGACGAAGCAGACGGACTAACGCAACTTTTAGCTAATTCCGGCCCCGCCCTATCCGTTAGGATTCAACTTCCCGTTTTGCCGGTGCGAACCCTGGCGCATACCGGATGAGGAACGCCGTGAACCCTCCCATGAGGGCTTGACGGCAGCGTCCTTTTGCTGCCGACATCCTCACTCGGTACGTTCCCAGTGACTATGCCGTATCGGGAAGTTATTTCGGACGATACCCTTAGCGTTTACCGGCCGATGATTTAGCGAAACGATGCGTGTTTTCGATCACTCACCTCAACAAGCTTTCGAAAAAAAGCAATCCCCACATAAGATAAAGTATGCCTTGACTTAGCAGAAACGCCCACAAGCGATGAGATATTTTATTGTAAGTCAAATGAATGATTGAATGCGCCGTGCGGGCAGCCACGTAAGCCCAAGCCAACCCCAAGAACCATGCGGACTCGTAGCCGATAAGCATGGATATCAGGCAGGCCGGATAGAACAAAACCGGCGCCTCAAACAAATTCGCGACGTTCCTAGCCGATTTTACGACGGATTCCGGCGGAGTTTCGCCTTGAAACAATTTTAGATAATCTATGGTCAACTCGCCTTTTCGTATAGACCTTATTCGCGAAAACAATATCGACGGATAGACCGACAAGGTAAGCAGGACAAGCGCGAAAATAGGATATACGATAGGCATGATGGCTCTCCTTTTAACGCAAGACGACAAATTGTTATTGATCGAACGCGAAATAGGAGGCCAAGGCCAGACACTGATAGGCGCCCTCGCCGGTCCGGCATTTTATTTGCCGCCGTCCTCCGCCAGCTCGGCATTTTTTTTCACAAGCTTATCGATCAGTGGCGTCAGCGATCCCATTGTCTCAATGTCATTTTTGAAATTACTGCGATAAGTCATCACCAGGCTAACGCCGTCGATCAAAATATCGTAAACTTTCCACTGCGCGCCGCTCTCCAACATGCGGTAATCGACCGCGACGGCTTGGCGGCCGGGCTGCTTGACTTTGGTTTTTATCAAGACCTTGTTGCCGCCGGTTTTGCTGATTCCGGGCAAAAATTCGATTTCCCAATCGTCGAGCTCGACGAACACCCGGGCATAGGTTCTGAGCAACAGGGTTTTAAACTCCTTTTTGAACCGAACCTTTTCCGCATCGGTGGCCGTCTTCCAAAACTTGCCCAATACCAAGACTGAGAGCAAGTCGTAATCGATATAGGGATCGATCACCGTGCCGACGTAATCTACGACTTGAGGAAAGTTCTTTGCGAACTGTTTGTCGCGCAAGCGCGATTTGATTTGATTGGACGTCCGTTCGATGATGGATTGAGGTTCGGCTAGCGCGTCCGCCATTACCGTCGTCATCGTATCCAATAGCAAAGCGATTACAAACACGAACGCCATGATCCGGAGTTTGGAGAATTTCCCGTTGGTCGCTATCGGTTTCGTGGACATCTTGAATTCCGCACTCGAATAAGTTAAACGCCGTAATTACGGGCCCGAACGCGTTTGCGCCGCGGCTACGAGCGGCGCGTTTCGCCGATAGAAAAATTCAGCGTCGCAAGCACGATAATCGACTTTTTCTTATTTCGCAATCCGTAACGCCGCCACGCACTGACCCAAGCCGCCGGCGAGGACTTTTTTAGGCACGCGATTCGAAATCGGCAAGCCATGCCGCTTCGCGCCGCTCCCAAAAGCGGATAAGCCGACCGGCTAAGGCGCAAACCTAAACCAAGACCCGCTCTATGCCGCCTTTGGATGCTTGCTTGATATAATTTTTCATCCAGTCTTTGCCCAACACATGTTTGGCGATTTCGACGACGATATAATCGACTTCCAGATTGTCGACATCGCCCTTATAGCGTTGCAAGCCTTGCATGCAAGACGGACAGGAGGTCAGCATTTTGACCGGCCCCTCGCCACCCTCGGCATGCAACTTGGTGACATCCCGATGCAACTCGACGGATTTACGGAAGCGTACTTGCGTGGAAATGTCGGGCCGGGCGACCGCCAAGGTACCGGATTCGCCGCAGCAGCGTTCGGACTTATTGACCTTTACTCCCATCAGTTCGTTGACGGTTTTCAAAGGATCCTGCTGCTTCATCGGCGTATGGCAAGGGTCGTGGTACAAATATTGAGAGCCGCCAACGCCGTCCAATTTCACGCCTTTTTCCAACAGATATTCGTGGATATCGATAACGCGGCAGCCCGGAAAAATCTTGTCGAACTCGTAGTCCATCAATTGATCGAGACAGGTGCCGCAACTGACCACGACGGTTTTGATGTCCAGATAGTTGAGCGTGTTGGCGACCCTATGAAACAGGATGCGATTGTCCGTAGTGATTTCCTGCGCCTTATCGAACTGGCCCGCAGCCCGCTGCGGGAAGCCGCAACACAGATAGCCGGGCGGCAATACGGTTTGCACGCCGATTTCGTAAAGCATGGCTTGGGTCGCCAGACCGACTTGCGAAAACAAGCGCTCGGAACCGCAACCCGGAAAATAAAACACCGCCTCGGTATCGGTCTGGGTTTTTTCCCGGTCGCGAATGATGGGCACGATTTCGTTGCTTTCTATGCCCAACAAGGCGCGCGCGGTTTTGGTCGGCAACTTGCCGGGCATTTTGCGGTTGGTAAAATGAATCACGTATTCGCGCAATTCCGGCCGTCCCGTGGACGACGGCGGCTGCGCCAACTGCCGCTTACCCCACGGACGCAGGAAAAAGGCGCCTAAGCGCTGCCCCTTGTACGACCATTCGATCAGCAGCTTGCGCATTAACTTGACGCTGCTCGGCCGTCCGGTGGACAAAAACGCAATCGCGGCCGATTTGACCGGATTGAAACTTTGCTTGCCCATCTTCCGCAGCAAATTGCGCATATTCATCGACACGTCGCCGAAATCGATGTCGACCGGACACGGGCTATAGCATTTGTGGCAAACGGTACAGTGGTCGGCCACGTCCTCGAATTCCTTCCAATGCGTGATCGATACGCCGCGCCGGGTTTGTTCCTCGTACAAAAAGGCCTCGATCAACAACGAGGTCGCCAGAATTTTGTTCCGAGGCGAGTACAGCAAATTCGCGCGCGGCACATGGGTCGAACAAACCGGTTTGCATTTGCCGCAGCGCAGGCAGTCTTTCACCGAGTCCGATATCGCCCCGATATCGCTTTGCTGCAGGATCAGGGATTCATAGCCCATCAAGCTGAACGATGTCGTGTAAGCCTTGCTCAAATCGGCGCCCGGCATCAGCTTGCCGCGATTGAAGCGGCCGTCCGGATCGACTTGCTCCTTGTAAGCATGAAAACCGGCTAACTCTTCCTCGCTTAAAAACTCGTATTTGGTGATGCCTATGCCGTGCTCGCCGGAAACGACGCCGCCCAAAGATCGCGCGAGCCCCATGATTCTGGCCACGGCCTGATTGGCTTCCTGCAGCATCCCGTAGTTGTCGGAATTGACCGGCAGATTGGTGTGCACGTTGCCGTCGCCGGCATGCATGTGCAATGCAACGAACACCCGTCCGCGCAGCACTTCTTTATGAATAACGCCGATGCGTTCCATGACCGGGCGAAAGTTATCGCCGGCGAAAATTTCCTGCAAGTTCGGTAGCAACTCGGTTTTCCACGAGGCCCGCACCGAATAATCCTGCAGACGGTGGAATACGGTAGGATTCTCGGCCTGATTGCTTAACTCGCCGGAGTTGATGCCGTAATCGGCGAACAGGCTTTCGGCCTGCTGCAGAGGCATATCCAAATTATCGTACAACCATTGCCAGCGTTTCCGCACGGCGCTGACCGCGTCCAGGGCGCGCTTGCGCCTGTCCCATATGATTCCGGCCTTATCTTCGTCGCCCTCGAAAATCCGCAGCGGCAAGTCGCCCTCCAGAAACCGGCTCAAGCCGTCGCAGAGCCGAAGTTTATTCCGTAGCGACAACTCGATATTGATGCGCTCGATGCCGTCGCAATAATCGCCCATGCGCGACAACGGAATCACCACGTCTTCGTTGATCTTGAAGGCATTGGTATGTTTGGCGATCGCCGCCGTTCGCGCCCTATCCAGCCAGAACCGCTTACGCGTTTCCGGACTGACCGCGACGAAACCTTCGGCGCCGCGGGCATTACAAAGCCGCACGACTTCGGAGGCGGCCGTAGCGACTTGATTGTCGTCATCGCCGACGATATCGCCGATCAGAACCATTTTCGGCCGGCCTTGTTGCTTCGCCTTGCTTGCGTAGCCGACCGCCTTGACGTAGCGCTCGTCCAAATGCTCAAGTCCGGCCAACATCACCCGCTGCGGACCGCTTTTCGGCAATGACGCCAAATAGTCGCGAATCTCGACGATGGCCGGTACCGCCTCGCGCACCTGGCCGTAAAATTCCAGACAAAAGGTGCGGGTCTGCGGCGGCATTTTGTGCAAGATCCAGCGCGCCGACGTAATGATGCCGTCACAGCCTTCTTTCTGAATGCCGGGCAAACCGCCCAGGAATTTGTCGGTAACGTCCTTACCCAATTCGCCCTTGCGGAAGGTCTTGCCCGGTATCGTTAATTGGTCTTCCGACAACAAGGTCTTACGCTTGGCATCGAAGCGCTTCAGCGTGAAAGTCACTTGCTCCTGCTCGTGAATCTTGCCCAGGTTGTGATGGATGCGTTCGACTTCCAGCCAGTTACCGTCCGGAGTCACCATGCGCCAGGACCATAGATTATCCAAAGCCGTGCCCCATAAAACGGCCTTTTTGCCGCCGGCGTTCATCGCGATGTTGCCGCCGACGCAAGAGGCATCGGCCGAGGTCGGGTCGCATGCGAACACCAATCCGGCATTTTCGGCCGCATCGATCACTCGCCGGGTCACCACGCCGGAACAAGTGAAAACGGTCGCATAGCTTTGCTCCACGCCCGGCAGCCAGGTCTCGTGCTCGATCTGCCCCAATTCAACAAGCTTCTCTGTGTTGATCACCGCGGAATAAGGCGTCAGCGGCACCGCCCCGCCGGTGTAGCCCGTACCGCCGCCACGCGGGATGATGGTCAAGCCCAGTTTGATGCAGTCGCGCACCAGCGCACCGACTTCATCCTCGCTGCACGGATAAAGCACCACGAAGGGATATTCCACCCGCCAGTCGGTCGCGTCGGTGACATGCGACACGCGGGCGAAACCGTCGAAACAGACGTTATCCTTGCGGGTATGCTTGGAAAATAAGGCCAGCGCCTTGCGCCGCATGTCGCGGGTACGGTCGAAATGGGCCTCGAACGCATCCACCGCATGATGCGCGGCCTCGATCAACAAGGCCACCCGGCGGGCGCGGTCGGGAAATTCGGCTTCGTGTTGATGATGGCGTATCTCCATCTGCTTCAAGCGATGACGCATCGCTTCTAGCAAGGCCTGCCGGCGTTTGCGGTTATCCAGCAAATCGTCTTCGAGATAGGGATTTCTCTGTACGGCCCAGATGTCGCCCAATACTTCGAACAACATGCGAGCCGAGCGGCCGGTAATGCGTTCGTTGCGGAGCGACTCTAAAATACGCAAGCTTTCTTCGCCTAACAGGCGTATGACGATTTCGCGGTCGGAAAAGGAAGTGTAGTTGTAAGGAATTTCGCGCAGCCGGACAGGCTCCGCATCGGAAATAAGGCCAGTCGTTTCTAAGTCCACAGCCGGTGTAGTGATGTGGTTGATAATGCTTAATTGTATCACCTGCCGACCGGCGAAAATACCATAAAGCGCCCGGCGAATTTCAATATCGGACGCCAAAACGATTAGAATAGCGCCGAACCGACACTATCTAACATTCATGATGTCAGAACGTCGCCATGCACTCCTCACCCAATTTATCTTCGGAATCGAACATGACATTAAGCTCGAATCTATCCGTGCAAGCCTTACAATGGAGCGGCCGCGGCTTGAAAGTGCTGGACCAGCGCCAATTGCCGGAAACCATCGCCTACGACGAATATCAAGACGCGGCCGGCGTGGCTGAAGCCATCGCCTCGATGCGGGTACGCGGCGCGCCCGCCATCGGTATCGCGGCGGCTTACGGCGTAGTATTGTCGGCCTTACAGCATTATCCCGGCGACGGCTGGCAAGCTAAAGTCGAGCAGGATATGCAGCGCTTGGCCGGCTCCCGGCCCACCGCGGTGAATTTGTTTTGGGCATTGGACAAAATGCGCCGACAACTGGCAGCTAACGACGCCGATCCGATTGCGTCGCTAACCGAGCTAGCCCAACACATCCACGACGACGATATCGCCGCCAACCTGGCCATGGGCGAACGCGGCGCCGACATCCTGGGCCGCGCCAACGCGGTGCTGACTCATTGCAATGCCGGCGCACTGGCAACCGGCGGCTACGGCACCGCCTTGGGCGTGATCCGTAGCGCCTACAAGCGCGGCCATTTAAAAAACATCTATGCCGACGAGACCCGCCCCTGGCTGCAAGGTGCCCGGCTAACGGTTTGGGAACTGGCTCAAGACGGCATTCCGGCCACGCTGATCGCCGATTCGGCCGCGGCCTGGCTAATGAAATCCGGCAAAGTCGATTGGATCGTGGTCGGCGCCGACCGCATCACCGCCAACGGCGATGTCGCCAATAAAATCGGCACTTATTCGCTGGCGGTCTTGGCCAAACAGCACGGCGTAAAGCTCATGGTCGCGGCGCCCTCTTCCACCTTCGATTTCAGCCTGGAAACCGGCAGCCGCATTGAAATCGAACAACGCAACCCCAAAGAATTGCTGGCCGATTGCTATTTAGGCGACGGTTCATTGGTCACGGCCTGGAATCCGGTATTCGACGTCACGCCCGCGGAACTCATCAGCGCGATCGTTACCGAAAACGGCGTCGTCGTCGACCCCGGCAAACACGGCGTAAGGAGTCTACAACCATGTTAAATCTTAAAAACGGCAACAATCCGGTCTTGGCTTTAAGCTGTTTACTGCAAGGCGTAAAACTGCTGAACCATCCGGGCCTGCGCAAATATCTTCTAATCCCGATGTTCATCAACTTCGTGCTATACACCGGCGCTTTCGTAGTAGGCTATCACTCGGTGTCCGCGCTGATACACGAATTCATCCCGGAGTGGCTATCGTGGATCAGCTGGATATTGTGGCCCTTGTTCTTTGTCAGTTTTCTGGTGATAGGCTTTTTCACGTTCACGCTAATTGCCAATCTGATCGCGGCGCCTTATTACAGTCAACTATCGGCCAAGGCGTTGCAAATCGTGCTCGGCCAGGAAGCGCCTATCGTCGAGCAACCCTGGAACAAAGTATTCCTCGGAGAGCTGAACCGTATAGGCTATTTGGTGGTACGCACCCTACCGCTGCTACTGTTGTTCCTGATACCGGTCGTGAATCTGATTGCTCCGGTATTATGGGCCATTTTCGCGGCCTGGGGCTTCGCGATGGAATATATGGCTTACCCGCTGGAAAACCGCGGACTCAGCTTTAGCGATCAAAAACAGTTCTTGCAACAATCGCGCTGGGGCGCGCTTAGCTTTGGCGGCGTCGCCGGTTTGGCACTGACCCTGCCGTTGGTCAATTTTCTGATCGGCCAAGCCGCCGTCATCGGCGCAACGATTTATGTTCACCGCCTATCCGAAAGCGCTACCGGCGCATCATCTTCCGAGGAGAAATAATGAAATTCAATCCCTGTGTCGACCAATGCACCAAAGACGGCACGCACTGTCAGGGCTGCGGCCGCTCGCACGAAGAAATCGCCGGCACCAAGCAAATCGTACAATCGGCCGTAAGCTTTATACGCGAACAACAATACGACAACCCGGAAGCATTCGTTGCCGCGATTAGCAAAAGCATTTTAAAGAAATTGCAAAAAATCGATAATGAAAGTTAATTGACAAAAATCAGCGCTAAATTATAATGGCCGGCTTGCGTTGCCTCGGTGGCGAAATTGGTAGACGCACGGGACTTAAAATCCCGCGGAGTAACATCCGTGCCGGTTCGACTCCGGCCCGAGGCACCATTTAAGATTCTCAAGCAGTCTCACAGAATCCAAAAACCCGCGAGTTTCCTGACTTAGCGGGTTTTTTATTGTCCAGTGTTGTCTAATGTCGTCTATTGACATACCGCTATTCGTAACGCCAAGCCCAGTCTGGATAAGCCTTACAAGCTGCAAGACGACAAAGGACTTTACCTTCTGGTAAACCCAATCGGTGCAGAATACTTTCGCTATAACTATCGTTTTGCCGGCAAACGAAAAACGTTGGCTTTAGGCATCTAACCAACGTAACAGGAATTCGGGCTGCTGGCTGATCAAACCGTGATCTTGCTTAAGGAGCTGCGAGCACAGTCCGGCAACCGAAATTGCCTGATTCCGTCGGAACAAAAGAAAAACAGGCCCATGTCGTAAAACATCGTTAATGGTGCGATCCGGCGCATGGGCTAAGCAAAAAGGAAATGACCGACCACGACTTCCGTTCGATGGTCTCTACCCGTTTGAATGAACTACACTTCAACCGGGATTGGATTGAGCGCCAACTAGCCCATAGCAAAAAGAACAGCGCTAGAACTGCTTACAATCATGCAGAATATTTGCCGCAACGGGCATGCAGGATTGGGCGGATTATTTAGACGGCTTGCGGGCCGGTGTCGAGGTAATACCATTTAGGCGGGCGGGTACGACTTGAAATTGTGCCTAATCCAAAATTTGATTATCTATAAAATCAATAGGGTCCAGTTTTGGACCTGCTATCTTTAGTTGTTATCGGGCTGATGATATAAAGAAGACAAAATTATCAACTCATTTGGATTGCTAAGGGAATAAAAAATATATGAAGCGAATGTACAAGATACTTGCTGTACTGTTGCTGGGATTTGTAGGAGGCGCTTTATCGCCTTGGGTTCTGTCATGGGCTGCACCTGTTCCGATTGCTGAACCGTCGGATGCTGTTGCTGTTGCGAATACGTTTATTGTATTCACTACGTTTTTCTTCGTTGGAATCACCGTTGTACTCGCCGTAGCCGGCTTTGTTTTTACCCAGCAGTTTTCAGCCACAAAAGAAACCCATGAAATACAGGCGCTAAACGAATTGAAGGATAAAATCAAGAGTCACGAACAAACAGCAACGTCACTTCTCGATGCACTTTTGGAAAACCCGGATGTCAAACGCCACATTGAAACTTTGCTGCAAACCAAGATAGATGAACTCATCAACGAACGGTTAGCTGATTCACAAGCGTTCGCTACCCAAGCGGCTCAGGAATTGAATGCTGTACATGGCTTAGCTGCGCAACTTCGACCTAACAATATAGGAGTGAATAATGAGTGAACCACTCTATAAAAATGCTGCATCCCTTTTACAAGAAATGAAGAACCAAGGTCTAAGTATTGGTGTTCCGGTTAATGTGGATAGTATTGCGCAAGAGTTAGGAATTTCAGTTGAAACCGACTTTTCGTTGCATAACGATCAAATCGTCGGTGAAATAACCTTCGTTGATGGAGATCCCGTTATTAGGATTAACCCATTTGAAAATTCGTATGAGCCTCGCCGTCGATTCACTTTGGCGCACGAACTTGGACATTATTGCCTGCATTCTGCATCTTCAAAAAAGGGCTTTACGGATTCTAGAAAAACGATGAGCCGGAGCGAGTCTTTCTGGGACGCCTTTGAATCTGAAGCAAATAGTTTTGCTGCACAACTTCTTATGCCGAAGGTATCACTTATTTCAGAAGGAAATAAGATCATTAGCAATTACAAGCAGAAAAACAATGCTGATAGGATGCCTGTTGGAAAATTTGTTGATGAAATGGCGACAAAATTTCATGTATCAAACAAAGCAATGGAATACCGGTTGAAAAACCTAAAAGTTATTCAATAATGCTGTCCTAGGTGGATTATTTGGACGGCTTGGGGGCTGATGCCGAGGTGATACAGTTTAGATTGGCTGATACGACTTGAAACCGGTGCAATTACCCGCCATGATAAATTTTCTTGTCCGGAGAGTGTCGGCTTCCGGCGGGAAAGATTGCTAGCCATCCCTGGCTAGCAATCGCGCCTACACCGCCACGTGATTGCCTGCGGCGGCCCTGGCCGTCCGCGTCACCTCGGCTTTGACCCAGCAAGGGGATCAAAGCCTTGGCTCTCGCATGACTCGACGCCGTTCCGCGATGCCTTGCAGTTTTTCTAGTCGAAAAACCGCCCGGCGCTACGGCTTCCAGGGACTACTCAACCTTCACTCGCTGGCGCTTCGTTTCCAAGGTTTCGCAGCGCCGGCTGTGCGCATGGCGCAAAGCCGATATCGCCCCCGGCGCCACCCGGGTCGGATTGACACCGAAATTTACAGGCCGAACAATTCGCCTAAAGGCCGTTTTTCCCGGCCTTCCAGCCGGGCGCCGTGCAAGCCGCAAATGACTCTGGCGGATACAAGGATTTTCTTGCCAGCGGCGGCAATAGGGAGGGCTGATTCTGCATTCGGAACGATCCTAAGAGAGTTAAAAAATACGTAACTATTCAACTCGGTTTCAGATTGTTCGAAATCAAGCAATGCGCTGGTTGTGTTGGAGCGGCTTTAGCCGCGATAAAAGCCTTCGTTCGCGGCTAAAGCCGCTCCAACAACAAAAGTTAGTCCCATCGCTGAACGGTTACAAAAATGCAAGATTAGTCGACAAACGGCGCGCAGATGAAATCGATGGCGCCGTAGTCGCAACCGCACTGGCTCAACAGC
Source organism: Methylomonas sp. MgM2 (assembly GCF_054172045.1). Classification (NCBI taxonomy): domain Bacteria; kingdom Pseudomonadati; phylum Pseudomonadota; class Gammaproteobacteria; order Methylococcales; family Methylococcaceae; genus Methylomonas; species Methylomonas sp. MgM2. The sequence continues at coordinate 168,834 of NZ_JBSYXO010000005.1, read as the reverse complement.
GCGGTGATTTGGCCGCGATGGTGGGTTTTGTGGATCAACAAGGTAGTCAGCATGGTAGCCACGGCCAACACTTTATCTTGCCCGGTGGACAGACTGCGAAATGCGATGCGCCGTTGCAAGTCATCTTCGCTCAAGCCCGGGATCAAATCCAGCAACGCCACGTCGCTGGCGCTTTGCGCGGCACGCAGTTCGCCGAAGTCGGCGCAAAGTTCCAAGTCCAGGCGCCGGTATGGCGCCGGCCGACCTTGCAAGCGGGCCAGCCAGACGCGATCGCCCAACAGCAAATGGTTCCAGGTGCCGTGGATCGAACCAAAAAACACGCCCCTATCGCGTTTACGTTCGGCATCCGGCAAGGCCTCGCAAGCGTCGTACAATCGCCGGTTGACCCACTGGCTGTAACGGGCTTGTAACGCGAAATGCTCCAGCAAATTCATAAGGCGCCCTTGCACTCTTCGGCGATGGTCTGAATGAAGGCCTGCTGTAATTTCCGGAAAACCGGCCCCGGACATTGGCCGATGACCCGCTGATCGATGCCGGCCACCGGAATCAGTTCCGCGCCGGTGCCGGTCAAGAAACATTCGTCGGCGGCGTACAGGTCGTACACGCCCAACGGCTGCTCACTGGTTTCGATGCCCTCGGCTTGCGCCAACTGTAGCACCAATTCGCGGGTGATACCTTCCAGCGCGCCTTCCGAGCATGGCGGCGTCAACAGGCAAGCGTTCCGCACGATAAATATATTATCCGCAGTACCTTCGGCTACACGGCCTTGCGCATTCAGCAAGACGGCTTCGTCGGCGCCGGCATGATTGGCTTCGATTTTGGCCAGAATGTGGTTCAAATAATTCAGGCTTTTGATGCGCGGATCGAGGCCGTCGGCCGGCAAGCGGCGCACCGACGACACGATCAGCCGTGCGCCCTCCTCACGGCTGGATCGATCGACCATGTTCAGTTGATCGGCAATGATAACGACATTCGGCTGCTCGCAGCCTTTGGGATTCAAACCCAGCGAGCCCGGTCCGCGGGTCACCATCAGGCGGATGTAGCCATCATTGTCGGCAAAAGCGTCGATCAGCCGTTCGATGACGGCCGTCAATTCTTCGGTGGAGAGCGGTATTGCCAGTGCAATCGCCCGCGCCGACAGCTCCAAACGCTGCAAATGCCGTTGCAGACGAAAGGCACGGCGGTTGTAAAAGCGTATGCCTTCGAACACGCCGTCGCCATACAGCAAACCGTGGTCGTTGACCGGTATGCTGGCTGCCGACAGCGGCAATAGCGTGCCGTTCAGCCAGCACAAGGCTTTTTCGTTCATGTTGTTTTCCTCAAAATAGTAGATGCAGCCTTTTTGTTATCAGTGCTTACGTCCGGCCATCACGCAACCCACTACAATCAGAGCCGTAACGAGTTGGAGAGCTTCGAGGGATTCCCCCATCAACGTTGCACCGGCCGCCATGGTCAAAAACGGTTGCAACAGCTGTAATTGGCCGATGCGAGCGGTACCGCCCAGGGATAAACCCCTGTACCAAGCGCAAAACGCCAAATACATACTCACTATACTGACATAAGCGAACCCCGACCAACTGAGCCAGCCGACCTGCTTGAAATTGGCCGGCGCCGCCATCACCACCCAGGGCAGCAATAGCGGTGTTGCTGCCAGCAAGGCCCAACTGATGGTCTGCCAGGCGCCCAGCTCTTTCGTTAAACCGGCTCCTTCCGCATAGCCGTAAGCCGCGCACAATACGGCCGCCAGCAGATACAGATCGGCGGTTTGCAGTGTGCCGGCTCCCGATAAAACCACGAAAACCACGATCGCCATGCTGCCGACTGCGGTGGCCAACCAAAATTTCCCCGACGGACTTTCGCCGGACAGCCTCACACCAAACCAGGCGGTAAATAAAGGCGTCAATCCGACAATGACCGCACCGTGAATGGCGGAAACGCTTTGCATGGCCGCGGCCGATAACAACGGAAAACCGATCACCACACCGGACGCCGTCGAGCCCAGCCTTAGCCATTGACGCTTGCTAGGCAGCCGGGCATTGACCGTCAAAAGCGCCACCGCGGCCAATATCGAAGCCGCCACTGCCCGGCCGAGCCCGACAAACACCGGATCGAGATCCGCCACTGCCAATCGGGTGGCCGGCAAAGTCAGACTAAATCCGACGATGCCGACCATACCCGACAGATAAGCGCGCCTGACGGCCGCCGCATTTCGAGTTGTCGGCGAAGGGTTATGCATAAAGTTCTCCCTTGATCACGGTTTTGGCTTGCCCCGACAGCCGCACCCTGTCGCCCAACAGCTCGATACCGACCTCGCCGCCTCTGGCCGAAGCCTGATAGGCGGTCAGCTGCGCTTTCCCCAAAACCTTTCCCCAATAAGGCCCGAGCATGCAATGCACGGAGCCGGTCACCGGGTCTTCCGGTATGCCTACCGCCGGCGCAAAAAACCGGGACACAAAATCCCAGCGCGAATTGTTAGCGGCGGCCGCTGTGACGGCGACGCCCCGCCCGGTCAACCCGCGAATAAGGTTCATATCGGGATTGAGGCCGGCCACGGTTTGCGCGTCCCGCACCACAAGAATCAAAATCTTTCCGGCACGCAAGGCGGCCGTTGTTTGCGCACCGATTGCGGCATCGTAATCCGCGGACCGTTCGACCGGCTCAGCGATGAAGCCCGGGAAATCAAGACTAATGGCGGTGCCTGCCGCGGTTGCGGTCAAAATGCCGCTACGGGTCAGGAATTTCATCGGGCCATTGGCCACTGCCAATTCGTGCCGCAACACATGCGCGGCAGCCAAGGTGGCATGGCCGCACAAATCGACTTCCACGGTCGGGGTAAACCAGCGCAACGACCACATATCCGCATCCAGAGGATACAAAAAAGCCGTTTCCGATAGATTCATTTCCGCCGAAACATTCTGCATCCACGCTTCATCCCGACCCGGACTCACCAAGCAAACTGCTGCCGGGTTGCCGCTGAACGCTTGATCGGTGAATGCATCGATAATAAATAGTGAAGTTTTCATAGTCTTCGGTCGCTTGATGGGAGGCGTTACTGTAATCTAAGATGCCCAAACCGATACAGATGCAAAATAGTTAATTTATATCGATACAATTAACAGCTGCACACCGTTGTATCGATTGTGATTTAACCCAACTGTATTGGAATGTGTATGACGCTACGTTACGAAACCGTTGCCGAACACTTGTTAACCGCCATCGATCAGGGCATCTATCGACCGGGTGAACGCTTGCCCAGCGTGCGGCTACTCAGCCGGCAACACCAGATCAGCACGGCTACCGCGGTATCGGCGTTACGCCTGCTGGAAGACCAAGGCCGGATCGAGGCCCGCCAACGCTCCGGTTATTATGTGCGGCCTCGCTTGCGCTCCGTCCTGCAGGAACCGGCCATGTCCTCGCCGTCGCGGGAACCGACCCAGGTGACCGGCCAGGAGCTGGTGCTGCGGCTGGTGAAAGCGGCCAATAATCCGCAATTCATCCAGCTGGGCGCGGCGGTACCGGCGCCGTCCTTCCTGCCTACGCAAAAAGTGGCGCAACTATCGGCAGCCGCGTCTCGGCGTTACCGGCAGCGCATGTCCAGTTACGAATTTCCGCCCGGCGCGCCGGAGCTGCGGCGGCAAATCGCCAAGCGTATGTCGGAACAAAACTGCCCGGTCGATCCCAACGACATCCTGATCACCAACGGCTGCCAGGAGGCCATGACGCTGGCGCTGCGGGCTGTCACCGTACCCGGCGACATTGTTGCCGTGGAATCGCCTACCTTTTACGGCTTGCTGCAAGTCATCGAATCGCTGTCCTTGCGGGCCATCGAAATTCCGACCCATCCGCGCGAAGGCATTGCCCTGGAAGCGCTTCAATTAGCCTGCGAACAGTGGCCGATCAAGGCCTGTATTGTGGTGCTCAATTACAGCAATCCGCTCGGCTATTGCATGTCCGACCTGCGTAAACAGGCCCTGGTCGAATTGATCAACCGCTACCAAATCATGTTGATAGAAGACGATATTTACGGTGATCTGGGATTCAGCCTGCACAGGCCGTCAACGGTCAAAAGCCGGGATAGCGAAGGACGGGTGCTGTATTGCGCCTCTTTTTCGAAATCCTTGTCCCCCGGCTTGCGCGTAGGCTGGCTGGTACCGGGCGCACTGCATGAGAAAACCGAATATCTGAAATACGTGACGAATCTGGCCACCCCGACGCTGGCGCAGTTGACCGTGGCCGAGGTCTTGGAGCACGGCGGTTACGACCGTTATCTGCGCCGGGCCCGCCAACAGTACCGGCAAGCCGTGGAGCGGATGACAGCGGCGGTTGGCGCGTACTTTCCGCCCGGCACCCGAATCACTCAGCCGCAGGGCGGCTTCCTGTTGTGGGTGGAGCTACCCGGTAATGTCGACGCAATTACCCTGACCCAACAGGCCTTGATCCTGGGTATCAGCATTGCTCCGGGACCGATTTTTTCCGCCACGCAAAAATACCGCAATTTCATCCGCCTGAATTGCGCGGTGGATTGGGACGAACGGTTGAACAAAGCTTTGGTGACTTTAGGGCAGCTGGTTCAAGAAAAACTGAACGGGTGATCGATTTGGCTCAACCATCAAAAAAATGCTTGATGACCTGACAAACAAACATGGTTATAGTTAGCCCAACCGACAATTGAAACAAAAGGCGTATGGCATCGGGCGTATTGGCGCTGACAACAATGCAAGAAAAGCTTAATTTTATTGTCTAAAAGTAGTTGGCCGCCGCACACAAAAACCGTGCGGAAATTCTTCAAATGAAACTATCAAGGCGGAGTCCCGACGGTTCAGGCTTGATATGATCTGGAACTTGAGTTCTGTTGTACTAGACGGGAATTAATTTCATTACTCGTAAGGGGAAGATATGATTTGGCTTTTGCTGTTACATATCTCGGCGGTGGTGTGTTGGTGCGGTTCACTGCTCTATTTGTTTGCTTTCACAGCGGGCGTATCTTCCCAGCCGACACCGGATGAACGGCAGCGTCACTTAGCCTTGATCCTCAAGGTGTTCAGCCACTTCGCAACGCCGGCCGCATTGATTGCCATCATTTCCGGCACGATCTTGTTCGTAACAGCCGGCATTGCCAGCCACTGGCTCATAATAAAACTCACGCTGGTCACGGCATTGGTGCTTTGTCACGCTGTCGGCGGCTGGATTATTCTAAGCGCTGAAAAATCCCCCGCCAGAGACCTAACCTTGCCGTGCACATTGAGCGGAGTGATGGTCGTGATGTTGATTCCGGCGATTGTCTGGGTCGTGCTGACCAAACCTTATACAGCGTAGGAGGCGAAGTTGCGAGTTGTTAAGCCGAAACAACCACACGACGGCTCAGGTCTCGATTTTAACGCCGACGGCGTGTCCGTAGACCATCTGCCCCCCGAGAACGCTGGTGACGCTGATCATCGCCGCTGTCAGCAGCGAAACATACAAGCTCCAGAGACTAAAGCCGTTTTCGGCGGATACTCGCAACAACCAGTTGAACGAAGCCAGGGCCAGCGTCATGACGGCCAGCAAGGCATGGCTCCAAGCAATGATCAGATTGCGGATGTGCCACACCAGCAGCAGATCGACGAGACCGGCCAGACCGGCCAGCCAGCCGCCCAAGCTGCCAAGGCCCGCCAGCCACAAACCGACGCGCATCCAGAAAGGATCAGTGGTGTAAAGGTAAGCCAAGTCTGCCCCCACCAGCCCGAGCAGAAAGGCCACCGGAAAATGAATCAGCATAGGATGTATCGGATGCCCGTGTATGGACATACGGCTAATGATGGGATCTTGCGCCATAACGGCCTCCCTTCCGGCTGGCAACCGGAATCGTTGACGATGGTTCGCAGTTTAACGTTACCGGCACTATTTATCACCCTTTGTTTCCTGAGCGGTTGCGACGAATATCAATCCGCATTGAACCCGGCCGGACCCGCGGCCCTCGCCGTCAGTAGGCTGTGGTGGTGGATGTTGGGTTTTTCGGCGCTGGTACTTATAGTCATCGCCGCGTTATGGCTATATGCGATGAAGCGTAAACCTTTATCGGCGACCGACGCGCAAATTCGGCGGATCAATCAACGCTGGCTGATAGGAGGAGGATTGCTGCTGCCCATGGTCGGCATCCTGGCGCTGTTGGGATTCGCCGTTCCCATGGGGCATCGCATGCTGCCGTTGCCCGTCGCCGGGCAAACGCCGCTGCGCATCGAGGTGACCGGTCATCAGTGGTGGTGGGAGGTACGCTACCCCGACGCGGGGATTTTGCTGAAAAACGAGCTGCATCTGCCGACCGGGATGCCGGTCGATGTATATGTGACCAGCGCCGACGTGATTCATTCGTTCTGGGTGCCGAGGCTGGCGGGCAAGCTTGACATGATTCCGGGACGGACCAATATTCTGCGATTGCAAGCCGATACGCCGGGCCGTTTCCGCGGCCAATGCTCGGAATTTTGCGGTCTGGGGCACGCGCATATGGTGTTCGAGGTGCAGGCACATGAGCCTGAAGATTTTAAGGTCTGGCTGGAGGCACACACCCATGAATGAGGCGATCGGGCAACAGAGAAACGCGCTACATCAGAAGTTTATCAAAGTATGGGGCAATCCGAGCGGCTGGAGGGCCTTGACCATAGTCAATCACACCACGATCGGCATCCGCTTCATGATCACCGGCGGCGTTTTTTTCCTGATCGGCGGACTGATCGCGATGTTGATGCGCACCCAGCTAGCCTTGCCGGCGCAGAACATCGTAGAGCCGAAACTCTACGACCAGCTGTTTACGATGCACGGCACGATCATGATGTTTCTGTTCGCCGTGCCTGCGATCGAGGGTTTGGCGATGTATCTGATCCCGAAAATGATAGGCGCGCGCGATTTGCTGTTCCCCCGGCTCAGCGCGTTCGGTTATTGGTGTTATCTGTTCGGAAGCCTGATTCTGATGTCGAGCCTGCCGTTGGGCATTGCGCCGGCGGCCGGCTGGTTCATGTATACGCCGTTGACCAATGCCGCTCACTCGCCCGGCCCGAACGCCGACTTCTGGCTGCTCGGCATCACCTTCATCGAGATTTCCGCGGTATCGGCCGGGGTCGAACTGGTCGTATCGATCCTGCGCAGCCGCACCTCCGGCATGGCGCTGCTGCACATGCCGCTGTTCTGCTGGTACATATTGGTCATGGCGCTGATGATCCTGTTCGGTTTTCCGCCGTTGATCCTGGGCAGCATCTTGCTGGAACTGGAAAGAGCGGCCGGCATGCCGTTCTTCGATGTCGCCCGCGGCGGTGATCCTATCCTTTGGCAACACCTGTTCTGGCTGTTCGGCCATCCCGAAGTGTACATCCTGTTTCTGCCGGCCGCCGGCATCGTCTCGACCCTACTGCCCGTATTCTCGCGCCGCCCCATTGTCGGCTACCGCTGGATCGTGCTGGCTGTCATCGCGACCGGCTTCATCAGTTTCGGGCTATGGGTGCATCATATGTTTACCGTCGGCATACCGCATCTGGCGCAGGCGTTTTTTTCGGTGGCCAGCATGTTGGTCGCAATTCCTACCGGCATTCAGCTGTTCGCCTGGTTGGCGACCTTATGGACGGGGCGGCCGGTATATCATGTGCCGATGCTGTGGCTGGTCGGATTCCTGGTGATCTTTATGATAGGCGGATTGACAGGAGTCATGCTGGCAGTGGCGCCGTTCAACTGGCAGGTTCATGACACGCATTTCGTGGTCGCCCATTTGCATTATGTCGTGGTCGGCGGCATGTTGTTCCCGTTGATTGCCGGTTTATACTACTGGCTGCCGCATTTCTCGGGCCGCATGCCGTCGGAAAAGCTTGCACGCTGGGGCTTCTGGCTTTTCTTTGTCGGCTTCAACACCACCTTTCTGGTCATGCATCTGACCGGATTGCTCGGAATGCCGCGGCGAGTTTACACCTATCCGGCGGGGTTGGGATGGGATTTGCCCAACGCCGTCTCTTCGGCGGGCGGTTTCATCATTGCGATGGGCGTGGCGATGGTTCTGCTCGATATCGCATTGCATTTTCGTTACGGCCGCCCGGCCGGCGCCAATCCCTGGCAGGCGGATACGCTGGAATGGACCACCGCGACGCCGCCTCAGCCTTACAATTTCATCAGTCTGCCCGATTGTCCGACCAGACACCCGTCGTGGGATCATCCCGATCTGCAGGCTACCGTGGCCGAAGGCAAACACCGTTTGACCGAGATAGACCATGGCAGGCGCGAAACCTGGGGCTCGGATCCGCTTAGCGGCGAGCTGCGCGAAATCATTCACCTGCCCGGCAACTCATGGTTGCCTTTCTATTCGGCTTTGGCATTGTCGGGCGTCTGTATCGGCCTGTTGCTGAGGACCTACGACATCGCGGTGATTACGCTGTTGCTGAGTTTGATATTGCTGTTGCGCTGGTCCTGGATCAACGGCGCCCATCCGGCGGCGGCCCCGGATGCCAGCGTCAAACCGGGTTACCCGCCTTTACATTCGCGCACGTTCGACGGCCCCGGCTTATGGGGGATCATCACGACGCTGCTGGCAGACGCCACCCTGTTTCTTTCCTTGCTGTTCGGCTGGCTTTACCTCCGGACCGTGGCGCCGCATTGGCAAGCGCCCGCCTTCCCGCCGCTGTCTTGGTTGCCGTTGTTGATCAGCGCTGGGTTGTTGACGGTTGCGGCAATCGGGCATTGGTCCGTCTTGCGACGGCTACGCATGGGCTCGGATACTCATCTCAAGCGTAACCTCTGGATTATTGCCGCGGTCGGTTCGGTCCACATCGGCTTGTTGCTGTGGGCGTGGTCGACATCGACGTTGGCCGTCACGGAAACCGCTCACGATGCCGTGATCGCCGTGGTATTGATGTATCAACTGTTTCACAGCGGGCTGGCCGTGATCATGACGCTGTTGCAGGCGCTACGTGCGGCCTACGGTTATGTCGGCAAAACCGCGCCATTCGAGATTGCCGTCGTGACACCCTGGTGGCTTTACACGATCGGCGTGTTCTGGCTGAGCTTGGCGGCCATCGCCGTAATATCCGCAGCATGGAGAAGCGTCTGATGTTGTCGCCGTATCACCCAATGCAACTGGCGATGGGCCTGATCGTCTGGATCGCCTGGTTTATCCTGAAATATTCGGCTTTGGCGTTTGTCTGCGAATGGGCGCCGCCGTCGGTTGAACTGGGTGCTTTCACCTGGATCAATGCGGCTTTGCTGCTTGGTTCTCTGACGGTATCCGGCCTGTTGTTGTATTGGGCGCACCGTTGCTGGCGCGCGGCCCGTTCCGATCTTGAGCGAAACGACCGGGCAATCGATCTGTTTATCGTCAGATTGGGCGCCGGAATCAATCTATTGGGGGCCATCGTAACGCTCAGTCAGGGACTGATCTCGCTGCTTTTGCCTCCATGTCTTTAATGTCTTTAAAGGTAGCGCTGCTGACCGGCCTGGTGCTGCGATTCGATTCGGCACAGGCGCATGGTTTGGTGTCGGATACGAACGTTTCTTCACCCTCCATGGCCGGAGGACTGTTTCTGACCCTACTTTGGGCGGCCTATATCGTCGGAGCGAGACGTACGGCACCGACGACGGCGAGATGGTTGACTTTTCAGATAGCCGGTCTGATTACCGTCATGACACTTTTTGCCGACCGATACGGCGGCATGGCCGATAGCGCTTCGCTGCACATGGCCCTACATCTGTTGATGATGGTCGTCGTAGCGCCGCTTTTCGTGGTATCCCGGCCTTTGCCGCAGTGGCTTGCCGCAACCGGCCGGAACAGCCTCTGGCTGTGGCGGCCTTTGATTCGCCTGAGCAGCCGGCCGCTGTGGATGGGCGGCCTGCAAGGCCTCTTGATTTGGTTCTGGCATGCACCGAAATTTTACAATCTGGCCGTGGCCAACCCGTGGTGGCATCTGGCAGAACATGCCGGATTTATCATTGCCGCAGGTTTATTCTGGTGGTCGGTATTACGCCGGCACGCTGCCACCGCATTGTTGTCTGTGCTGTTCACACTGATGCACACCGGTATGCTCGGCGCCTTGTTGACGTTCGCGCCTACCCCCTTCTACAACGACGCCCGCGACTTGCAAGACCAGCAATTGGCCGGCTTGATCATGTGGGTACCCGGCGGCTTGGCCTATCTGATTGCGGGCGGCTGGTGCGGATCGCGCTTGTTGGTTGATGCGTACCCGCACTTTGGTGCCGGATCGAAATAATTCGGTCAGTTCCGCTTGTCACAGCTAAGGATTTGGCCAAAAACAACTTCCCGTTTTGCCGGTGCGAACCCTGGGTCATACCGAATGAGGAACGCCGTGCACCCTTCCATGGGGGCTTGACGGCAGCGTCCTTGCTGCCGACATCCTCACTCGCTACGTCCCCAGTGACTATTGCCACATAGCGAAGTTATTTTGAACGATATCCTAAGGACTTAGAAACATTTTGTTCAACAATTCAAATGGCATACAAAAAAGATAGCGAGTCAGGCTCGTCAAACGGCGTTTAACGTTCGTCGCGTCACAATTCGGATTAATGCCGTCATAACATTAACTGCATTGCGGCAAACATGTATCCCATGGACGCCGCCATCACGGCCATACTGATATTGCCGGTGACAGTCCGGGGTATCAAAGGCCCTATCCATGCCTTGCCGCCAAAACCGATCTCAATGCTGCGGCCAGCTCTTGCGTCATTACATAAGCCGATAAGCCAACCGATGGTTTCCAACGTAAAATAGCCGACTGCCGAGTAGCTGAGCCAGGGTATCCAATACCCCACGGGCATCCACATATAAACCATCGCGGCCTGCTGAATCAGCGCCAAAATCCATAAGTAACTGAACTTACGTCGTTGTATACAGCGCGCAATCATCCATAGAAAAATCGCCGCCGTTGTGAACGCGAACAAGCTCATCCAAGCCCGCGCTGGAATCCATTTCCAGGCGAACGCCATCGATGCGTACATATAAAGCATTCCGAGCAACATCACGATATGAGCGCCGTGAAACCAGCGATGCTGACCATGCCTATGGATCAGGTGGCCACAGTGAAAAACCAGCACGCTTGCCAGCATTGCTATCCATATTACCGTAACCCGGTGAGTTAGAAGATTCAAAGATGCAGTCATTATCGCGATTAGTCTCCCGTCGTTTTGTAAGCCACGCTTCCGGCCGATTAGCCGGCCAGGCTTAGTTTTGCAACGTAGACCCCATTAGTCTAAAAAAGTTGTCAAATGGCGACTTACAAACTGTATTAACAGGGGAGGTGAAGTTGAACTTAACAGTGGGCCATTTCGCGACATAAACATACGGCTATCGTTTAGCTGTTCAGATCAATACCCAGCTTGCGACAAACCGGCAAAACCTATCGACAGCAACCACGATGCCCGTATACACGCAGAAGATGCGACGGAAATCAATGTTGATTACCGCAAGGACTTCTCTGAGGCAGCTGCGCATCAACCGTCCCGGCATATCCAGCAGTAAGCCTTTTTGGGCGTGGGGCCGCCTTATGAACGTTCGGCCATTCTCGGCTTCATACTTCAATGTCTGAGTGAGGACGGTGTGTGAATTCGAGAATTTGGTCAACCCGCATCAGTAGTTCCCGTTCTATCTGCGGCAGCTGTTGTTCATCGTCGACTCCGGGTGCATAACCGTCCAGCACGGCCAAATCTCTGACATCCACAACCGCGCCAAGCAGTTGATAGCCTTCGTCTTTTTGGGCATCCCAAATCACTAGGGAAATCAACGGGTTTTCGCTCACGTTCCGCATCGTGCCAGGGCAGAACCATTCTTGCACAGCCACTTGGTTCTCGGACGCTCGTACTAACCGAGCTGCAGTTGCGAGATGGGGCAATCCCTTGGAATTTGTCGTGGCTACGAAGACATGCGCTAAATTCTTAGCCAGATCTAGCGCTGCCTGTAATACCCCTATTTGCATAACATACCTCCGGACTTCGCCTCGCAAACTATTCAATACGCAGCGCAAATGCGCTACAAGTCCTGCCGATAGTATTTCAAATTTGCCGCGATCGGCCTTAATCTTTTAAATTACCGGCATGTAGGCCGCATTCCTTCTGGGCTCCCGCCTCCCACCACCAGCGGCCGGCTCGTTCATGTTCATGAGGCAGAATAGCCCGTGTGCAAGGTTCGCAGCCTATGCTGGCATAGCCTTTATCATGTAATTCATTGTAAGGTACCCGATAGGCGTCAATGTAGTCCCAAACCTGATTTAAGGTCCAATTCGATAACGGATTAAATTTTATGAGCGAATACCTCGGCCTAGAAAACTCCGAGTCGATTTGCACTTCAGGAATATTTTCCCGGGTTTCGGAATTTTGATCCTTGCGTTGACCGGTAATCCATGCATCCACCTGAACCAGTTTGCGTCTTAACGACTCGACTTTACGGATGCCGCAACATTCCGCATGACCATCCCGATAAAAACTGAACAGGCCTTTCTTCTTTACTAAGCTATCGAGCAAGTCTTTATCCGGCGATAATAATTCGATGTTTATCTGATAATGCTTTCTGACTTTTTCGATGAAACGGTAGGTTTCGGGATGTAAACGGCCGGTATCCAAGCAAAAAACGGAAACGTCCTTTCTGATCTTGACGGCCATGTCAATCAAAACCACATCCTCCGCACCACTGAAAGCGATTGCAATATTATCGAACAGATCCAACGCTATTTTAAGTATTTTGCCAGGCGGCCTATGCGCGGTATCAGTTTGTAATTTCAGGATATCGAAAGTGGTCATAGCATTCTTTACCGATAAACAGAAATCGCCCCTGCCCAAACGCTGGCTATCGACTCTGCTGCGAGCTTTTCCGACATAGCGAAGGCTTAAATAGTCCCCTTTCGGTAATTTGGCGATAGTTAATTTGGTGCCTCCGATAACCGAACGCCAAAACGGAATGATGATACCTTCGAACCCTAATTGGCACGCGGATTTGTCATCCTATGCTTTTTGCACTTATCCGGTTGATAGCTAACCGATGAAACTCTTTTTAAGGCATCAAAATTTGTTGGTAAATGCCGGTATTTAATCGTTCGGCTTCAAATGTCCTTCCTACTGCTTCAATCGTGAGCGGCCAAGGGATGATGCTGAAGGGATTCTTGGGCAATTGCTACTTCAGGAGCCGGAAAACCCTCTACCGCACGCTGAATGGCCAGTTTGGTCGCAGCATAATTCCAATCCTGAATTCTGGCGTTGTCCTTGGCATTCCAATGAATAAATACCCCGATACAAATAAAAATGTCTCTTGCCTCGGCTACCGGAATTACACCTTCTTTAACCGAATCGACAACAGCCATCGCCACTCCTCTCTGAGCGGGACCGAACATTTGTTCAGCCTGCTTGGCGTTCTTGATCTCTACCTTGTTAAACATCACTGTCGCAGGCCTTGCCATTAAGTTAGGCGCCACCAGCGCCAATAATGCGTTATCGCCGCGTTTCTGATTGGTAAGCGTGGAGCAAAAAGCAGTTTCAGCCGCACTGCCTCTGGGTCCCATAATCAAGTCGATATGAGCCACTTCGTTGCCTTCACCAACCAAGGCTTCGCCGACCATAACACGATCTATTTTGGTAACATGCATGCTCTCCATTGTGTTATCTCCCGTGATTAATTCGAGTAAAAGTCGTATTCAGAGGAAACGATTTGAATTTCGTTTAGAAAAATCAGATTTCATGAAGAACACTGCTCTTCGCAAGCGGCGATATCATCGCACGATACCGAATAGCCGGCGTCCAGCCAATCTTCCATTCCGCCTTCGTACGCCGAAACATTGGTATAACCCGCATCGGTTAAAAGGTTGGCAGCCTCTTTTGAAGCACTGCAATGAAATCCTGCACAGTAAGTCACTATTGGGTAATCATTACCCTTGTCTCCCAATAAGCCCTCTACCCGCTTAACAAAATCAGCTGTTGAAACGGGAATGTTTTGAGAGTTTGGAATATGCATTTTCCGGAACGATGAACTCGAAAGTACGTTAAGCAACAGAAAGTCCTGTTGTTCGTCTAACATTTGTTTTAAATCGAAGCGTGAAAGTACTTTCATGTCGATATCTCCTGTTGAGCGTTTCAGGCTTAATTGCCTGCAAATTGAAGCCGAAGTTATTCCACATTTTGAATAAGCAAGGAGAAATTAGAATCTTACGCTTGAATACCATCTTCCTTTGAATCGAAGTTCTGGAAAAATCAGCCACCTGTAGATTAGGCCATATGATTTAACGCTCGAAATCGCAAAATCGCAATCCTGAGAAATACCTAAGTAGAAATACTCAAAAACGTACGAGTTAACGTATTGCCCTTGACTATCAAACGGCATAATATCCTTCAATTGTAAGTTACCAAGAAAATGCTGCCTGTCGAGGCCATGATGCTTGAGTAACCTTGGCCTTGAAGGCGGGCTAATGTTTTCTTCTTGGTTTTTTGGACATCTTCTGCTCCGTTTCTGTGTCCTTGCGGACTCTCAAAAGTAGCAGTTTTTTCACTTAACAGGTTGTTCAATTTTTGGCTCCACCTCTAGTTTTCGCGGCGCGGCGTGATGGCAGCCTTATCGATCATAAAGCTGGTCTACCATATTTTTGAACCAGGCCGGCCGAAAAATCATCACGTACAAAATGAGTATTTCCAAAATTGGAAGTGGCAGGATGTGTAGGGCAATCAACGTCAGCAATACTAAAACGCCGACAATCAGTTTGGGGAGAAAAGTGACTTTATTCATTTTCCGTTCCTCATCTACCTTATTCGACACATTCATTTGTCGTGCGAAAGGGTTCGACGCGACCGGGAGCTTTGCACTCGCCTTTTCCCGGCTATCCGATAGTGGCATTGGCTTGTTGTGCTAGTGCTTAATCGCATTAATCGGTAAAGCTAGAACGTTAATTACGTTCATGATGTTAAGCGACGTTTTCGTATCGCTTTTTTGAAATTAAGCACTAGCACGAAAGCTGAATTTAGCGGCTACGAGCGATGTATTTGTGAATAGCAAACAACATCTCCCGCTTTATCGATAACCTCTTTTGCATAAGCACGCCTAGTCGCCGCCTATGCCTGTTGCACTCTGCTAATGCGCTACGCGGCCTGAGCCTGGGAACCGGCTATTCACCCTGTGACTCCGGGTTTTGCGCTTCCGGGGCTTCAATTGCCTTCTCCGCCGTAGCCGCCTTGCCTTCACCTGTTACCGCTTCCATCCCTTTGGATTGAGCGGATTGTTTCATCTTTTTGACCGCTTCCTTGGACTCAATCGCCATTTCTGCGGCATCGGCATTGGTTCGACTGGCTTGTTTCAAATGCTCTACGGCTTCTTCGGCCGACGCCATTGCAATCGCGGTATGGTTCATCTTGCCGTGCTCTATGGAAGCATTCAAATTCTTTGCCGCTGCTTCCAAATGTATTTTATCCTCGCTTTTGGCATCTTTAAGCGCCATTTTAACCTGATCAAGCGCAGCTTCGGCATGTTCGACTAACATTGGCGCATGCCCCAATTGACCGTGTTTGATAGCCTCATTGGCGTGTTCCAATGCAACGGATGTATGATCTTCGGCGAGAATTAAACGACTGAAGCCAAGCAGCAGTACAAGTGTGGTGATTGTTAGTAGTTTCATAAATCTATCCTCTTAATTCCACAGACCTTCGAAACGTTGCCAAGTTCTGGCGCCTGATTCCATAGGTCTGTTTTATGTTCAACGATTGGGTCGTTCGCCCTACACGGGCTAAGTGACTAGGCCCGCCGTTCGACGACCTATAATTAATTTAAACCGGATTTGCCAGATCAAACTGATACCCGGCCGGCGAGCGGTGCGCAAATCGTGGCGAGCGTGTTACTTACTTCCCTTTCCGTAATGTTCTTGATGCTTCCCATGATTTTATGCGCACCATCTCCTACGCACACGGGTAAACATCCGCAATCGTGATCCCACATCATTTGCGCGGTTTGCTCAAGGCTCTGCCCGGGATGACAAGACTGTATTTGTTTGCTCATTATCCGCTGTACTCGCATGGTATTACCCCCCGAAAAAATGGAAATTACCTAAGTTTCCAGTGCTTGCGGCGTAGTCTCGCTATTCGTCGTAGGTCGTAGTATCTTTTGTGTTACTTGGGTTTGTTTAATTAATATTTGCCAACTTGGCTGTCTTCAAGCGACAAATGTGAGCGGTTGTGAACCGAAGCTTGCCGTCCACCGGATTTACCCAACGGCAGTTTATGATGAACAAAACATTGTGCAAACGCAATGCGTGGAAATACCCATCTTTCTAGGATAAAGCATCTGTACGCCGTTCATGCTGGTTGCTGCGCGAAATTGAAGAATGGACCGACCGCGTCCGGTTTCCGATTTACTGCCACCCCCTAATACGGCAACTGCCGGACGCAACGGCAAGCCTAACGCTCGAAACGCTTTGCCAGTAACTCAAGATGCTCCGATAGATTGAAAAGCCAAAAGCTTTTTTCATCGTCATATTGATGGCGATTATAAGTTCCAACCACCCCGGGTAACATATGACCGATAATCGTTTCACCTACTGCATCCGGACATCCTAATTTTGCAAGCAAGGTACGCGATGTCCGTCGTAAGTCATGCGGCGCCCAATGAGCCACCGTCAATCTAGGTCTCGCCTGTTCGGGGCGTATCTCTTTGATCCGCAGCAGTTTCATGCCGGGTATTTTTCGTTCTCACTTTCGGTATAGTCCACCATAATCGCCCCCCTCTTCGCTAATTTCAGTTCCTGACATACCGACAATCTCTGAGCCGCGAGTTCCGGTCAAAGATATAGCGTTAAAACATCGGTTATGACCGGTGCGAAATTCGAAAGCCAAGCAATCAATTCACCGACTTCGTCTTCAGTAAGTACGCGCTTGATCACGCCGATGTTCTTACCTTCTATGGTTTTTCCTTTTGATCTAATTTTTCCGCGTAAAATTAAGCGCCACCAATTTACTGCGGCTTCAGGCAGTCTGTCGGCATCCATTGCATAATCCCAGGCAGCGCCTGGCTCGCATCGTAATTTTCCAGCCTGCACGGGCGATATTGCGGCGTACTTCTGAATCAAATCAAAAGCCATTGCTCGGGTAATCGCAGTGGATGGTAAATCCGCCATATCACCCAGCATCGTGTTAAACATCCTTGCAATTTCAGCCGAGCCTTTTGGGGCTCAGTGACGGCGAACATGTCCGGCTAAATATTCATCGCACAGCACGCGTACTGTATAAGCGTTTTCAGAATTTGCCGCCTCTTGTTTTAACGTTAAGGCTTTTGCCTCTAATTTCGCTTGCTTGGCTTCTAATACAGGATCCCCGCCGGAATCACGCTGGTTTTTCAAAGCCTCCCAGGCGACAATAGCCGATGGAAATGACATAGACGACCAATGACCAATCGATACCTGCCGAAGGCGTCCATCAACACTGCTTCCATATCGATAAAACCAGGTTCTCACCTTTGCCATGGCAGACAAACGCAATCCGGGGTAATCGTCAAAAGCCATAGGCTGTCCGAGTAGCAAAGCTTTAGCGGTGCGGGCGTCGAATTGCATTTTAGTCTAGGTTTTTTTGTAGCGAGTGATCGGTCTCGTATAACCTGATAAAACCCATACTAAAAACTAAAGTGCAGGTAAGTTTTGATAAGTGTCGATAATGTTGCACTCAACGGAACACAAGAAAATATTACTTATTTATCAGTTTATTACAAATGAATAACCAGAAAACACAAGGCACCAAGCAAGAAGATAAAATGCAACACACGCCGATGATGCATAGTCGTGTTATCATTTAAATACAATAAGTTGAATATTTAATTTTGCCAGGTTACGCTAAAAGTTACGCTTCAGCTGATGCAATTATCAAAAATTTTGGGACGATTCATTTGAATCAGAAGAATAAGTAAGTACCTGGCAAACCGCATCAACCTGACTTATTTCGATTCGTTAACATGGCCTTTCTAAACTACCGACTGGGTACCTCGTTCAATCCTTAAATTTTCACCCTTATTACCGGCATCAAATGATTAAATTTCACCCCAACATCGCCTCTACTTTAATCATCTAAACTCAATTCGACTACCAGTCTAATTAACCATCGACTCTGACTAAAAAAGCCTATAATGTACATTAACGATGTACATTACTTGGAGTAACTATGACGGCTGTCAATGTCACTGAATTACGCCAACACTTACCGGAATATCTTAAGCAAGTGCAACTCGGCGAAGAGATTACCATCACCGTGCGCGGTAAAACAATCGCACGCATTGTGCCTGATCATGATGAGACCAAGCGTGAAGCGGCGCTTAAACGGTTGTCAGCACTACGCGGCAAAATGATCGTCGGTGATATTCTGAGTCCATGTTCCGATGAATGGACGGGCGATGCTAACAATTTGTGATACGCATATCCTGTTGTTCTGGGCCGATGCCCCACATCGCCTTTCGGCGACCGCCAATGCAGCCCTGAAATCAGGCATCGAGTCAGAAAATCTAGCCTGTTCGGATATCAGTCTTTGGGAAATCGCAATGCTTTATACCCGGGGAAGAATCAATAATCAGGCAGGCGTATCTTCCAGTACCTATATTGAGGATATTCTCCTAGCGATGAACATGTCAGTTCTGCCGATCACGGCAGAAATTGCCGAATTATCACAAAGCGATTCGTTTATGCATGGCGATCCTGCCGATCGTCTTATCGCAGCGACAGCATTGGCTCACCGTACCCAACTGATTACTTCTGACGAAAAACTGCGCTCTATTCCAGAATTACGGTGTGTTTGGTAAACCTATCAAAATACAATGACTAAATCTGAATTGATTGAACAACTTGCAATAAAACTACCGCACTTATTGCCCAAGGATGTGGAATTGGCCGTCAACATCATGATTCACAATATGACAGATAGTCTGGCGACTGGCGGACGCATTGAAATCCGCGGTTTTGGGGGATTCTCGCTTACCCGGCACGCCGCTCGTTTGGGCCGGAATCCTAAAACGGGTGAAAAAGTGAGTTTGCCTAGCCGCTACGCAACCCACTTTAAGCCAGGGCTGGATTTACGCGAACGCGTTGATCAGTCGAGAGCAACCTTTCCGAAGATCAAAGATCATTAATGTAATCGTCAACAACCCGCTTTCATCCCATCTCAAATCAGGGCCAATCGGATGCTGAGCTGAATGGTCAACCTTCAAGCATCCATTGAATAGCAACAGGAATATTTCGGATTCTGATCGGCCAGCGATAAATTATCACGGAACGATAATTCGATTTCATCGTTGATCTTTTCGAACAGAAACAGTAAGACCTTGGGCGGCAATGTTAATCGGCGTGGGAATTTTTCCATTCCACAGGACGAGTTATTGTCTATCAATGGATTAGAAGTTTACCATGGTGCCGATTTATGGAAAAACCTTTTGGCCAGTTAATACCACCCTTCTCTCATGTTCTTTTTACTCTTAACGTAATTAGATGGTTTCCGTATAGCTTACGTAAAATGCCGTTAACAGCTTTGCTTTTGATCGAATATCTGTGAGCACAGAAAAAATCAGGTTGACCATTCTCAATTTTTGCTCATACTGAGCATAATAAATTTTACATTTTAGATAAAATTTTTAATGGAACACAGATTGCTCTTTTCGTGGATTGGCAACACAGACATTCGGGAGGCGGCAGACCGCAAACGCCCAGGTCCTTTAGAAAGCATCCTGGAAGCTTCTGAATATGATGTTCTATACCTGATATACGACAAACCGGAAGCTGAGGCCATCCCGTATATCCGCCATATTGAAGAGAGATTCGACTTAGTCATCATAAAAAACCCGGTTTCATTAGCGGATCCAACGCATTTTGGCGATATCTATCGGGCGTTTGACGCGATGCTGGATAAAGCCCACAGCGCGTATCCAAATGCTGAGCTTACAATTCAAATCACTTCGGGTACGCCGGCGATGACGGCCGTTTCGATTCTGTTGGGTAAAGCCAAGTACTCGACAAAGTTCGTGCAGTCATCCATTGAACAAGGGGTGTCTGAGCCAGATTTGCCGTTTGATATTGCGGCTGATTTTTTACCGGCTTTGGCAAAAAAGACTGACGCGAAATTTTCTAGCTTGTTTTCAGGGCAAACGCCGAATACTGCGGCATTCGCTGATATATTGACGCAATCAGCCATTATGGAAACCCTGAAACTGAAAGCGGCGACCATTGCTCAACGTGATGTTCCAGTGCTGATTTATGGTGAAACCGGAACAGGGAAAGAGCTATTTGCCAAAGCAATTCACAATGCGAGTAGCCGCGCAGACAAGCCGCTACTGACATTAAATTGCGGCGCCATTCCAAAAGAACTTATTGATACAACCTTATTTGGTCATACGAAAGGCGCGTTTACCGGAGCGAATGAAACAAAGAAAGGCTATTTTGAGCAGGCCGATGGCGGCACCTTATTCTTGGATGAATTCGGTGAACTACCCTTGGAATCACAAGTAAGACTTTTACGAGTGATACAGCAAGGTACATTTACCCCAGTAGGCTCCACGGCTGAAAAGCGAGTCGATGTGCGCATAATTGCAGCCACGAACCGTAACCTGATCGAGGAAATTGCTGAAGGCAAATTTCGGGAAGATTTGTTCTATCGGGTGGCGATCGGCATGATTACTCTTCCTCCGCTACGGCAGCGAAAAGGTGATTTGCCGCTGCTTGCAAAAGCATTGTTGGAAAAAGTGAATCAGGAAGCCAACAATGCCCCCGGATATATACATAAAAATCTTTCTGTTAGTGCAATAAAATTTATATGCAACTACGGATGGCCTGGGAATGTGAGAGAGCTTCAAGCAACTATCCTTCGTGCATCGTTATGGCAGCAAGATAAGTTGCTGACCGAGGACGATATACGTGATGCACTGCTTGAAACCTGCCCAGTTCGAGATGGAATATTGGGACGAGACCTTTCTCAAGGCATTGATATAACGGAAATAATTAAAGAAGTGAGTACGCACTATATCGAACGTGCATTGAAGGAAAATGATGGGAACAAAAGTAAAGCGGCGGCGATGTTAGGGCTGAAAAATTATCAGACATTGAATAATTGGATCGAAAAATACGATGTAAAATAACATTGGCACGGCTTTCGCTATAAGGCCGATATGGACAGAATAATCTTTATGAAATCTATCAATTTTGAGTTTCTTCGACCACAAAATGAGGTACTGGCTAATTTAGGCGGCTTGGCTGAAGCTGTGCTGCATATTGATCCAGGTAGTGCTTTGACACGATTGAGAAGTTTCGCCGAAGAACTCACCAAAACGATCTACAAGGAAGAACGTTTACCTCGATTGCCACAGTCGAGTTTTTATGAGCTGATCAAAAATGCGGTGTTTGAAGATTGCGTCAGTAAGTCGCTTATTCATCAGATCAATTTCTTACGTATTCAAGGTAATGACACAGCCCACGGTGCCGAAGGCGAAATTCGTAACGCCCAAATAGCCCTTGGTACGGCCTATCAGCTTGCCATGTATATGGGGATCAAATACTACGGCAAAGCAAAAGACAACATTCAAGCATTTCAGGATGTGCAAGACCCCACAGCTACTCTGAACCAGCTGAAAAAATCGGTTTCCAGTTATGAAAAGGAACTGCAAAAACAGCAAGACGAACTACAGCGCGTCATGGAAGCGCTTGAACGTGAACGCACCAAAAACATTGAACGCTTGGAGGCACCCGCCAAACCAGACCAGCAAAAACGCAAACAACAAAGCCAGCAAGTGGCCGATAGCCTGCAATGGAAGGAAGATAAAACGCGTGCCTTGCTCATCGACGCCATGTTATTGCAAGCCGGTTGGGACATTGAAAATCCCGAGCAGGTTGGACAAGAATTTGAAGTGGCGTATGCCGATAACCAATCGGGCAAAGGTTATGTGGATTATGTGCTTTGGGGTGATAACGGCCAGCCGTTAGCGGTGATCGAAGCGAAAAAATCCGGTCAAACCAACCTGCAAGCTGGGCGAGAACAGGCCCGTCTTTACGCAGATGCCTTTGAGAACATGGGTTACCAGCGTCCGGTCATTTTCTACGGCAATGGTTACGAAACCTTTATCTGGGATGATCACCAGTACAATACCTACCGTCCGATTTATGGCTTCTACAGCAAAGACAGCTTGGACTACCTGATATACCAGCGTCATTATCGCGCTGCCGAACTGGAAAAATTCAATCCTGACCTCCGAATTGCCGATCGCCCCTATCAGATCGAAGCGGTTAAAACGGTTGCCGCGCATTTCCAGAAACAACGCCGCAAAGCATTGATCATTCAAGCAACAGGTACCGGCAAAACCCGAGTGGCGATCGCCTTGGACGAACTCCTGTTACGCACCGGTTGGGCAAAGCGCGTACTCTTCTTATGCGATCGTAAAGAACTACGGACGCAGGCCGACGAGGCTTTTAAACAAAACTTGCCCAGCGAACCACGTTGCGTAATCGGCGAAACCAATCGCATCGATCAAACTGCTCGCGTTTTTATTGCAACCTATCCGGGCATGATGAACCGTTTTACACAGCTCGATGTCGGTTTTTTCGACCTGATTATCGCCGATGAAAGCCATCGCAGTATCTATAACAAATACCGGGATCTGTTCGACTACTTTGATGCCTTACAAGTAGGGCTCACCGCCACGCCGGTCAAGTTCATCAGCCGCAACACCTTTGATATGTTCGACTGTGAAACGACAGATCCTACTTTTGAATTTGGTCTTGATGCGGCCATCAATAACGAGCCGCCCTATTTAGTGCCGTTCCGGGCCAAAGACCTGACCACCGATTTCCTGCGCGAAGGGATTCATTACAACGATCTGACTGAAGAGCAAAAACGCCAACTGGAAGAAGACTTAGGCGAAGAAGAAGCCAGAAACACCACCATCGCCGGCAAAGACATCGGCCGTAAAATTTTTAGTGAAGATACCGACCGTATCATTCTGGAAAACCTCATCAACAACGGCATTAAAGACGAAACAGGGTCTTTGGTCGGTAAAACCATTATTTTTGCCCAACGCCAAGATCATGCCGAGCATCTGGAAAAGCTATTTTGCAAGCTGTATCCGCAATACGGCAGCAAAGTATGCAAAGTGATTCATAATGCGATTCCGCATGTGGACAGCCTGATCAAAGAATTCAAAAAGCCCGACAACGAGTTTCGCATTGCCATATCAGTCGACATGCTCGATACCGGCATCGACGTACCCGAAGTGGTTAATCTGGTGTTTGCCAAATCAATCAAATCTTGGGTGAAATTTTGGCAAATGATAGGTCGGGGTACCCGCTTGCGCACCAATCTGTTTGGACCAGGCAAACATAAAACCGAGTTTTTAATTTTTGATCATTACGGTAACTTCGATTACTTCGAACAAGAATACCAAGAGCCGGAAGACACCGGTGGCAAGTCACTATTGCAAACCACTTTCGAAGCGCGCTTGGAACTCGCCCAGGCGGCACTTAAACAGAACCATGCACAAGCCTTCGATACGGCCATTGAATTGCTGCGCGCCGATATCAACGACCTGCCTGACACCAGCATTGCAGTCAAACGAGAACTGCGGGTGGTGCATCAACTCCAGCAAACCGATGTGTTAAAAACACTGGATGCAAAGACCCAACACCTGCTGACGAATACTATCGCACCCTTAATGGCAGCTCGGGTTTTGCGCGACAAGCACGCCACCGCGCTGGATAAACTGATTGCCAACATCGAACGCTGTTTGGTGGAACAAGCCAGCTGCTTTGATGATGGCCGCGATCAGTTGTTGGCCGAACTCGATCAACTCGCCGTCAACATTCAAGCGGTTCGTCAAAAAGACGCTGTGATTGCCGAGGTGCGTAGTGCCGCATTCTGGCAGCAACCCAGCATCGAGAAACTCGAAACCGCCCGTAAAGAACTGCGCGGCATCATGAAGTACCGGCAATCCGGCGGCGGAGGCGTTTACTCCACGCCAAGCACCAAAACCGGTGATAGCGGCGTTCAGGAATTTGAACGCGACGTCAGAATTGCCGGCGCCAACGAAGCGATGCTCTACCGTCGCCGTTTGAAAGGGATCTTGGATGAAATGATCGCCGCCAACCCGACGTTACAGAAAATACGTAAGGGCGAAGCCATCGCCGAGTCGGAACTGAAATCACTGACATCGACCATACTCACCAGCCATCCGGGCGTCAGTTTAGACGTGCTCAACGAATTTTATGGGCGTACTGCGGATCAATTGCAGCTAACCGTCCGCGAACTGATCGGCCTCGACCCGCAAGCGATAGAAGATCACTTCAAAGGGTTTTTGCACGACCACCCCAAACTCACCGCGCAACAAGTACGGTTTATGAACCTGCTGAAAAACTACATTGCCCAGCATGGTTCCATCGTAGTGGAAAAGCTTTACGAACCACCTTTCGACAGTATCTCGCACGAAGGCATCGATGGGGTATTCAAACCGGATGATGCAAGCGATCTGATTGCAGTGCTGAAACCGTTCTTAAAGCAGGAGGCGCAACCATGACGGACAAGCAAAAATTTCCGGAAAGTTTCTCCGCGATTGCAACAGTTTCGTAGGTCGGGTTAGGCCCTCAGCCGTAACCCGACAATCGGGGTAAAATGTCGGGTTACGGCTTCGCCTAACCACGACCTACAGACTTAGGCTCGATAAATACAAAAAATTATATAAAGACAAATAAGCACACATGCTAACAGGCCAAATAAGAAACGACATCGACAAACTTTGGGAAAAGTTCTGGACCGGTGGCATTACCAACCCTTTAACCGTCATCGAGCAAATCAGCTATCTGATGTTTGCTCGCATGCTGGACATGCAGGAAGACATTGCCGAGCGTAAAGCCGCGCGTACCGGTAAAGACTTCGACCGGTTGTTTCCCAAAACGCCGGAAGGCCAACTGCTGCGCTGGAAGAACTTCAAAAACCTCGGCGGTAAAGAGCTGCACAAACACCTTAAAAACAACGTTTACCCTTACTTCGCCAAGCTTGGCCAACCCTCCGATGACGATGGCGATTCCGTTAACGAAGGTAGCGCACTGGAGGCCTTGGGCCATATTGGCGAATACATGCAGGATGCCGATCTGGAAATTAAAAACGAGTCGGTTTTGGTGTCCGCCATCGAAATGGTCGACGAACTGCCACTCACCCAAAGCGATGTCAAAGGCGATATCTACGAATACCTGCTCAGCAAACTGACCACCGCCGGCATTAACGGCCAGTTCCGCACCCCGCGGCATATCATCGACGCGATGGTCGAGCTGATCGATCCGCAACCAAGCGAAGTGATTTGCGATCCGGCTTGCGGCACTGCCGGGTTTCTAGCGCGGACCATGGAATACTTAAACCGGCAGCATTCCAGCGACGCCGGCACCTTTGAAGACGAAGACGGCAACAAGCATTACACCGGCGACTTGCTGGAGCCTTACCGAAACCATATCAACAAGCACATGTTCTGGGGCTTCGATTTCGATACCACCATGCTGCGTGTCTCCAGCATGAACATGGCCCTGCATGGCGTTAGCGGCGCGAATATCCTTTATCAGGACTCGCTGAACAAATCCATCAAAGAACACTTCCCCAGGCAGGAGGAAAATTTCTTCGATGTGATACTGGCAAATCCGCCGTTCAAAGGCAGTTTGGACGAAACCAATACCAACCCCGATGTGTTGGGGTTGGTTAAAACCAAGAAAACCGAACTGCTGTTCGTCGCCCATATTTTAAGGGCATTGAAACTCGGTGGCCGCGCGGCGGTAATCGTGCCGGATGGCGTGTTGTTTGGCTCCTCCAAAGCCCATCAGCAATTGCGTCAGGAGTTAATCGACAACAACCAGCTCGAAGGCATCGTCAGCCTGCCCAGCGGCGTGTTCAAACCTTATGCGGGGGTCAGCACCGCCATTTTGATATTTACCAAAGGTGGCACCACCGAACGGGTCTGGTTCTACGACCTGCAAGCCGACGGTTATTCCTTAGATGATAAACGGACACCGCTCAAGCCGAAGGCGTTAGAGGGTGACGTGCAGGGACGCACTAATGCCGCGGGCGCAGGAAGAGCAGGAGCGGTCGAAGGTACCCCTTCGCTAGAAGGGGTTAACGATCTGCCGGACGCCATTGCCCAGTGGAAAAAATACCGGGCTTTAATCGAAACAAATGCACCGGTAGCGGAGATTGAAAAAGGCTTTGGAGATAAGACGCGGAAAGCATTTGTCGTCGATGCCAAAGCCATTGCCGCCAATAAATATGATTTATCCATCAATCGCTATAAGGAAGTGGTGTATCAAGAAGAGGAATATGAAGAACCCAAAGTAATATTGAAACGCCTGATGGATTTGGAAACCGATATCATGCAAGACCTCAAGGACCTAGAGGGGATGTTATGAAAAAAAATGATGCCATCATTCAAAGCAAAGATTACCAGCAATGGCTTGCCGAGCTGAAACAAAGCTTTCGGCAACGTCAGCTAAAGGCTGCCGTCGCCGTCAACAGGGAGTTGCTGGAGTTTTACTGGCAGCTGGGTGGTGAAATTCTTGACAAGCAACAAAACAGCCAGTGGGGACAAGGTTTTTTAACCCAATTAAGTCATGATTTGATGAGGGAATTTCCCGACGTCAAAGGTTTTTCCAAGCGTAATCTGGAACAGATTCGCAGGTGGTATCGCTTTTGGTCCGGTGATGTCGAATTTGCGCAGCAGGCTGCTACGCAATTTTTACAAATCCCATGGTGGCATAATGTCATCATCGTCAGTAAAGCACAAAGCCGGGAAGAAGCCCTGTTTTATGTACGCGAAACGCTGGAATTTGCCTGGAGCCGTAATGTCTTGGTGCAGCAGATAGACAGTGGATTATGGCAACGCAAGGGCAAAGCGTTAACCAATTTTTCCAAGACCTTACCCTCAACGCAATCTGATCTGGCACAACAAAGTTTAAAAGACCCTTATGTTTTCGATTTTCTGGCGTTGACCGAAAACCACAATGAACGTGAACTGGAAAAAGGCCTGGTAAAACACATGACCCAGTTTTTACTGGAACTGGGCGCCGGTTTTGCGTATATGGGCCAGCAGGTGCCCATCGCCGTCGGTGATAAAGACTTCTATCTGGATCTTTTGTTCTACCACACGCAATTGCACTGTTATGTGGTGATCGAGCTCAAGGCCACCGATTTTGCCCCGGAATACGCCGGCAAGCTCAATTTTTACATTAACGCGGTCGACAGCCAGTTAAAAAGCGCAAGCGACCAACCCACCGTAGGCTTGTTACTCTGCCGCACTAAAGACAAACTGATTGCAGAATATGCCTTAAGAGGCATCAACACACCCATAGGCGTATCGGAATATCAACTGACTCAAGCATTGCCGGACGACCTGAAAGCCAGCCTGCCCAGTATTGAAATGATCGAGGCAGAATTGGCGGGGGAGCTAGGAGAGAATGATGAATGAAGTATTATTGATCGGGTTTAGTGAGGTTTTGGTTGTGGTGAGCATGTTGGAGGGGGTGTTGTGAGTTGGCCGAAAATACCCGCTAAAGACTTGATGCTTAAACGAGGAGGTTCTATTAACCCTGCGAAGTTTCCTGAAGAAACATTCGAGCTCCTCAGTATTCCTGCATGTGATAAAGAGCAACCGGAAATACTTAATGGTAATGAAATAGGCTCTTCAAAAAGCTGTGTTCAGCCTGATGATGTACTGCTTTCAAAAATTGTTCCTCATATCAGAAGATGCTGGATTGTGCCGTCACCTTCTGGCGATTACAGGCAAATTGGTTCTGGGGAATGGATTATTTTCAGAAGTGACAAAATTTATTCACCTTATTTAAAACACTTTTTGACTTCGGATGTTTTTCATAAGCAATTTATGAATACGACAGCTGGAGTTGGAGGGTCTTTAGTGCGAGCACGTCCAGCCGAAGTGGAGCGCATAGAAATCCCCCTCCCACCGCTACCCGAACAAAAACGCATCGCCGCCATCCTCGACAAAGCCGATGCCATCCGCCGCAAACGCCAGCAAGCCATCCAACTTGCCGACGAATTCCTCCGCGCCGTGTTTCTGGATATGTTCGGCGATCCGGTGACGAATCCGAAGGGGTGGGGTGAATATGTTCTCAAGGATATTGCTGAAATTCGTTCAGGTGTTACCAAAGGAAAAAAGATAGATCTATCGTCTGCCGTGACACTACCCTATATGCGGGTGGCAAATGTCCAAGATGGATATTTGGATTTGAGCGATGTCCAGGATATTACTGTGTCTCCGACTGATGCTGAAAAATGCAAACTTATTGAAGGGGACATCCTGCTAACCGAAGGTGGCGACCCAGATAAATTAGGACGTGGCTATGTTTGGCACGGTGAAATAAAAAATTGCATTCATCAGAATCATATTTTTTCTGTTCGCATTTATGACCAAAATAAAATTGATCCATTGTTCTTAAGTGCTTTAATTGGATCACAAAGAGGCAAACAATACTTTCTGAAAGTTGGCAAGCAAACAACCGGCATTGCGACGATTAACAAAACCGTATTGAGCGAATTTGTGCCGTTTGTACCACCTTATAAACAGCAATTGAAATACATAGAAGCATTAAAAAAGATTCGGGCTGTAAAACAGCAGTACGAATCAGCAGAAACCGGACTATTTGAATCTCTCAGCCAAAAAGCCTTCTCAGGTGAACTCTAATGGCAGTCGCGTAGGTCGGGTTAGGCATAGCCGTAACCCGACAATTTACGGCTCCGATGCGTCGGGTTACGCTGCGCTAACCCGACCTACGGTTAATCGAGAGTCTATGAACAATACCTCTCTGCGAGAGCGTTTGGGCTTTGAGGAAAAAAACAGCGCAATGATCAGCAGAATCATCAAACAAGCTTCGG
Source organism: Methylomonas sp. MgM2 (assembly GCF_054172045.1). Classification (NCBI taxonomy): domain Bacteria; kingdom Pseudomonadati; phylum Pseudomonadota; class Gammaproteobacteria; order Methylococcales; family Methylococcaceae; genus Methylomonas; species Methylomonas sp. MgM2. The sequence continues at coordinate 139,980 of NZ_JBSYXO010000005.1, read as the reverse complement.
ACGTAGGACTAATTCGCCCTTATGACCCGGATGCCGGAACCAAGGCAATGCGTTATGTTCCGTTTTGGGCTTAGCATTTTGCTTGACTGGTGCTTGATGATCGGGCTCGCTGAAAATAGGTTGAAATGTATGGAATCGCGTAGTTTGCGCAACTTGCTCACTCAGTTCAGTTATGCCGTCGATCGTTGCGCCTGTTTTATGAATACCCGTGACGAAACCACGTTGATCTTTGAACAGCAAGGTGAGCAACGCAATGTCATCCACGACCCTTTCTATCAACATCTTTTAAACAAGGCCGGCTTATGAAACTTGCCAAAAATCCACCGTCACAAGAACGCCAGGATGTTCAAATGGTATTGAATCAGGCCATTGCCGCTACCTTGAAAAGAAAATGTCGCTTCGGCCAATATTCCGTGTTCTGGGAGGACGATAAGGTCGTTTACCGAGGCGACGATACCCCACAACCAACGCAAAAACACGATTAGCCACTTACCTATTTTCCAATACAGGCAATGGCCGATTTAAAGCGTATTGAATCAGTATAGAAACGTTGTAACGATGAAAATCACCAAAATATCACTCACCAACTTTCGCTCTTTTAAATCTACACAGTCTATTGAGCTGGCCCCGGTTACGCTGTTATTTGGTCCAAACAGCGTGGGCAAAAGCTCGGTTTTAATGGCATTGGCTTATGTGCAGCAAATATTGCGGAAAGGCCACTGTAACCCCCAAAAGCTTGAAGCCTTGGGCAATAAGACGATTGGTGGGTTTCGCTCTCTTGTTTACGGGCAGGATACTACTCAGTCCATAAAGATTCGCTTGTATTTTGAAGCTGGCAATACCCTTTTCGATAACTATGCCGCGGATGCCATAGCTATGTCTGAAGTCATGGGCGTTGGTGCCGAGGTTGTCCTTATGACAGATTTTGGTGGGAGTATTGAAACCGGTGCGGTGGAATTAGAAATTAGCTGGTCAAACCAACATAAAAAAGCCTTTGTGAAAAATTATCGTGTTTGGATCAATGGACGCTATATCGGTTGTGTGACGTCGAATGAGGATCAAAAAAATACCGTGATCAAGGAGTTGAATACTAAGCATCCTTTGTTGCTTCCTGTCGATAACGACTATTGGATGGAAACGCATTACGTGCCGGAGGATGAGCGCGAGCCATTTGATCCTGAAGAACCTCTCACGGAATTTGAATTGAGGCTAAACCAGCTGAATCCAAATCCAATAAATACGGCAGCTATAGCAGATATTGAGAGTGCTGAGGACGAGTTTGTTAATTGTGTAGCTCCTATCAGCTTAGTTTGTCAACAGGGTGCCATTCCAATGCTTGGTACCCCAGTTATGACGAATCTTGGCGGCCAAGACTTTGATGATTCCGGCGATTATCTTAATTTTCTTGTTATTCGGGAGGCATTAAGTCAGGCGTTTGTATTGCCCCTCGACAAGCTATTGGAGAGTATTGAGAAAAGTATTTTGATCGGGCCATTGCGTGTTGTGCCGGATAATGAATATGTGCCGAATCCGCATCCGGAACAGGCTGATTGGGTGGACGGTTCGGCTGCTTGGGATTTTTTGCATAAAGATCCAAACAGTGATGATTCAGTAAAAAAGCTACTTCGTAACACCAGTAATTGGTTTTACTCCAAAGATAAACTCGATTCCGGATACGAGATTATCAATCGTTCTTTGAATGACTCACTTAATTTGCAAGATAATCCAAATTCGGCAATGCTTGGGTTAATCAATAAGCGCCATGTGTTTTTCAGAGAGTTGCGAACGGATATTTACCTGTTCGCAAACCAATTGGGCACGGGTATCTCGCAAGTATTGCCGATTGTCGTCGCATCAAACTATGACCCCTTGGGATTGATTTGTATTGAGCAACCCGAGCTTCATCTTCATCCTCGATTTCAGGTTGAGTTGGCCGATCTGTTTTTAGCATCGCGAGATAAACATAGTTTTCTCATAGAAACTCACAGCGAACATATTGTACTGCGGTTGTTACGCAGAATTCGGGAATCGGATAAGTCGAAAGCGGATAAAAATCCAATTAGTCCTGATGATATTAGCGTTGTTTATCTATCGCCATCACAAGATGGTACGATTGCTGAACGGTTAGCAGTGACCGCAGATGGTGATTTTGAACACGATTGGCCACACGGTTTTTTCAATGAACGCGATGCGGAGTTGTTTTAATGTACAAGGAGGTGGCATTTGATCCAGCTTGTATGGCTAACATGGAATATTACGGACTAGTCAGGCAACATTTTGGGTTTGAAAAAGGTCGTTATATAGCAGCGGATGTTAGGAGTTGGGCACGTGAGGCAATGAGGTATGTAAAAGACTCAGACCTTCAGCCTATTAAACAGCAATCTATAAAGAATTATCTGAACAAATTAGGGCGAGCAAAATACCATGAGGAATTTATGCTCGCGGAAGATCGGAAAGGTATAAAAATTGAAGAATGGAGTTCATGGTGGCAAGAACAAAGGAAACTTAGAGAATTCTCGATCACTATTTCAGAATCAGCGAACGATGGTTGCGTTAATGTTGACCAAATTAATACTGGTTGCGAGGAATGGGAAATTCCACCCTCTATTTCCGTGAGCCGAACCGCGCATGATATTGTGAATGTGTTACTTCCTCTCGCCTTGATCAGCGAGGAAATCACCATCATTGACCAACACTTTAGACTTGTTGGCAACCCTGTTCTCGTTGAAATATTTAACAGGATAACGAATTCTTCTATTCGGAAACTAAGGATCGTAACAGCAATGGACACAGCGAATGCGGAAGGCGCTTATGAAAATAACTATCGCCCGTTAAATGTTTGTTCAATCTCCTTTGAATGGATAAAAGCGCCGGAAAAGTTTTTCCATGATCGATATTTTATTACCAATGTTGGAGCGCTTCGCTCGGGACATGGATTTATGGCTGAGGTTGAGAAAGGCACTCACGCTGATAAGGCCAATCTAAACATTATTAGTCGAGAAGAAGCACTTAGAACATTAAGGGACTTAGAGGAATTGCTTAATAATGGTAAGGCTTCACAAATATTAACGATTTGAGTCATGGCTGGCTAATTCGGAATATCAAAAAGATGACGTCCGTTTTCTGAAAATTGGATCACTTTTAAATAAAAAGAATCTGCAAAAAAGGTTGAAAGATATGGAGGTAAGTATGCAAACAGTTAGAGGCGATTCAGTCTTTAAATTTTCTTCCAGGCTCACTGTCTTTTTAACTCGAAGTTCATTGAAGCAGCCAGATAAGCGACATCTTATAAAGATCACGGCAGTGATGAAAAAAATAAAGGAAACCAATGCTTGAACAAATAACGGATCGACTCGAAGAATATTTCAACAACTCGAAACAAGAATTCTCTTTTGGCGTACAGAATTTTCAAGGGATACGCGAATACACCCAAATACCGCTCGCTCCTCTGACTTTGCTTTATGGTCAGAATTCTGCAGGGAAAAGCACTATACACGATATTCAAGAATTCATCGTTGGTTTTTTTAGTGACGAGTGGGATGCCAAAACCACCGCAGAATACCTAGCTCGCTGGGCTAATCACTTTAGATATTCTAAACCACTGACCAAGGGTTATATAGGCAAGCCTGAAGATGTGATCATCAGCATCAGCTCTGCAACCGGTGAGCTCGATTATTTTGACTGGGAAGGGGAATATCATCAAAATCAGGACTTTATAACCGATGGATTAGCGAATACTGTTTTTGCCTTAGGGGGTGATTTAAATAATACCATTCCATTTCGAGTTAACTTTCATTTTTCAGACAGTTCAGGCAATTCGCATTGGAAGATTAGGTATTTCTCATTGCATTTGGGTGATGATTTATGTCTAGACTTAGACTTTGAAACTTCTGTTTTGCGAATCAATCGCTCGCATTTGGTTTATTCGCTCATCGATAACGTTTTTTGTGAAGCGGATACCTTTATAAAAAAACACATGGATGAAGAATCAAGCGATGCAGATTTTCTGGTGTTTGCCAATATTGATAACAATAGCGCATTGCAATGGAAAAAGCCGATTAGTTGGTTGGAAGCTGATAACAGTAGCAAGAGACCGACGGCCGAAGTGCTTGAGCTTCGAACGTTCTTAATCAGTTTATTGATCATTCCGACAAAAGGCATTGCGCGGGGTTTTGAGTTTACCTCAGTAGAGCCATTACGCCCGATTCCAACCAAACAAAGCGCCGTTTTTCGCTGCAAATTAACCCCTTATTCAAAATCGCATGGTTGGAATGCACTTGCTGAACAGGTATGCATGAAATTAATCAATCAAAGCTATCCCGTCGAACAGGCTAGAAAAAATGAAATAGCGTTTTCAGATTTGGAGACAATCAATCGCATACTCTCGCATCCGATGTTTTTGAATATGGATTATGAATTAACCGGCGAATGTGCATTTATTTCGCCGATCAGTGCGTTTAATTGTGGAAATAAATCGAACGAAAAGATGCGTGATTTATTATGTAGCCTAGAAGCCGAAGTACATTTAAAGCTACGGCATAAATTGCATGGCTCAATCGTAGAAATCGAAGATGTTGGAGTGGGTGTATCGCAAATCATCCCGGTGTTGATGTCGATTGTTCAAAGCGATCATGTATTCATCCAGCAACCGGAACTGCATTTACACCCGAAATTGCAAGCGCAGATGGCGGATGCTTTTATTGAGCGAGTCAACGACTACATGTGTGCTAATTTTGTTGTCGAATCGCATAGCGAACATTTCCTGTTGCGGCTATTGCGCCGGATTCGGGAAACCCATAACAGCGACATCCGACATAAATTATTTGGCCTATCAGCCGATCAGGTTAGTGTGCTTTATGTCGATAAATTAGAGGATGGATCAAGCAAGATATTTCCTTTAAGGATTTCGCCTGACGGCGAATTCATCGATCGTTGGCCGCATGGGTTCTTCTCCGAGCGCGACGGAGAGCTATTTGATGAATGAAGAGTTTTTGGTTGAGCCGACAGGCTTTAAAAGTGCTCTTGAACTCAAATACTTGCTGGAAAAATTTGGTTTTTACCAAGGGCGATTCATTGGGCAATTTCCAAAATCGTGGCGCAAGGAGGTGTTCGAGCGAATGAGTTCGTTGCCTGATGTTGAACAAAAGCGAATACGCAGTCTGATGGAACAACATAAGAATTGCGTCGTTCCTTCGGGCCAGGAATTTCTACCCAATTTATCGTGGCTTGAAAACGCGCATCAACAGATAGAACAGAATCATTTCGATGGCATTATCGCCTCTGCAAGCAACACCTGGAAGTATCCAACGGTTGACGATATAGAATTAGATTATTTACGCGGCGGACACGATATCCGAGTCTTGGCATCTTGCGCTAACTACACCAAATATACCCGGCGGCTGCTGCAATTAAGTCATGAAGTCGTTCTGGTCGACCCGTATTTGCAACTTTACAGTGACCGTTGTGCGCAGGTATTGAAAAACATTCTAACACTCGCCCAGCAAGGTAAATGTCGATCATTGGTGATATGGGCCAGACATGAAAAAGCCAGCATGAAAACCAAGCAGGCCTACGGCCAGATGTTAAAAAACAGCTACCTGGACATGCTATTGCCTGGTTCATCGCTTACCGTGAAACTGGTGAATGACGATAACTCCAGTGAAAAAATGCATGCAAGGCTGATGCTATCGACGCTGGGTGGTTTCCGGTTTGATCATGGATTTTCAGAGTTCGAAGACGATAGGTATGTTGATATCGCGATTCTGAGTAAATCCGTGCATAACCAACATTGCCGTTGGTACTTGGATCCAAATTCCGTTTGTGACTTTGACATTGTAGAGGAGCACTCGATAGAAAACCGAGCAGTCAAAGTCGGTGTATAAGTAATTTTATTTTTTAGTAAATAAACTTATTTAGCTTATGTTTTTAAAACTGCCGTAAAAAGCATATTACATTTTAAATCAAAGGATTAAGTTGTTTGGCATGGTTTCTGTTTATAGCTAAACAACTTTATCAACCACAAGGAGACGTTTCATGGCGAAAACCATTTCTGACCAAGTCCGCCAACGCATTATCGAGATCGCAGCTCAACATGGTTTTGTTGTCCAGTTGAAGGACGGCGTACTGGATCAGTATGTGAAAAATCTGATGTTTTATTCCAAATCGCTGAATCAGACGGTTTATATCCGTAAAGACAGAGCCGTTGGCGATGGCGGTGTTCCGGCCTATTTTCATGTTGCGGTGCATCCGAATTTTTTCAACAAAGCCTGGGTGTCTGTGCCGGAAGGCATCGAAGAGTTGATCAACCGGCAAAAGAAAAAGAATCTGCATTCCAGCAGCAATTATCAAAAGTTTCCGGTTTACCCGGAAAACGACGAGCCCTGCGGCATGTGCTTCAAGGTGGTTGGTTACGAAGCGCTGGGAAAATTGTTCCAGCAAATGGCGGCTGGAAACAAAAAGCACCATCCGTCTTCGGAGCCAATCGCCCCCGTAAGCTCGCAGACGGAAACTGCCTCTGTCTTGGATGATAAGCCGGTTTATGCCAAAGAAACGACGGTAGTTGCCGAGCCAAGAAAACAAATCGATAAGGTGCCGACCAAAGGCTTGGTAATTAAAAGCCCCTACATTGACCGAATTCTCGCTGGCACTAAAACATGGGAAATGCGCTCCAGCGCCACCAGCGTGAGAGGACCAATTGCCTTGATTAAACAAGGCAGCGGCCAAGTGATTGGCGTTGCCAATTTGGTGGATGTCAAAGGGCCGTTAAACAAGCAAGACAAGCTGAAGACCATCGATAAACATCAGATTTCGATAGATCGACTGGAGTCTGGTGAAACCGATAAATGGGATACCGCCTGGGTATTGGAAGACGCTCAGCCGTTGATTACACCCATCCATTATCAGCATCCGAATGGCGCCGTGATTTGGGTTAACCTCGACCCCAAAGTTCAGGAAAAATTGGCATTGGTAATCCAATAAATCATACGACTTTCAATTTTATTTAATGATTACCGATGCTTGATCGGAGCTACATAAAATAGGTAGAACTATATGGAAGTGAGTATTCAAAAAGTTAAAAATGAGTCGGTCTTTGCATTTTCTTCCTGGCTCACTGCCTTTTTAACGCGAAGGTCGTTGAAACAGCCCGATCAGCGACCGCTGTATGAATATCACGTCAGTAATGAGGAGTACGGCAATTTAAAGCACTTGCTATCGGAACTGGGCAACATGACTAACTTCACCTCCGATAAGAGTGCAAATGCTTGTTTCACGTTGTTTTGTGCGGAGTGGTATCGACGTGAATACCAGCGTGATTGCGGTTGGAGTTGGGAGCCGATTTGGTCGGTGTTAGGCTTCTCTCTGTCACCAGTTGAGCTGAGCCGGGTTGTTCCCAAAGGCCTTGAGAGTTTCTGGGGACGACCGATCCGGTATTATGAATCGGATAGGCGAAATTTCCTGGGATCGCTTTTTAGTGAAGGCGGTTTGCCATTTCGTCTTCTTAAGCAATCCGACAGTCGCTTTCAAACGGTATTCGGAAAGATCCTAAAACAATACGAAAATGCCGAGCTTTTGGGACAAACCACACGGCAGCTTGTGACTGGTCTGATTGAACAATCTGGGCTCCCTCAGGTTTTTTCGGAAGACACTTCGGTAGATTTAATTGCGCAAATGGCGGATGAGTTAGTCGCTATTGTTCATTTATACGGATTGGATACAAAAGATGAGCCAGTAAATGAGCTCGATGCTACGAGTCCAAATTGGCGTGAACGCTTCCCGATCCCTCTTGATGAAGAAACGGGTAGTGAATTTCTTAATGGTCTACTCCAATCAGCTTCAAAAGAAACGCGTACGCGACGAGGCACTGACAGGCAGTGGAATTGCACACACTTTTTTTCTGACCAAAACAATGATGCCCTTCAATCAGACATAAGCTTCCCCAAAGAAGTCACTTTCAATCTGGATGGTGAGCCGCTTTCATGCCGCTTAGAACTTGCAATTTTTGAAGCAGAAAGACAGCTAGTCAGCTTAGGCGTGGGTTACGCAGTCTTAGATGATAAGAGAGCTAGAGTCCGCTTGAAACATAAGCTTGTTAGATGTAAGCGGCAGTCCCCTAGTGATGGGCTGACTCTCGTTGCGTTATACGGAGGCTCCAAGCTGGCGGAAATACCCATTCAAAATTCAGCCGTCGCGGTTGGTGAAGTGCCGTTTGGCTTTGAATTTGTTGATGAGCATTGGCAACTCTGCGGGCAAGCTAGCTTCAAAACTAAATGTGCCGACATATTGCTTTTGTTACCCAATGGCTCGAAATTGGAAGTTGATGACGGCATTTGTAACGAGCGCGAACAGTGTCTTGGCTGTCATACCGTTAATGTACAAGGCACCTGTGTTGTCATGGTGTTGGGCGAGGAAAGGTTTCGAATTCGGATAGGTGATTCAGCCTCGGCAAATCTTGCTCTTGATTTGAAAGGCAATCTTTTGAAATGGCCTTGCGTGCCAAGTCTAACATTCTTAGGCGTGCCTACCGTGGAATGGATCAATTCTGATCCGGAACTCAGTACCAAAGGGGCACATATCTATCTTTCTGGGCAACAGGTTGATACATGCTCGCTGCAACAGCAACTGGGCCGCCATTATTTGTCGGTTCGAAATAATGATAACGAAACACTACTGCGAAAACGTATTGGCCTGCTTCCGACTGATTTTAAAATTGAGCTAAAAAGTGGTAAGCAGTCCAATCAAGGAAGTATTCTTTTTTATTCAAACAGTAATTGTCTTTATCAACTGGAAAATTCTCAAGTTAAAGCACGGCGGGTGCGTCGTGATGACCATACCGAATTGTCTTTAGAAGTAGAAGGAATTCCGCCCGCCCATGTAAAGGTATTGGTCACTGCAAATCTCGAAAGTGATCCAATCTGCATTGAGCTGCCGTTTCCCGGTTCGGGTTATCTGGCGTTCGATAAAGATGAACAGCCTTTGCCAAAATCATTGCCCGTTTCGGATCTTTTAGGAGCTCGTGTTTATTTGTTTGGACGAGCCGGGCAATCGGTAACGAACTATCGGATAGAATTAAGTTTAAAAGGCAGTACAGCCACACATGCTTTTTATACATGGCGAGCACAGGTTCGTGACAAACCAGTTGAAGTGAATCTTTTTAACCTGAAAGACCAGATAGAGGGCTTACTTTCCCTGCAAACCGGTATTGACCTGCCTGTTGAGCTGACGATCGATAACAAGATCGTTTGTCGAATTGGGAGGTACGCTGTTGGGATGCAGCTAGATCCCGGTTACCGTACATTGGTTTCAATGGCTAACATCAGCAAAGTACCCAAACCTATGATGATGCTGTTGAGTGAGCCGGAGCGTCATCCTATCGAGTTACGTTCTCGAATGAGCCAAGGCGTTGCTACAGGTGAGTTTGAATTGCCGGCGATTACTGATAAAGCAGGTCCTTGGCTGATCGTTCCGGAAAAAACTTCATCTGTGACATTTCGACCGGTATTCATAACCGGAAATTTAGAACCGCTTGAGCAAGTTAGTGAGATACGCAATTTGCAGAGAGCGGTTTTGACATTCGACCCGACATCCCCTTTGAATTCATTCGATCCAGTCTTGAATGCAATGGCGTTGAATCCAGCGCATAGCAGTTGGCAATTTTTAAAGAATTTATACGACAATTACGGTTACTTACCACTGTCCACTTTTGAAGTTTGGCGAGCCTTGGTAAGAATTCCTGCTGCTCTAGCGATGGCGATGTTTAAGTTTGAAATGTCCGTCGACTTTATATCTCGCATTGAAACGGAGTTCCCTTTTATATGGGAGTTGTTTCCAATTGTAGAGATAAGAAATGCGGCGGAAAGACTAAAGCATGACTTATTGCAAAAAGGCATCAGAGAGGAATTTTTACCCCAGCTTATCAAGAAAATGTACGAACGCTTCAGTGAGGCTGTTCCGTCGTTCAACGGTAATATAAGCAAGTGGCTAAATGATGGATGTATTCCACAAGAGGCGCAAATGCCGGAAGCTGTGATGCAACATGCTATTTGGACTTGGTATCAGGAGTTGATCCGGACTAGAAGCGATGATAGTTGGCCAAAGTTTGGCGGTACTCGTTTGAAACGCTGGTGTTTATCTGAACAAGAAAGTCCAATTTCATTCGAACCTGAGTGGGAGTTCCGCAATGCAGTTGTTTATCTACCTGTATTTGCCGCAGCTGTAGCGGCGGGGAAAATTAAATTTGACGATGTTTTTGTTAATTCGACAGATGCAGTATTTTTTTTAAGACAAGTAAGAGATTTCGATACCCAGTGGTTTTATGACGTGTATCAGTATTCTCTGCTTCGCTATACCGCAAATAATCAATAAGGAACCGGATTTCCATGACGAAATATTTTTCTTCTCTTGTCGAGCAGTCTTTATCGCGCTCAACCGAAGCAACACTAGGCGTTTTGGGGATTACTAATCCTGCATTGCGTGAGCACTTAACCGGTTTAATGAAGTCTGAATGCGGAAAAGAAGGGTCTTTTCTAGCACCACCGATTTTTGAACAAATGTTTGGTTGGCAAGAATCAGACATTACGATGCATGATTTAGCATTCAAAAAGGGACTTTTAAGCAAGAAAGTGGTTGAGTCACTTGATGGCAAGCAAAACGGACGTTACCGTTTCGGTGCAAACTGGCACCCTTTTACGCACCAGCTCGCGAGTTGGAAATCGCTGCTTGAAAATAAACATTCAGTTGTTGTGACAAGCGGTACCGGCTCTGGGAAAACAGAATGCTTTATGGTTCCGGTACTGGAAGATCTCTACCGGGAATATAACGACAACGGCAGCAAGCCATTGATTGGTGTTCGTGCATTATTTCTCTATCCGCTCAATGCCCTGATCAACTCGCAAAGAGAGCGCTTAAATGCCTGGACTCAGTCCTTTGATAAAGGAATTCGTTATTGCCTTTACAACGGTAAAACCGAAGAGCTTCGCGCTAAAGTCCGCAGTGAGCAGGCCCTAAAGCCAAATGAGATCTTATCTCGTGAACTGATGCGCGAAGAGCCGGCGCCTATCCTCGTCACCAACGGCACGATGCTGGAATATATGCTCGTGCGCCAGATTGATACCCCGATCTTACAACAGTCCCGGAAAGAGCAGTCTCTTCGCTGGATAGTATTGGACGAAGCTCATACCTATGCAGGCTCACAGGCAGCGGAATTAGCCTTGCAATTACGTCGAGTGATGCACGCCTTTGGGGTGAGCCCCAAGCAGATACGCTTTGTGGCGACTTCCGCGACCATTGCGGGCGAGGATACTGAACAACAGTTGAAGAAGTTTCTTTCGGATTTGTCCGGAGTATCCATAGATCAAATCGATGTTTTGGGAGGAAATCGGGTTATTCCGAGTCTGCCAAATAGCAGAAATATTCCTGTCAAACTAGATGATTTGGAAGCGATACAGCTTACGAATACCAAGGCGCCTCATATTCATCCCGAGCGTTACCAAATGCTGACTCATTCGCCGGAAGCGAGATTGCTTAGGGACATTTTAGTGACTACGCCTAAGCCACTAAAGCAGACCGAAATCGTCGATCAGTTTAATCGCCGAATAGGAGGACATAGCCTTTCTCAATCCGAGCTTTTGCGTTGGCTGGATATTTGTACAGGCACCCAACCATCCGAAGATGAGCCCGCATTCTTGAAGCTAAGAGCTCATTTTTTTCAGCGTACTATTCAAGGACTTTGGTCGTGTTTCAATAAAGATTGTGAGGCAAAAAAGAACACGCCTTTACAAGAAAACTGGCCTTTCGGCTATGTCTATGTAAGCCAGCGCCAAACCTGTAGCTGTGGTAGCCCTGTATTTGAAGTGGGCTTCTGTAATGAATGCAACGAACCGCATTTATTGGCAAGGGACAAACGGGGCAAATTGGTGCAATGGAACGAATCGGGGGGAGATGAGTTTTCGTTGTTGAGCGAGGTTGATAGCGATGACGCAACGCCACCCGAACGGGAGTCTTCTCAGCGTTCCGCAAAAAGCCCGCTTATTTTATCTGCTACCCCTAACGTTGATCTAGGGTTTATTCCTGTAGAACTGGATAGATACAGTGCTGAATTCTACGTTAAATCAGGTGAGACAGTGCGTCTTGGCCTGAATGATGGTGATGTGATTTGCAGTAAAGTTGGCTGTGAATATGCGGGTAGCAAGGGAGCTTTGCCTTTTCGGCGATCTTTATTGGGCTCCCCCTTCTATGTGGCGAATGCGGTACCCACCGTCTTGGAATATTGCCCTGATTTCAAAAACGAAGATGGGCAACAAGGACATGGACCACAATCACTGCCCGGCCGTGGCCGCAGATTGATTACCTTTACCGACAGTCGGCAGGGAACTGCGCGTATGGCTGTGAGCATGCAGCAAGAAGCGGAACGAAATCGTGTGCGTGGGCTTATCGTAGAAGTACTTTCATCTCACCAAAGGACTCAGTCAAATCAATCCACGCCTGCCGAGGGAGTCACTGCACAAGATTTGTTGGATCAAGCCAAAAATCTTAGGGCTATGGGAATGGTGGCGATGGCCAATGATCTCGAAGAGAAGGCGAGAGCCATGGCATCAGGTGCTTCAACAACATTGGCCGAACTCACATGGAGTGAGCTGACCAATGAACTTAGGCAAAAGAATGACATTAAAACATCGATGCTGCTCTATAACCAATACCATAAACCGGAAATTTTTAAGCAAAATGATGGGCCATTAAAATTAGCCGAAATGCTGTTGTTTCGCGAGTTTAGGCGTAGACCTAAATTAAAAAACAGTCTGGAAACTCAAGGCTTAGTTAAGATCGGTTATGCAGGTCTAAAAGATATAAGTTCTGTTCCAGATTATTGGGAAAAGAGCGAGCTCTCTCTAACGGACTGGAAAGATTTCTTAAAAGTTGCGCTCGACTTTTATGTCAGAGAAGGTAGCTTTATCCAACTTGAGGAAGATTGGCGTTTATGGATTGGTACTCGCTTTGCGCCTAAGGTGCTGAGAACCCCTGTTTCCGAAGAAGCCGACGATAATTATGTAAAGCGATGGCCAAATATTCGTAATGGAAATTACAGCCAGCGATTGATCAAAATGCTGATGTTGGCTGCCAACCTGGATCCAGCTAAAAAGGACGATATTGACCGGGTAAATCTTTGGTTACGGAAAGCCTGGTTGCAATTGACCGAGAACAATCGGGTATTAAAGTCCGATGGGAATCGATTCTATCTGGCAAGAGAACAAATGACGTTTTCGTTAATCGATAAAGCGTTTGTTTGCCCGGTCACCAATAAATTGTTGGATACCGCTTTTAAAGGTTTAACCCCTTACTTGCCCACCCATATCAAGTTCAATCGTTTGACTGAAGAAGAGTGTAATCGCTTTAAGGTTACAGAGGTCATGTTGCCAGAAGTTTGGGAGTTTGATCATTCGCAGGAAGATTATGTCCTCGGACTGGAGAATGTCAGAAAGTTGGTTGGTAGCAACGAGGCGATTAGACATCTACGGTCGCAAAATTTGTGGACGAATCTTAACGATAGAGCCATCGAAGGCGGGTTTTACTATCGCACTGCCGAGCACTCTGCACAGCAGTCTTCGGAACGATTGGAAAACTACGAAGAAATGTTCAAAGAAGGTCAAATTAACGTACTCAATTGTTCCACCACCATGGAAATGGGTGTAGATATCGGGGGCATTGCTGCAGTTGTAATGAATAACGTGCCTCCGCACCCGGCTAACTATTTGCAACGTGCAGGACGGGCCGGACGTGGTAAGGAAGCAAGAGCACTCGCATATACCCTGTGTAAAGGCAATCCTCATGATCAACAGGTTTTTGCAAATCCATCTTGGCCTTTTGAAACTGTCATACCAGCACCTGCAGTTGCGCTTAATTCCGCTAGATTAGTTCAAAGGCACGTCAATTCGCTGATGTTGGCGAATTTTTTATGCCAAGAGATTGGTATAACAAAAACCGAAAGGACTCGGCTCGATACACAATGGTTTTTTAATGACGAGCATGGAGAATCCCTTTGCGATCGTTTTATTGGCTGGCTAGGAAAAGCAACATTAGATTTAGACCCTGCTGTAAACAATTTGGCTACAGGCACAGCGTTACAAGGTCTCTCGTCATTCCAGTTGCGCACTGAGACTGTTGCGAAGATCAAACAGCTTCAGTCGCGCTGGTTAGAGGATTACCGTTATCTTGTCGCCGAAGAAAGCAACGCAAAACCTGACAGTCCCTACTTAATGCGCATTCGAATAGAAAAACGTCGTCATTCAGAAGAATATCTTTTGCGGGATTTGGCTGCACGCACATTCTTGCCTGGCTATGGTTTTCCTACTGATGTTGTGAATTTCGATAATTTCACGATTGAAGATTATATTCGGGAGAAGGAGTCTCAAAAAACTTCTAAGAAAGACCGTGATGATAATGTTTCCAGATATAAAGGCTTGCCATCGCGCAACCTTGCAATCGCCATTCGCGAATATGCACCGGGAGCTGAAGTTGTTTTGGATGGTAGAGTGTTTCGTTCGGCTGGTGTTTCGCTGCATTGGCATAATCTCCATAGTGACGCTAATGAATCTCAGAAATTTGATATCGCATGGCGATGTGACAGCTGTGGTGCGCTTGGCTACGATGAAGGTGTTGTTAGAAATTCGGAACTGCTTTGTTCGAATAGCGACTGTAGAAAACCGATAAAGGCTGACAATATTAAAAAGGTTATGCAGCCGGCAGGCTTTGTGACGGATGCCTGTGAAAGCGTATCCAATAATATCGAGCATCAAAAGTTTATACCCGTCGAGCCATCTTGGGTCTTCGTTGATGCGAGGAAAGTATCACTTCCAAATCCTGTGCTTGGCTATATGGCCTATGGTGTCAATGGGAAAGTCTTCCATCACAGTTCTGGGGAGTTTGGTCATGGTTACGCCCTGTGCTTATCCTGCGGAAGAGCAGAGTCTATGGTTACAGCTAAAGATTATCCTTCCACATTATCGCCATCAGGCGGCCATTTTCCTCCTCGCCCGAGTAAGGAAGACAAAGATAGCCAAAATAGACGTTTACCATGTCCAGGTTCGGCGAGCCTAGTTTCAAATGTCGTTTTGGGGGCCTACGCTTACACCGATGTTTTTGAACTAATTCTCCGGCACCCGGTGTCGGGAGAGTTTCTCGCCGATGGTTCGGAAGAAGCCAAGTCAATAGCGATAACTTTAGCCGTTGCATTACGCGCTGCGCTTTCCGGCATTCTTGGTATTTCTTCGGCCGAACTAGGTTACGCAACTCGTCCTGCGCGGTTAGAAAACGGGGCAGCCATTCAAGTGATTCAACTGTACGACACGATAAGTGGCGGAGCAGGATTCGCTTCTAGTGCGCCGATTCATATCGAAACATTGCTAGTGAAAATGGTTAAACAGTTGGAGTGTAGTCACTGTGAAACGGCATGTAGCGAATGTTTACTGGATTCTCAAACGCGCCATGACCATGATTCACTGGATCGTAAATTAGCTTTAGAATGGCTTGGAGCTAACTTTGCAAATTATGTAGAACTACCTGAAGAGGAGCGGTTGATTACGGGCGCCAAATACTGTCCTGGCTCAATTGAAGAAGTATTACGTAGGCATATTAATGAAGGCGCTGAGCGTCTTACACTTTGGCTTAAGGGAAATGAACATGAATGGGATCTGCTTGCGCCGGCGTTTCGGAAAGCAATTCACAATTATCTTTTACAAGACGATGTGAAGGTTGATTTGGTTCTAGGGATTGATCCGCAAGATCCGGACCTGCAACATGATCTCTACCGCTTGTCCGCTGTTGGAGCACGTTTTTTCAAAAGCGCAGTCGGTGACGAAAATCCTATTGTCGCACAAGTCGTAAAAGGCGAAGCCGTCTACACAATTGCTTCTAAGCTTTCAGATGCGGTGTTTCCAGGCCCTTCATGGCATCAACGAGGGGAAATCGTTGTTGAAACACTAGCAAATGTTTCAACCGAAGTAACAGAGCTTGATGCATCTCGCTGGATGGAGAAAACCGAAACGTCGGTTTTCGATATTGAAATCTGCTCGGAACTTAACGGTGATCTAAACAATTTTGGCTCCAAATTTTGGGAGCTAATCATCAGGCAACATGAAGAGTTAAGTACCTTATGGGAGAGTGGTGAGGTCACAGAAGTTATTTATTCTGATCGATATATCCAGAATCCTGCCGCTGTATCGCTTTTGACTGCCTTGTTTAAGCCCGTTTTTGAAAAGAACCCAAATATTAATCACTTTACGGTGAATACGTTGTTCAAGACGCGAGACCGAAACGGAAACCGGGCTCATCATGACTGGGCAAAAAGAGATGAATTTGAAACCTTTGCTCAAAAATGGATCGGTAAAAAGCTAAATACCAAGGTGATGCTAAATATCTTCGATAGCAATAAAGATATTCCGCATCATAGGAAACTAATTGTTAAGTTCGACTCAGGCAAGGCGATAAAAATCCGCTTCGACCAGGGGGTCGCTTACTGGAATATACGATTTGCAAAAGCTGCCGAGAGTTACTTTGACTTTGATGATAGCGTAGATTATCAATTGGTTTCCATGTCCGAATCGTGCAAAAGAGCGCAGGCGATAAACGGCGAACGATGGGCAACAGATGTGCTTGTGGAGGTATTAAACCTCAAGTTGTTTTAATCGAACATTTAAAATGTGGTAGCGTCTGCTATGTCTAGTAGAAAATGATCAGTATCCTGCTTCAAGTCAGCAACATTACTAACGTCAATATGGATTAAAGCAACCGATTGCTTGATCGGGGTAATAAGACTGAAAATTGAAATTTATCTCTTTCAACAACTGAAGGATCGAATGCAGAAATCATTTTGATGATTTTTTACGGCGCTCTTCCTGCGATGCATAGGGGCCGTTAAAAGGTAAATGCTTTATTAACAGGTGACATGGGCTCAGAAACCCAATGTTCGTTCACTGAAAATTTAAAACACTTTAGCGCTTTAGCCATTTATCTCACTGCCTCTGAATCGTTACCAATACACTGAGAGATTACAAATCCCAATAAGATAATTCATTACTCTGAAATCAGGGCGCTTTTTGCAAATGCGGATTGCTGGCCGGTGCTGATCCAGCACCGAACACAATTGTAATATCTTCAAACAGAATAGCATTGACGGTAGTTGATTTACTGGCGCCGCTGACCTGATATTTCACGACATTCAAACCCAGCCCGTCTCTGACATGCCAGTTCTTTTTCAAGACTTTTTTCTGGATATCTAACCAATTTGAGGAATCACCTTCTTTAAACACCGCATAATCCTGGAAAATGCCGGGTGTCATTAAGGCAACTCCTTCTTTGACCGCATGCACGCGGGCTTTGGGTTGATTGGTTTTGATAATGCCTTGGCGAATACCGTTTTGTAGCCATGCAAAAAAGCCATCGACCGGACCGGTTGATTCTTTTGAGGAGTCAGCGCTATTGGTTTGCTCAGAGGAATCTGTATCGGGATGCCTGCGAGAGAACGGCTCGTTACCGGTTTTAGGACTAGGCACCAGAATGTTCCCCTCATTTGAATCTATTTCCGCATTGTCGCTTTCAATGTTCTCCACAGCCAAAGTTGAAAAAGGTGTGGGTTGTGAATCGATTGGGGTTACGTCGGTTGTTTGGTCGTCTACTGACGGCTTGCTTTCAATGACACTGATGCCGCCTTCAAACGGCTCAGGCCTTCGCGCCGGATTGGTCCAAATTTTGGCCAGTGGAATTTTGATCAGGGTCAATTCGTTACACCAACCCTCGCCTGATATGCGTGCCGTCCAGATAGCTTTGTCACCGTTAGGGATGAGCACCGCATGTTCCTGCCATAGATCGAATAGCCGGCTATTTTTCGTCGGAATCCCGGCATGGCCTTCGCGGGTCAAATGTTCCCGAACCGCATCCACGGTTCTTTTGCTGACCATCCAGCAATATTCGCCTTGTATCCATCCAGCGGCGCCGTTTCGGTTCAATGGCAAGGTTCCTTCCGCCAATAAATACCGCAAGGCGGTCAGCATTTTCTCATGCAGGGGTATGGTTTTCACGGCAGGCATGCGCCTGTCATCGGCACCTAAATTGGCCGCCACGGATTGGCTATCAGCGATGCTGACGATCTGGCCCAGACTTCCGGCATTTTCAAGATCGCCGGAAACACTGGCCAACCAGCGAGCAAAAATGCCACGATCGCTGGTTAACCAGCGCATCCCCTGTGGTGGAATGATTTTGTTGGTCAATAAAGGTGTGGCTTTTTCATGCAGCCGATAGAGCCGATTAGGCAAAAACTCAGCAATATAACCAATGCCTTGCTCGTCCATAAACTGATTCCAGGGATCCCATGTTTGTGCTTGGCGATTTAGATCAAATAGAGTGACGGCTTGATCGACCGCCACTTTAGCCAAGTCATGACACAATGCCGCCAAAAAAACTGCATAGGTCCATAAATCTTGTTTTGCCGATATCTCTTCAGCCCCACCTGTTTCGGACAATAAATAAGACCGGCGCACTTTCAGTGCAACCACACTGACTTCCAAAGTATGCATCAACATACCGCCAGGGCCTGCATGATGATGTACTTCGGAAGCGGGCAATTGTTGAACGAAACGGGCAAAGCGTTGAATTGCGGTTAAATAAAAGCAGTTGAAAGGCTCTTTGGCCAAACCTGCCAATTCTTCAATTTGAACCAAAAAACAGTGATGAGGTGTCAATAGTTCGTCCGCAGTTTGTATCGGCAACAAATGAGGAATCTCGCTCAACCCATCAAGTTGCCGCGCGGCAGGTAGCTTTTTGATCGGTTGCTTAAACCACCCCAGTTTTAGCATCAGAAGTGCTCGCAGCTTTCGAAACCAACGCAAATCGAGATAACGGTTTTATTGAATTCAAGCGTTTTTGTCATGCTCATATCGAATCGATCGGATAGGCCCGATATTGAGCCCAGCGTAACTCAACGATTCACCATGATAATGAATACCAATCGCTGCGCGATAGCAAAAACACTAAGTTTGGCGTTTAGATTTTTTGATGAACGTGCTTAGCTTCCGATCTGGAATGCTTAAACCCGAGTTAACGATAGACAGCAAATACATTCTTTTGCTAGGCTAGATCAAATCAACTGATCCAGACCGTTATCTTTGCTCTTAAGCAAACCTGGACCCGCTACTGCAAATCTCATAAGCGCCTGCATTTTTTACATCGGAGGGCATTATGGAAACATATTTATTCATCTTGGCCATTGTTTTACCCCTCTGTCTGCTGACGGCGGTTTATCGATTGAACACCGTGCTTAGCAACATGCAACGGAATAGCCACACGGCATTTTTCACTGACAAGGCGTTGTTCTGGCTAAATAGTGTCGGCAAGTGGCTGACGCTTTTCGGCGGCATAGCGACTTTCCCGCTGGTGATGGGATTGATTTTCGATGCCGGCAACAGCATCAAATGGATTGTCAATCTGGGTATTGCCGGTTGTCTTTCTATGATAGTTGCAGTCAGTCTATTGATCCCGACCCTGCTGGGATTGGGTATCACCCGGCGCATTCAATGCAAATTGCTGATCGGCGCCATTCACCGAGTGATATTGAAACATGCAAGGCAATTGATTAGGAATAAAGTAGCCTTTTGGTGTGCAGGAACCTTACTTATAGCAGTCATACTGTTCGCACCCATCATCGAACAGTTGGCGAGTGGCTTTGTTTATCTTATCGGGTTTATTTTAGTTATTCGGATAGGCTTGGTAGATAAAGTTGAACAGGATTTCGAGGCTAAATGGGGAGGCACCGCCTACAATTACGCTACTGGAAAATGGGATGATGGTTATCGGGAAGGTGGTCTTTATTGACCACTTCCAGATTTGGCAGGAAGTCTACGTCATAAAAATAAACATCAGTAACAGCATCACGGCGCTCGCTCTGAAAATATTGGTCTGCATCCCCATCATCGAGATACCATTATCGCCCCATAATTTGAATTGTCCCCAGGTCACAAAGGCCATCCATAAAAACAGCAGAATGGCGATGATCGATTGAATCGCCGTTTTGATATTCTGAAAGCTTATGCCCCCAGCGCCAGAGGCAAGAGCGGTCGAAGGCGATGTCTGAGGTTGACCGGCGTGTGGATTTTGAATTCCGCTAACACCATTGCCGCCAGAAGTCGTATTGCCTGTAATCGCTGCGATGTTAAAGCCATTAAAAGCCGCAATATACTGGGTAATTGCAGTGTGATTGGCATCACTGGGCACCACGGTGCCATTGGATTTTAAAAACGATTGAAGCCCACCTACCCCCACCAAATGAGCGCCTGCCAACAGACCTGATTCTGTCATCAGAATGCCACCGATTGTTTGGCCCACGTAACTGTCCAAACCTAAGGTTTGTATGCTGCGCCATTGTCTACTGTTGTAATCGCTGATGGCTTGCGTTTGCCCGGCGGCATTGGCCAAAAAATCGGCTTTACTGTAAATACCGTCCTTGCCTGTCCAGACACCCTGCCAATCGTTGACGTTAGGCGTCGAATCTTGTTGATAGTACCCCGCATCGATCAAAGCGCTTTCGCCCATTTGATAGCTGCCTAAAAAACCGTATGAATTCACACTGGTTGGGTTGTTACCGGACTCTTTTGCGCTCAGCGCAGCCAAGTAATCGCTGTATTCGGATGCCGCCCACACCAGTGTTGAAAGCAATATCCCCAACACGAACATTCGCCTGGCATTCATAACCGATCACTCCGGATCGGACTCAACGGCTAATAACCGCTCTGCCCGATAGCGAAAATAAAGTCCCTTGACCTGCGACGGGCAGCACAAAGGATCGTTCGGACCGCTAATCCTGGTTTCGACTACCAGCGTGCGATCCGGCTTTACCGGTCCAAATCCAATGACCATGCCTTGAACTGGAACCGTGACGAGAACTTTCATGTGCCCTGCCCGGTTCGCTAAGATACTCAACTGATTGCGCCAATAGGTCGACCCGATGATCGTCCACAACACGGCCTTTTCAAGGCCTGCCACACGATCATCGAGTTCCACCGGCAGAATTTGCTGTATTTGCACGCCTTCATTAATGGCCACCTGTTGCTTCAGCAACGCTTCGAGCGAAGGATCATTGGCTTCCGCCCGAGTCATGGACAGTTTTACAATGAGGACCAAGATAAAACAGAATCCCGACTTAATATTCATAAACACATCTCGTGGATAATCTAATGACAGCTATTTGATAATTTTTCCACCTGCTTTCGCTACGACAGCGCCTCCCGCCATCCCTGCTGCGCCAGCGTTGTCTCTCATCCGGTGTACACTGCTCATCATTTCACTCCCAACCCGATACCCCGCCCATCCCAGCACGCCCGACCAAAACAGCGGCACCACCACAAACATTCCAGCAGTCACAAAATCTACCACCATTGATACGATGAGATTGTTTTGGCTGGCGGCATCTTGCAGTTGAAACCAAGCGGGTTGGATGGCGGTTAACAAATGATTGTCCAACCAGTGGGCAACGGCCCACAACACGGTCCAGAACTTGACGGAAAACACGACAATGGACATAAGCACCACCTTGCTGATGTCGTACGCTGAAAACAGAAAATAAAACGGCATCAAGCCGTAAATCAGCATCAGAATCGCCGCTTGGATGATGGGCGCAGCCGCTTTCATCATGTACATCGCCGGATAAAAGGACATTGCTTCGACCAGGCTACCCAACGTGGCGGCGACGGAATTACCGACATTGGCCATACTGGGATCGTTGTACTGATTGAGATCGCGCAGGCCATTGAAGTACCCTTCCTCGCGTGCGATCAGCGTTTTCAGCGCGATATCTTCGACGGCTTGTTTGGACTTGCCGGCTAAAGCAGCGACTGTGGTTTTAAAATCGGTCAGATAAGAGACGTCGATCTGGCCAATTAACGCATCTCGCAAGCCGATGTTGTTGACATGCCCTTGTCCGGTCCACCATTGCGCACAGGTCGGCTTGCCGTCCTTAGGCAGATACACTGCCGGGTTATATTCCATATCGCGGTTTTTGTCGTAACGAAATCCCGGCATGTTGGTACTGGCGCGCAGGGTTTGATAAGCCCCGTTCAGCATAAAAGTCGAACCCAACCAGCCTACATCGTCAGATGCGAGATTGTTCGGCAAGCTTTGGGCATTATCCAAAAACGCTGCCATGGCGGGCGCATAGCAATCGTTAAAAAATAAGCGGGTCTGCTGTCTCAACTGCGGGTCTTTGATGCGGGCGTTGCTGATTTTAAAAGAAGTCAACCGCAGATCGGCACTGCAGGGGATGCCGACAATCGCCGCATCATCGATACCGCCGGTCACCGCCAATACCCCGTACCACCAGATCGGAATCTTGGCACTGACGCCACCCAAAGCCGCCTGGGTAAACGTGCTGTCATAAGTGGTCCCGGTGTTACCTCCTGCGACGGCTTTGCCATTCGCGCAGGCTTTGCTGACGCTTAAGCCGGTGGTTTGAATGGTCAAAACCGGCTGAACCGCCAACACAATTACCGTAAACATACTGATAAGATCGATCTCGATCCTGCGTAACGAGGTGCTGGAGGCATCCTTGGCTTCCTGACTTTTGATGGGTTCTGCGATATTGCGCAGCAACATGGCAATAAACGGTAAATAGGCCAGGCCGGTTTGCACCAGAATGTCCCACAACAGGCCATACAGCGACCAGCCAAACTGGGTCAGATAGATTTCCAAATAACTGGATACGCTCATGTCGACCAGCCCCCCATCTCTACCAGTGTCCGGGCAAAGCCCAGCCACAGCGTTTGGCAAAACAGAGCCTCCATCACCAACAGCCACACCGCCATCCGCCAACGATAGGCTTTAAGACTGGCCGTTTGTTCGAGAGTCAAACCAACCCAATCGGCATACTCATCCGTAAAAACCGACCAGCCGCCGATCAACAATAAAAATAACGACAGCCGCCACAGGGTGAGGCCAAGCTTACTGGCTTCCATGGCACATGCCAGGCTGTCCCAGCTGGAAAAGATTTGTGAGAACAGTAAGACCAGCACAACAACAGCCGCTGTGACGACAAAAAGCACGCGAACAAACCCATCACTGCGACGGTTATCTGGTTGTCGATTACCCCTCATGGCGTGATGGCCCCATCTTGCAAGATCGCTTCATCGGAACCGGCGGAACGCTGATAGGCCCGGCCGCGTTCGGTCTGTCGCCGTTGTAAAGCCAATAACAAAGCAGAGGTTTTCGAGGCCAGTTCGTTATGAATTTTCCGTTCGAACAACACATCATCGATATCACGATCTAGCTGGTCAATGGACGCTTGAATGGCCGTCGTAGCCTCGGTGGCACTAAGATTGGGTTCGCGACTGGCGGTTAGCAACAGGCGCCGAATCAACATGCCTTTTTCCACGGTGCGGGTCATTGCAGCCTCCGAAGCCAGCTTGCTGACAGCCACCACTCGTTCGGAAGGTTTCAGGGTTTTGATTGCGGCAATGACATCGCCGTTAATCAACACGGCATCGCTGGAAACGTTTTCCAGATTAGCCAGCGTCGCTCGGGTTTTGCCGGACACCAAATCGGTTAAATCCTTTTGAATACTCTGCATGTCTTTTTCGACTTTGGGCAAAAGACCATATCCAGGAATGGTTTCAACCGGATGATTGTCGTGGGTACGGATATGGACGTCACCCAACACATCGACCGCCCATTGCGAGGCCTTGCCCGGATCGGCGAACACTTCCACCAGCCGCGGCGTACTTTTTGACTTTTTAGGTGCCGAGCTGTCATTGGCCTGACGATTCAAAGTCAGGTTATAACCAGCCGTTACGCTATCATGGGTCACCTGGATAGCCGCTTGTTTTACCCCACCGGCTTTTTTACCGCCTATCCACGGAATACCGTTCTGGCCATTGGCTTTTTGCACGTTTTGCTTGGCCTGCACGACATCGACTTTAGCACTGCCGTAGCCATTTTTGCCCATCTGGACTTTCCAATCGATTATTTTCGATAAATCGCCCCAATCGGCATAGGGGTTTTGGCCTTGGCGAATTTCTTGTTCATAGTCTTCGCAGGTCTTGTTGGCCAGTGCAATCACCGCTTCCGCCCGGATCACGGCATTTTGGAACAAATCATACAATCCCGGATCGATGCGCTGTAACACTAAAGCCGGTAAACCGCCAATAGCCGCTTGCACCGCGCCGACCGCACCGTTGATTAGATTGTTGCCGGTTTGTTGCAAGCCATTGAGCAGATTCGCCACACCTAGGGTAGGATCAAAATTTCCGCAGCTGTAACCCAAACCGTATTCAAGCGCACCGTTGATGGCGTAGGTATTGACTTGGGTATTGGCCGGCACCGAAATCGAGCGAGCACCGCCTATTTCATAGTAAAAATCGCTGTTATCGCTATTGGCCAACGGGACCGCACCCAGCGGCGCATTGAAGACCATCATTGAGCCGAGTATGGATAGATGAACGATCGCTAATCGCATGGCCATTCTGCTCAATTGGTCACGGTAGGACTGGGATACGGCATGAAATCGATCACGATCAACGCACCGGCTTTGACTTCACAACAGGTATAGGGGCGCCAGAGTGCGTGCGTGTAAGTCCCGTCTTCTGCCACGCGACCGCCACCCCAGCCGCGAATATCCAGCACATCGTTGACGCCGAACAGTAAGCATTGCTCCAATTTCGGCGCGGTCGGTTGCCACCAGCCGGCTTCATTACTGTTCTCGATCAGGCTGCCGGGTGACCAGGTGAGTTTTTGATCATCGACAAACAAGCGTTGTCCCAGGATACTGCGATACAGGTGCGGCTGGCCATCGCGGGTAATAATGTCACCCACTCGCTGCGCCACCACCGCGGCCGCCTTGGGGGCTTCCGCTTGTAAAGTCCAGCCGGTTCGCGGATAAACATGCCCCCAATGGTTGAGCGGCCAACGCCCGATTTCCCGAAGTCCCGGCACCCAGGCGACCGGATTTAGTGCATCCAGACCGCCCCAACGCCAGGAAGGTTTATCGAGATTGGACACAAAGTAAGGCGAACCCGCCGAGGTATTGGACGGGCAATAAAGCCGTCCAGTCAAAGGATGACCCACCGCCACCGCATCCTGTTGAATCAGGTTGTTGTGATTACGATTGTGGGTATCGCTGCGCCGCCGATCTTCAACCCGTTCTATGCCTTGCGGATTGGTCACTTTCACCAATACATCCGGATTGAAATGACCGATTTTCGGGGTAATGTCGATATCGCAGCCATACGGCGTGCAGAGTATCCAGATGCAGACCCCAACCACTCGTAACTGGATGCAATCGTCAGCAAGTGCCGAGCCACTCAACAGCACCGTGATACTGATGGCGATTACGTACCTGTTAATCCGAAATGACCGCTGATTCATTGGCCTAAACCGCTTTGCCACTGTCGATAGAAACCCAGGGCCTGCTGCAAGTCGGTGACGCCATAGACAACCGCTTGTCCTTGATCGAATAACACGGCAGGATAGCGATCGACCTGGTATTGAATGGCGACGAACAGACCTTGATACGCGGCTATCAACCGCTGTTGCAACGCTTGCCGGCCATACTGTTGCATGCGTTGTTCCAGCGTGCGTTTGGCTGCTTCCTGATTGGCCGGTAAATTTTGGCTTAAATCTGCAAACAACTGTTTGGGCGCATCCAGATTGTAGAGTTTGACGTCGTAGCCTTGTTGACGCAGATTCGCCAGCCCTATCACCCTACCCGCATCACTGACGATTACTTCAATCACGGGTTTATCCTGAGCACTCGGGAGTTCCTGGGCGACTGTCGACAAAGCGCAGACCATCAGCAGTCCCATGCTTAGGCCTCTACCGATCTTTGAAATTGAGTATATTGAGCCGTTCATGATGGTCATCCACGCATCCGGCTGAGTTCTTCAGCCACCACATTCACGGCTTCCAACTCGGAACAGCCCTTTTCCTGCATGATCTGGTGCCGACGCGCTTTTTCGTCTTTTTCGGTCATAGCCAAAGCCAGAGCCAACGGCGGCGGCACGTTCCGTAATAGCAAGGCCCGTTCATCGGTCAGTACTACGCCTTCGGTATACTGTTTGGGCGATTTGCGCGTTGCCAGCAACATCGCCTTTTGTTCGGCGCTCAAATCCTTGAAGCGGCTAATCTGTTCCACCTCCTCCTTGGGCATCACCAGACACAGCCACCATTCCAGCATATTCAGCATGCGTTTACTGGCATGTGGAAAATCGTCCAGGTTTTGGGTAGCGATCCAGAACCAGGCTCCGAGCTTGCGCCACATTTTGACGATCTTGATGACATAGGGCGATAACAACGGATTCGTCGTTATGATATGGCCTTCATCGGTGATCACCAGTGTCGGACGGGCATCGTTTTGATGGCGTTCCACACAATCGTGGATATGATTCATCAGGCCGATATATGCCACCGTCAATTGGTCTTCGTAACCTTCCCGGGCTAAAATCCCCATATCGACGATGGTCACATCTACCGCGGGCCAGCGGCTGCCGGGCCGGTTAAAAAAATGTCCGGCCAAACCATGACAAAACAAACTCATGCCGTCGGCCATTTCCACCGCCCGCTCCTGCCGTTGTGCCGACAACCCCGGCAAATCGCGCAAGGCTTGAGAGACATCTTGCGTCAACACCTGCTCACGGCCAGCGTCGAATACCGTTTTCGCCGCCCGTAAAATGGCATTGCGTATCAGCAAGCGGTCGGCCCGAGTCATGCGCTCATCTTCGCGCGAATCGCCGCCGGTAATCATGATGCGGCTGGCAATTTCCATTTCCCCCAGCAAATCGCGCGCGGCATCATCGCTATCCGGGTCGTCCTCTGCCTCACTGTCGTCTTCCTGTTCATCGCCATCGACTGTTTCGTTGTCCAGTTCATCGCTCAGCCAGTCAGTATTTTCATTATGAGCTGAACTGCCAACAGTTTGTGACCGCTGGTCCAGCAGCTTTAAGGCATCACTGAACGGAGGCAAACTGACATCGACATTCGGCGCCAGGGTCACTTGATTCAGACTGACGCCGTGCGCGTGCAGATACTGCCCCAACAGCCCAAAGGAATTGCCGGCCTCGATGATAAAAATCCGCGGCCGATAAATGGCCATCATCTGTAAAATCAAATACACCAAGGTTGCCGACTTTCCGGCCCCGGTAGGACCAATGATCAGGGCATGCCCGTTCTTTTTGCGGTCCTCGCTGTGTAAAGGATCGAACACTAACGGTTCGGCGCCGCGATTGAAAAACACAAAGCCCGGATGGCCGGTGCCGGTACTGCGGCCATAAACCGGCGCCAGATTGGCGGCATGTTTGGAAAACATCAGCCTCGAGCGCCGGGCTTCGCGTTGATCATGCACCGCGCAGTAAGCCATGGGCAGATTACGTAGATAACTGTCCAGCGCCAGCACATCGTCGGCTTCCCGGATCGGTTGCAGACCATTGGCCAGCAACAAGGAATGCACCTGGTTGATGTGTTGGTGCAAGGCCGCTTCGGTATCGCCTCGTACATAAAAGGCTAGTTGCACCGGAAACAATTTATTGTGGCGGGCGATCTCCATCTGCGCCTTATCGGCATCGCGCGCCGCCAGTTTGGCTTCTGGATAATCGCCCACCGCACCACGCTGGACTTGCGCCAAGTGGTTACGCACGGCATCCTGGGCTTTGACGGTGAGGGTCATGCTCAACACGGTGTTTTCCGGCATCCGGTCGAACAGGGCAAAGCGATGCTCCCCGACCTGGCGTTCGGCACCGAATAAACCAGTCGCCGGGATATGACGTAACCCCTGCACGGTGATGACTTTATGCGGTAGGCCATCAAACCACCAGTGACCGCGCTGGGCATCGGAATGCGGCATGCCCAACATCAAGCGCTCGGCAAAGTCATGCCCGAACGGCATGTCGCCATCCCCGGGATAAGGCGCCAGTTTTAACAGGGCTTCCGTGTCACCATCCGTGATCACAGGCTTGGGATTGAACCAGCGGAACAGCCAGTCATAGAGATCCTGCCCGGTGCAGCGGCTGGACCGGATACCGGCGGTCAATAACGCCGTCGTCAATTTATCCGCCACATCGTTGAGCTCATCCGCCGGCGAGATGTGATAATCAGCATACGCGGGCCGACCGACTTTTCGCCGCCTATATAAGGTCGCTCTAACTATGCGTCGTTGACCACGCCACGGGCCACCGGTGACTAATTGATCGTCAAACAATCCGCCGTTGCGAGAGATGGCTGCCAGATGCTGTTCCAACACGTTAAAGTAGCTTTCGCTGAATCGGCTACGGCGGGCACGCGGCTGGGCATAGCGGCGAATCTCTTCGACCAGATCGGTAAGATGGGGTTCATCCTGCACGAATAACTGCAGGATCCAGGGATTTTCTAGCTCTTCGGGTAACGAAATCAATGCCGTTTGCAGTTTATCTCGCAGATCGCTTAAGAACACCTCGCTGCGAGCATCTGTTCCGACGGTGTGAATCCGAAAAAGTGCACCGACACTGTAACCGTCATCGAGCAAAAAACATTGGGAAGCCGGCAGGTATTCCAGCCAGGGCAGCAAATTGGTAAACGAGGTCGGCCGTTCGTATGCTTGGCGGATGCGCCGTTCGGTGGGCGGTTTGTCGGTGGCCCGGCGTTGATAGTGCTCGAAATCCCTCTGTTGCCGGGTCAGTAATGTTCTAAACCAAGCCATCAGTAACCCGCCTCTGCTTCGCCCGGCAAGGCGAACTCGATCGTCTCATAAAAACTGAAGCCGGTGGCGTAGCCCGGGACCGGTGTCTGTCCATCGCGACTGAGATGCGGAAACACATACAAAATCAGGGTGGGATTTTTCAGCCGGGGAAACTGCTGCTGAAGACCCTGTTTGGCAGCCTGTATATAAGGTGCTGAACCTAGAATTCTATCCGTGTCTACACGTTCTTTCGGAAGTTCGCTCGTTATCTCATTCGAACGGTAAGGCTTGATCGAAGCCGAAAGCACGGACTCAGCGGCATCGCCCGAAAGTTTGGGAAAATGCCGTTGATACACTTCTTTCATGGTCGGCCCGTCCTGCGGCAGGATACTTTCTTTATCGCCGGTGGCACAGCCGCTGAGTAAACCAAGCATAGATACGGCCAACAAACCAACTGAAAAACGCTTAATCCAGCTCATCTTCCACCTCGTTTTCGGCCAAGTCGTACTGGGTTTTGCGGCCGTTGTGTTCATAATCGATCGGCAAGGCCACATCGATATGCACCGCCAGTTCCGAACCGGTATCGACATACACCACATCAAACGATTGTGCGGCGCGCTCGCGTAAATACTCGCCGATTTCCGCGGCCCCGCCGGCCAAAGCTTTGCCGCCGGCATACTGCGCCGCATCGCCTGTGATCACCGACGTCGCCACACCCTGGGCGGCCGAAATGCTGTTAGTCACCTGGCTCTGACTGAATGCGCCGGCGGCGGCTTCGGCGGCCGAGGCCAGTATGCGTCCGGACAAATAGCTGGCGGCGTTGCTTATGCGAGTGCCGGTCACGCACGGAATCCCGCGCCGATCTGAAATCCAGCCCAAGGTGCGCGATGCATTATTAGTCCCTGTGCCTGAGAATTGTTTATCCCGGCTCAGACTATTGTCGTCAGACGACACAGTGCGTATTGTGCCGTCGGCAAAGACATAAGTCGCCGACACTACTTCGCCGCGCACACACGATAAGGTCCAGTCGCCGGCGGCTTTGCCGCTGAAAACAATCCCGTCCAAGCCGGGCATTTCGATGCCGTTGGCAGCCAAATTATCGCGGCCGACGATCACTTTGAACGGAAACGGATCTTCGATCGTGCCTTTAATGGGGATTCTGCCAATCAAGGCGGTCATGCCGGTAGCGCCGATTAACGTGGCATTACGCGGTACGGTATAGACCGGGCGATCCGGTTCGGTTAAGGCGCTTGCTGATTCTGTGAGATAGGCTTCTGTAGTGCCTGCAGCTTGTTGACCACCGTGCAACAAACGCTCTGCGCTATCGGCAGCATTCTGAAGTATCGGTTGGTTTTTGTCGTCACTCGTGGTGCCCAAGGGTTCGATCCAGATTAACGGGGATTCGAATGCCAGCAAACCGTCGTCAGCGCTGATGCCAAAACCGATCGGAATATCATTACCGGACTCCGCCAGCCTTTGACTGGCTGAAATACTCAGTTGATCCAGCCGGCTTTTAAAATAGTCGACTTGCTGCGCCAGCTGGCTGACCGCTTCATTGGCCTGTTGCTGGGCATCCTGGGCCAGTTGCGATTGCAGTTCGGCTTTGACTCGAGTCTCGATTTCATCGCGCTGTTTGAGCAAGGCCTCATTTTGCATCTGCAATTTTTCGCTTTCGCTTTTGATATTGGCGACTTCGGCGGTCAGTGTGCGTATGGTGTCGGCCGGTGAATCTACATCCGGACGACTGACTTGCGGTACCGCGGCCAGGTGCACCGGCTCCGAGGCTTGCCGGCTGGTCTTGACGCCGACCACCACCATCATGACTAAGATAAGCCCGGCAATGATGGGTAATAGCCGGTTCGCGCCCATCTCAAAGTGCCTCGTGAAAGGGCCGGTCCGACACCAGATACACGGCACTGGTATCGGCTTCGCTACCAGCCGGATGCAAATGGCTATGCTGAAACGTCGCCGCCCGCCACTGGCCGCGTAATTGGCGGGGATCGAGATCGATCGGATCCGGGCCGGTGTTTTTGATTTCAAGTGCCGTGACATACAATTTGCCGCTGCGCCAGCTGGCCATCGGCGTCGCTTTTAAACTTTCTCCTCTCAGCATATGTTCGATGGGGGTTTGACTGACCGACACCCGCTGTATCGCCGGGTTGGCTTTTAACAAGCGGGCCGGCGCATAGAGCTGCTGGGCCGCGAAGCGGGTCAATGCCACGAGGCCTGCGGTTTTCGATTGTTTACCTTGTTTTGATTTTTGCTTACCGGTCGCTGGTGTTGAATCCGAATCCGCGCTTAACAAGCCTACAACCGGTGAAGGTTGGCCGGGTTTGAATAGAATTTCAATCGGATTGTCCGGCAAACCCGGTGACTGCCCGGCACTCAGATCGATCAATACAATGCCCTGCCCCTTCAAATCACGCACTTCAATGCGCTGCGGCTCAAACACCTCTTTGGCCAACCAATAGATGGTACCGGCATGGCTTTGCGTGCGTAATTTGCTCGCCAAGGGCTGCGGAATACCCACCCGAACGTCGCCTGGAAAGCTCACCAAACGTTCCTGGCCCACCGGCAAGGTGATGCGCAGCGGCACTTTATCCCAAAACAACCGTTCCACGCCCGTATCGGCCCAAGTCGGTTGACTGCAACCGATGCCAAAGCATAACAAAGCGCCTAGTAACCTGAGTTTGATGGAAAGCAGTTGGCTAGTCGTTTTCATCCGCTCAGCCTCACTCGTCAGCAGCCGCAGTCTCTTCCTGGGCTTGAATACGCGTCGGTCCGTCGCCGGCAAAACCGCTTAATGCCAGTCCCCAGGGATTGAGCTCCGGATCGACGTCGTAACGCACCACCGTTAACGGATAGCGAATGTGCACTTGTTTGACGTCCATGCCGCGCACGGTTTCCTGAATGGTAAAATCTAGCCAGACCAGCCAGGTGTTGGGATCGATGACTTCGACCCGGCGTTCTTCGTAACCGCGACCGGCCACCGGTTGAATCGAACGCACCCGGCCTGCCAATTCGCCGCGTTTGCCGCGAATGGCTAAATCGTTGCTCAGGTATTCGCGAAAATCCGGGGTTAAATAGGCCGCCATGCGGAAAATCTGCTGGCCGTAATCGGTTTCGCCATCGCGGTCCCAGTGATTGAGCTGCTGGAAGATGTAAGCCGCAAAGGCATAAACATGGGCTGGAGCGACATCACCGGCTTTGACCACTGCTCCCGAACGCAGATCCGGTGGAATGTGAATCCGGATATCGCTGCGGGCGGCATGCCAGGCATAACCCAGCAGTAATATCAGCACCATCAAGCCGACAATCACGGCTCGCAGGGTATGGATATGCGCCACTAACCGGCTATTCACATCGTGATAACGCATCACGTCGTTCTAACCAGTGAGGATGATACCGTGCGGCCCAGATCCCAAACACCACTGCGTAGAATCAGCCGGGTTTTACGCAACCCGAATCTATGCAGGATAATCATCAAGCGATGCTGGTAGTAATAATCCGGCCGGCCGCGCTTGATACGTTGAAACCAGGTCGAACCGAACACGATCGTCCCTAATACGCCGACCATTGTCAAGCCCAGGCCCATGGCCGGCGCGCCCAAACAGGCAGCAATCAGCAAACTGACCGGCAACCAGAACAGCGTGGCCAACAGCAAAATCAGCCCTAACTCGGAATGTGTGCTGCCTCTGAAGATGACCGGCTCCTGATTGAGGCGATCGGCCAAGGTTTCGCTGGAATCGTCCATGCTTAAATGACCTTTGACGCCTCGGTGAGCAGATAACTGATGAAGATCATCACGCCGGCCGCCACTACGGCGGTCAAGCCCACCTCGCCCCATTCGGCTCGGCCGGTGCGGGCTTCGTTGAATTTGGAGATCGTTATCCAGGCAATCCACAAAAAAGCCACCACCGCCAATACCAACCCGATCACCAAACCGGCATCTTTGGCATAACCTTTGATCAAGGTCAGCCAGTCGCCGGCTTTCGGGGCATTACTGGGCGCCACCGCCGTGGGTAATGCAGCATACAGATTGCCGCTGAGCGACGTCAAACAAGCTGATAACACGAGAAATTGAGAAAACAAAGTGTGTCGTAAGCGTTTTAACATGATGAACTCCTCAGATGATTCAGGCATTAACGGACTAAGAAACCGAGCAACAACGCGATCACGCCGCCGCGCAGGATGGTCAACAGCAGGTCATAAAACACCGCTTGGCCGGTTTGCCAGGCCACCAGTTGCGCATGGGCCAACCAGGCTAACCAGATCAGATAAATCACCGCCAGCACTCCGGCGATCGCCAGCACCAAGTGGCCTGGCACTGCACCACCAGTGGCATGCGAAAAGGCCGAGAGCTGGGTATTCGTCATGCTGCCAAGCTCAACGCCGGTAATCGCCTTTCAGTGGCGGAAAACTGCGAGCCTGCCGAGGTGCGGTCAGGTGCTCTTGTATACCCAGCTTGATGCGTTCAATATCCAGCCGCAACCAGTCGTATTGAAATTGCAACCTTCCCGCCTGATCCGCTTGAGCCTGCGCTTCAGCGATGAGCGGTTCCAAAGCATTCAGTTCATGAATAAGATTGGCCAAAGCCGTCCGCTCTCCATCTAAATCAGCCAACACTGACCATGGCAAACACAGTAGAATCAACAAAAGCCGCTTTTTGCAACGCATTGAAACCCGCTCCTGACCTGGAATAGTTGGAGCGCATTGTTTATGACTGGCAGGCAAAAGCCCAGTTGAAACCCTAAGTCATGGCACTAGGGTTTTATGCAAAGAATTTTTGAGGTACAGTTACCAGCTATGTTTGGGAATCAAGACGATGGAACGGAACCGACCGCATGATCTCAATATTCAGGCACCGGAATTCAATGACGGCTTTCCGGCGATGAATCTGAAGAACGGACGGTCGCTTGACGACCCATTTTTGACTATCGCGCTTCTCCAAAGCGGCCGCTCGCCCAAACATCGTTTTTCGGGTTTCGCTTCTACGAAGCAGCCCTTCGTGGGTTCCGGCAGTCGGCCAATTACCGGTCCTTGATGATGTCGGCGAAATTCTTAGCCCTTCAATTCGACGAATGGCGGCTTTTCGGCGTGTAAATTTGAGTCGTCATCGACTTGGGCCGGCCATGACCAGTCGAATAGTACTAGAAATTGAATGTCCGCTACATATCAATAGTGATCATCAATAATGATAATATTGAGTATATAAAACCCCCAGCCTATAAATTAATAGTTATAAAATTCAGCTTTTTATTGCCTAAAATTGTATTATTTAGGCGCACTCTTTGTTTGGTTAAGACCGGGCTTGATCACAGGCAGCCAAATGTCAAATGATTCCGGAATCATTAGTTTAGGGCATAGCTCTTCGGGTGAGCAATCTCGTTGCGTAATTTCTAATTTTCCATTCTTTTCGATTTCAGTTACTCCAAGTGCATTCAATGATGGGAATATGAAGGTTAATAACTTTTTTGTGCGATCAAGATTAATTTGCGCTCTCAGAACAACTGCATTCCTATTGCCCTTTGGAGTAAATGTTATTGCTGCCATTAATGAGTCTATAGAGTCGCCATATACATTTGCCAATTGAATAGTTGCATTGTCT
Organism: Methylomonas sp. MgM2; assembly: GCF_054172045.1. NCBI lineage: Bacteria > Pseudomonadati > Pseudomonadota > Gammaproteobacteria > Methylococcales > Methylococcaceae > Methylomonas > Methylomonas sp. MgM2. Next base: position 105,700 of record NZ_JBSYXO010000005.1, on the reverse strand, counting down.
ATTCTGTTATCTATGATTGCTGCAGTTTGAGCTGGCACGGTAATCGGTTCTGGCAATCGCAATTGTATAAAGTGACTTTTAAACGGGCTATCAGAAAGTATAGTGCTTGCACGTGTCCATAATGACGGCGCCCACAACGGGCCTATGTTTTTTATTATATCTTTGGCTCTAAAAAAATCACTCCTGATTTCTGTTGGATTATCCGTTGAGAAAAATAGTTTATTATTGAAATCTTCATAATTGCCGCTACGAATATAACCGTGAATTTCTCGTCCCACCTGTTCGCGTGCTTCTTTTTCTATATCGGCCCACTCAATAAGTAATTCTGAATTACCAGTACCCGATAAAATCTCCTTCATTACTTCGTCAAATTGAGATAAGAACGTATCGGGTGAGCGAGGTGATAATACTTCTCCAGTAACAGCGTTTCGGAACTGAGTATAACTAAGCGCTTGAATAATTGGACCACTCACCAAACTTGGGCCTTTTGCGGAACCGGAATCCAAGTATTCGTTGAAATAAGATCGTGGAACAAGAAGTATCAGGGAAATATCGTAATTCTGACCAACTAATGCTTCTCCCGCGGTAGCCTGATTGGAAGCGCCTATTTTTACATTTATAACATTATCTACTTCTCTGGTTACAGTTAACCGACTGTTAAGATCTGAACCAATAATAGCATTAACGGTTTGATTCAGATTGTTTACTGATAATTTACCTCCAGTGGCATTTCCTAAACCGGATGCTGCTAAAGCAATTTGAAGAGCTACTTCTTCAGAACGTGATTTCATGGCTCGCTCAAGATCATCGGTAGCAAGAATAGGTACAACTTTTGGAATATCATTTGCATTCATGCATGCCATTCCTTGGCTATTTTTTTCTATCTTGGCGAAAGAAGATAAAATATATGCTCTGTTTTCTTGTTTTGAATAAATAGTGCTATCAGGTTTAGTCTGTTTTTCTGTATTTCTATTATTCGATTTATCTGTTGGGAAGAATGCTATACGAGTATTCAAGTCGTAACCTAGATTTGGGCGATAAGGCTGCACCCCAATTTTTGCGCTTATTAGATAGGGAACATAACAACCTAAAAGCGCTGCATTATGAACTTCTTGGTTCATGAGTTGAATAGATTGTAGTAAACCTTTTGCTACTTGAAATTTGAGGAGGGGGGATACGGTCACATTGCCTTCGTTAGAAAATCCAGTAGGCAGGTTTCCTCCAGCAGGAGCCCCATTAGGTGTCTCCGGAATAATTTCTTCGTTTATGTTGGAGTCATTTGAAATACTAGACCCGTCAGGAACTAAACCAATGGCAAGATTAGCATCTAACGCACGCAATTTTTGCTCTTGAAAGCGAAGGGTAATTGGTAACGCTTCGTCCAAGGCTTTATCACCAGTATTCAGAGAGAAATTTGGCTGCATTGCATCGGCAATTTGATTCCACGGGGCTACGCCAGTCACTGAAAACAGCACCGCAGCGGCTTCATCTTGCGAATCAACAGTCACTGGACTTACAACAGAGGTCAGGGAACAACCTGTAATCGCCTCAGTTAAAATAAGCAATATAGATAGACGACTTGACGTCTTCATATTGAATCAACCCCTTAAATATACATCCAACTGTAAACGGTAACATGAGTTTACTTCAAGATATGTCGGCAAAAATACGTATGAGCGTATCTCCTTTTTGTCTATTTGTTATTATAAAATAATAACAAATTAAACATCCTTAACAACTAGGTATATCAATTTATATTTATTATTCGTGATTAGTAGGTGTTGTTGGTGAAATAACTTTATCTGCCTCTGTCCTATTGCTGCTCGGTGTCCCGTAGCCTTTCGGCTTTGGATTACCTTGGTCAGGATCATCCATGCAGGAAGATAATACGAGAAGTAAAAACAAAAACACGAATATTCTTTTTGAGGTATTCATAACGTTTACCCATGATTAGAGTTAAAATGCCGAATTGGCTATCCAATTAAATATTTTTATCAATTTTATGGTTTTATTGGTCGACAGATGCGAAAGAAACCGTAGATTGAGTTTCGCATAAAAAACCAGATTACCAATCTTAACTTATCGAAATTATGCCCGGCCTCCCGGTTGTCCTGAATTTGAATGTTCTGAAACCGCAATTCGCCACCATTACCATGCGATAGGTTTCACTACTCAACTCAGTTAACTGTATAGCGTATAAATCAAATGATTACTACTGAGAATTTTGGTCAAGATTTCTGATGTTTATGAATATTAGTCGTCCGTTTTCTGTCGGTTAGCTGCCGTTTAGTAACTTGAGGCTAATGTCGCGTTTGGGTCGTTATGTTGAGCTTAACATAGCGACCCTTTGCTGCCACTAGATTTATTGCTTTGAATGGCAGCAATCTAGTATTAACCTGTCTCTACTCTTCAGCGTGAAGATGATACACAGAAAAGGAAAGAGTTTGTAGGCGAATGACTAATTGAGGAGAGTTGGCTTTCGCGATAGAAGTGTCTTTCGATTTCGGGATGTTATATCACGGACTCTATGTGATCTGCGAAAAATAGAGGTCTGCACTTAAATCACTTAATTTCTGCGGTGGCCTATATTTAGTCTGGTCGACACCTGCAAGGTCGATCGTTTCAGAATAATAAAATTGTTATTGTCAACTTGGTAGAAATTGAAGTATTAAAGTAGTTCGTTTGAAACTTAAACCGGTGAATAGCTCATGGGCATTTTTTCGATGCTGGGAAAAATTCTATTTCTTGATTTACCTTGGGCTCTTGATCGAGCCATGCGCCATACTGAGTTCTGGATCAATACACGATACATGCTCGAACCAGATAAAAGTACAAAACTCCGAAATTGGAAATGGCGACCGCCTTTTGTCCTGTCAATTATGCTCTCGGTCATGCTTGTATTTACCTTATACGGACCCACGTTCGATTCGCTGTGTGCTGTATTTCCCCATCCTTATACGACATTGAGTTTGGGTTTGGTCTTTGTCTTTTTGTCGATTTCGTTGTTTTACTGTGTTTATCAGATGGTGGATAGAGGCTGGAAGCTAATAGAAAGGAGGAAAGTCAAATTGGTTGATCGCATACCCAATCTGCCCACTCATGAGATAACGATAAGGTTTGGGGTGATGGTTAGTTTTTTAGTGACACTAATTGTAATTTTGCTATTACCTTTTGCCTTGCTATTAGTTGCTATAGTCGAAACTTGGAACAATACGGGAACTTGTGCTGGTGTCACATTTAATTTTTATAGTTTATTGCAGTTAATTTTTGCTTTTTTACTCGTTTTAACCGCAATACACGCAGCACGCCCATTTTCTGTTATTCCAAAAATACCTCAGGAATGGCTTTGGACACCGCTTTGTTTTTATTTGAGTATAATTTCTTTATTTATTATCATTATTTTAGGTTACGACAAATATGAGGCACAGCATTCCCCTTATGTCACTGCCTTTTCGGTTTTAGCTGTATTATTGGTAGGACTGGCTTATTTATTGAGTTTTTTCTTGCCAAAATGGGTATTGGCTGATTTATCTAAACTCTCAGACTTCAAATTGGCGTTGCGGAACGCGTTGGCACGATGTGAGTTATTCGTTGCTCCGCCAGAGCCTGAATTGAATAATAGCAGGATTCTGTATTCATTGACAGCACCATTATCATCGCCATTACTGTTATTGCTGATTCCCTCTTTTTATGTATTGGTCTCGAATCGTAGTTCTCTGAGTTTGGGAGCATTCTTTGTAGCCGCATTATGGTGGCTAATAATGAGCATGGGTAACATTAGTGCTAGCTGGAATCAGCAACTAACTCTGTTTAGGCGTTGGTTTTTGACGGGGCTACCGATGGGAATTTCTTTGTTGGTTATTACGTTGTCAGTGTGTCGATTTAAGGATATCGAATACGTCAGTTACGTAATCGATGCTGCACCTTTTGGCGTGGTGACAATGACAGTTGTGATGTTTTACGCTTTGGCGTGGACTCTAGAAGGCTGTTTACACCGGCCATTGCAATTAGAGTTGTTCGGTTTACTGTCTGACAAAAATATTAAGAACCTTGATTCTTGCCAAATGTTTGTGGAATACAACCTTTCTGAAGTCATAGATACCGATGTAAAAGTGAAATTAAACGAACGTCGATTACAACCTCATGGGAGCGCTCGGTTTGCAGTTGTTGGTCGGTTATTGAATAACACATCCAGGCCCGCCTTCCATACATATAGCAATACCGAATTATTTACTCTTTTAGTTGAAAATGAGAAAAAATATTTACCGTTGCCGGATTATAAAAAGCTCGAATCTCATCTACATGAATTACGCCGACGCATCCGGAACTATTTTGTCATTACCAATTTAGCTGTTGTAGGGATAATAATTTTATTTATTGGTTGTACTTGGCAATCAGATGGCAACTTGATTCGCGAGCCAATAGCGGAAGTCACCGCAGATGCCTTACCGGAACACCCTTTCGAGTTGTTAAAGCATTTACAGCAGAAAGGCGACAGTAACAAGCCTGCAATACTAATTGCTGCTTCCGGTGGCGGTACTCGCGCTGCTTTATACACAACCGCTGCATTGCAAGGCTTAACCCGAATCGGCCTAGGACAGGATATTGTACTGACCAGCGGTGTATCTGGCGGCGGAGTCAGTTTGGCTTATTTTGCCTCTCACCGTGAGCAGTTGTTGAGTTCGCATAAAGTGCCAAACAATTGGACAACGTTCATTGATGCTATGAGTTTCAATCACATCCAAGAAGTGTTGCAAGGCTTTGCTGAATGGCGGTTGGTTCGTAGAGTAGGACTAGCACAATTACTAGTGGAAAGTTTCGATCGGCAATTTGATAAGCAGAAGGGAGGCAAAAAAACTCTGGGTGACCTGCAAGATGTTGGCTTAATTCTCAACACTACTATTGCCGCACATCCCGCAACTGATTCTACATTTTTGACCGATTTGTTTGCTAGTCCGACTTCTGTGAACAGCGAAGATATGGTTTTTACTCGGCTGGAAGGCGGGCGCTTAATTTTCACTAACCTAAGTAATACCTCCATTTGTAGACTTCATGACAATTTAGAAAGAAAAATTGGGATCAATAGTGATATTGATTTAACGTATAAAATTGTAAGAGACCCTTCCCTACCTATACCCGCAGTTGCAGCATTAAATGCCAATTTTCCCCCAGTTTTTGCTAACAGCGGTGTTTGGGAAATTGATCGCCAGAAAAAAGTCAGTGCCAAATATTACGTAACTGACGGTGGTGTCAACGAAAATAGAGGTTTGATTTCATTATTGTACGCTTTGCATTCGACTTTACGGCAATGGACTAGCAGCAAGCCAGTTGATATTCATATAATTGTGTTAGATGCATCGGCATTTAGTATTGATTACGACGAAGACAGAGGCATTCATAATTTGTTTGCTGGTACCGCTCAGGAGCGCCTCGCTAGCGGTTTGGAAAGACAGTTGCTGGTACAAATTTGCCGTGCTGCTGAGTTATTAAACGGAAAATGCGTAGCAGAAAGCGGCGAAAAAGCGAAGTCTGGGCCTTTTATACACATGCATTATTTGCCCATGCCTCCTGTATTGGCAATGCGTGGAGGCTTTGGTACTCATTGGATGTTACCGGAAACTGTAAGCGTTACTAACCCTCGTGATCCTAAGCCAATTTCTTCGTTTTCAACAACACGCGAGTTAAGCGCTGCTCAAATCAAAACTTTTACGCAATGTTTGTTTGCCGTTAAAGATACTTTTCCTCAATTAGATTGTACTCAAAATGGTTCATTATTACCGGAGGATTGGCTCGCGGGCACCGAGCAATGCCTTAATGAAAGCGGAGATAAAAGCTATTGCGTCACAGGGTGGAAAAGATTAGTGCAAGAGTTGCATGGTTGATAGTTGCTTCGTTAATAAAGTCTTAGCTCAATGATATTTCAATTGATTAGGGAACGTCCTATTTTGTACTCATAATAACCTTAACGAACTCTAGGGCATATATTTTGTAAGTAATCTGGTATCGCACCTGTCGCCCACTTTGGATGATATTTCATCGGAAGCATGTTTCCTATATCAGACTCGAAAGAAGTTAACCGCTTGCGTTACGCAAAGTTAGCAAGCGAAGAAGTCCATGAATTTACACAAGGCTGACTAAATATTACAACGGATAAGCCGCTGGCTGCGGCGTTAAACGACAGCCTTCGGTTTTACTAGTGCCATACGTTACGAATCATCGAATGTCGCAAAGTGACCGGGTCGAGCCGATGACGACTCAAGGTTGCTTGCCGAAAAGCTGTCATTCGCCGAACTTAGGGATGGAAAATTTCGCCGGCGCCCTCAGCGGCCGGTTTTGGCCCAGACCGTGTCAAAACGTTGAATAGTCAAATTATCCAATGGGTATCGACAAATTCTGTTGAGCTCATGTGGTCCTGAGCAGTTAACGTTTCTGAATGGTGATTACTGGTTGATCGATTTGATTTAACCAAATTGATGCTGATAGCCATCGGTAATAGGTTAAATAGAGCAAAAAATGGCCGTCAGGCCACCATTGCTTCCATCAGGGCAGTAGTTCCCATGAGATTCATCACTCTTTTAAGGTTGTAGGCCAGTACATGCAGACTCATCTCGCTGCTGACGTGATTGAGCGTCTTCGTCAGAAAATGGGTTGCACCCATCCACGCCTTGAGGGTGCCAAAAGGATGTTCTACTGTCTGGCGTCGAATGCGCATGCTGTCGGGCGCATGATCCAGACGTGTTTGCATGGCATCAAGCACATCTTCATGCTCCCAGCGAGTCACTCGCCTTTCGGTGCTGGGCGTACACTGGGCCTTGAGTTCACACTACTGGCAATGTGAACTCCAATAGCGATGCAGGTTCAGTCCATTCTCGATTCTTGATGAACGCCAACTCAGAGTCTGCCCCGCCGGACATCGGTACTCGTTGTTCTCGGCGTCGTAAATAAAGTCTTCCTTATCAAATCTTCCAACCGCCTTGGCTCCGGACGTTTTACATTTAGGCACTAAAGCAGTAATTCCCGCTTCATGGCAGGCCAGAATTTCTGCGCTCTTGAAATAGCCCCGATCGGCAATGGCCGTCAGGTCTTGGACGCCCATTGCTGTGCGGGCCTTTTTAGCCATCGAAGTTAGTTGGTCTCGGTCTATGCCGACATTGGTCACCTCATGAGCCACAATCAGGTGATGCTTGGTATCGACGGCCGTCTGAACATTGTAGCCAACGATGCCTGTGCCACGCGTCTTCATCGAACGGGCATCTGGATCGGTGAGAGAAATCTGTTTGTCCGGTGTCTTATTGAGCTCGACTTCAATGTCCTTGAGCGCTTTCATCTGCTCTTTCAGTGCGGCGATCTTATCTTGCAAGCGCTCGGTTTTTGCTTTCACTATAGCGGGCGCTTGCCGATCAGCGGTATCGAGTGCTGTCAGATAGCGATTGATGCTCGACTCGATTTCTTCCATGCGCCGTTGCAACTTGGCGCTAGTGAAATTCCGGTCTCGATTATTGACCGCCTTGAATTTGCTGCCGTCGATGGCCACAAAAGCTTCCGAGAATAAACCTAGTTGCTGGCACAGCACGATAAACTGACGGCAAACGCTTTGAATCGCCTTGCCGTTGTCTTTACGGAAATTGGCAATGGTCTTAAAGTCGGGTGCCAGTCGTCCAACCAGCCACATCAGTTCGACATTACGTTGTATCTCTTTCTCAAGACGCCGACTGGACTGAATACGATTGAGGTAACCGTAGATGTAAATCTTCAAGAGAATGGCGGGATGATAGGCGGGCCTACCGGTGATTGCCGGTTCAACGCCATCAAATCCAAGTTTGCCCAGGTCCAGTTCGTCGACAAAAACATCAACAACCCGAACTGGATTGGTATCAGTGATGTAGTCATCGATACTTTCCGGCAATAACGTTGTCTGTGTTCGGCACTCGCCTTCAATGAAACGCTTCATTCGCTGGCTCCATCAATCACGTGAGCCTATTTTATCAAGTTCGATGTTTTGACACAGTCTGGGCCGGGTAGAGCCGAAGACGGCCTAAGGTTGCTTGCCAAAAAGCCGCCATTCGTTGCCGATAGGGATCAAAAATTTCGCCGCCATCATCACCGGCCGGTAATGGCCGGATTAGTGAGGTCACCAGCGACCGCTTTGTAGACTTCCAGTTCGGAGAATCCGAATTTCTCCAACTGGCCTGTTTGGAGAAACCCGGCCGAAAATGAGTCGAGGTTCAACGTACGTCTTGAAACCTCGTTTACTTTACAGCATTACAAATACTTCTTAAACATTGACGCCATCACCCTGACCGACAGCGCAAAAAGTATTGCGAACGGCAACACGATGAGGTTGGGATGGATACTGCTGGGAATGGCCAAATACAATATCCAAGGCAGTATCAGTGCAGGATACAGCAATTTTTTGGCCCAGTGATAGACAAACGAGCTTTCCCGACCGCCACTCCAGCGGCGAATATCCCGCTGCACCAAACCATCGATCAACCCCATCAAGCCTAATAACATGAAGGCCGGCAAAGCGAGGATCAACACGGCCACACGCACGGCAAAGACTTGGGTAATCAGCATGGCGGCAAATATATAGTCCTGTGCCAGTTGATAATATCGGCGTAAACGGTTTCTGAAGCTACCGTCATCGACGCCCGATGTCGGTTTGGCCAAGGCAAAAATCAATCTCTCGATACCGGTTTTGCGAAAGATCAAGTCGTAAAAGTTATTGGCGAATCGCCGGGCGAATTGGACTGGTTGTTCAACGATAACACTGCGCTTGAAGTCTGAATTCAGGATGTTGAGTTCTTGTTCCAGCATAGCCTGACTGTGCCGGGCGCCCGCTTCATCCCAAAAGCCCGAGGCCATGCCGCCCCATTCAGTGGCAATGGAAAAACCTAAAGTCATGATCAGAAAAATCAGCGCTTGCAGCAATTTCGTAAGCAGTTTGACCAATATACCCTGCTCTGCCGCTTGCTGGGCCGAGCTACGCTGGATAGTTTGGGATACCATGTCAGCCCGCCCACCAGTGGTCGTTGGTCAGATAGCGGCGCTGCATTTCATGGGCCACCTCCTGCAGGTTTTTCGGCAACAGCGCATCATTGGCTTGTGTCGGCAACGGGATACGGATTTTCCATAAATTGCCGCCTTCCAGCAAGGCAAACGCCTGGCCTTTGGGCAAGGCCATCACGGTGGCCGGTGAAATCATCGGCATTTCGGTGACGGAAATGCGATCCTGGTTTTGCGAGGTAAAATCGATGGGGGAATTGGGATCGGCCGAATCGTTGACGCCGGATACTTCCATCAGCGTGCTGATGTTACAGGTGTCGATTTGGTTGGTGAGCATTTCGGCGGTGGCCAGTTCTTTGACCCGCAGCATGATCAGGGTATTGAAGTTGCCAGCCACCTGCCCGGCTTTGGCCTTGTTGCCGATGCGGGCTTCCACATCCGACCAGGTTTGGGTATAGGCCGTGACTTGAAAGCCCGAGCCGCCGGCCTTGTTGAGCAAGGGAATAAACTCGTCGCCGATCAATTCGTTGAATTCGTCGGCATGCAAGGAAATCGTCGGCAGATCATGAGTTTTTACCGCGTCCGGCAGACCGTGGTCGGTACCATGTTTGTAGATTTCGCCGGATACGGACACCAGATCGGCAAACATGGAATTGCCGACCGCGGACGCCACCGCCATATCCGATAAAGCATCCAGCCCGACATAGACGATGCCCTGGCGGCGAATGATTTGCCGCCAGTCGATGATGGGCCGGGTGTCGCCGATATCGGTGTAATCCGGCGAGATCAGTGCGGCGGTTTTGCCGGTAATCAGTTTTTCCATCAACGGCAGTAACGAAGCGACGATTTTATCGAAATAGGTTTTGTCGTATTCGAAAGCGGAACGTAGCCCGTCCGCGACGGCATCGTAAAAGCCGTTATCTTTGACATAGCGCACCAGGGCGATGACTTCCGGCGAGCGGCCTTTTAGCGCAAAGGGTAAATCGCGTTCGTTGATGGAGGCGGCTATGCGCTGTACCTGTTGTTCCCAATCCGGCGGCGCCACGTCGGGCAGCCATTGCCGGTAGTATTCGGTCAACAGCGGTTCGATGTGGGTGATGTAGCGAGTGATCAACTTATAATCCGGGCGCTTGCCCATTTTGACTAGCGCCACGGCGATCATATTGGTAAAGCGCCAGGCGAATTCCCTAAACGCCGCCGAGTTGCCGGTGCTGGGTAAGGGATTGGTCAAACGGGTAGCGACTTCGGTGATGCGGGAGAAATTGCCGATGGCATTATAGCGACAGGAAATCTCCGGATAGCCCAGATGGAACAGATACAGATGCTGACTGCGGCCGGCGCGTTTGGCTTCTGCGACCATGCGTTTCATCAGATCGGCATCGCCTTTCGGATCGAACACAATCACGGTATCGCCGCGGGCGATGTCCTGCGTAATCAAGAGTTCGGCCAGCCGGGTTTTGCCGACCCGGGTGGTGCCCAGCACCAGGGTATGCCCGACCCGTTCGCGCAAATCCATACTGACCGGCTGCTCATCGAGTTCCACGGCATGTATCTGCGGTTTGCCGCCAACCGGCGGTAACGGTGCCACCGGGTTCCACCAGGCCGGGCTTTGCATCAGCTTAGCCAATGATTGCAACATCGGTGACGATTCCCAGCGGCGCTCCAGGCGCCGAGCCAATTGATAGGCAAAAGACGGTTCGATATAGGGCCGCACTTTAGGATGCAAGGTATCGCGCAGCCTTTGGGTGTGTTTTTGCTGCCATAAAAAACCTTTGCCCAAAAACAAACGCTGGCGGCTGACCGGAATGTCTTTCGCTACGATTTCATAGCGCGGCAGCTTGCGCATGTTGCGTTGATAGCGCAACACCAACAGCGCTTGTCGGGTTCTGATGCATCCGAGCAGTGCTAATAACACGGCCGTGGCATAACCCACTGAGGGTGTCATCATGATAGCCCAGGGCGCCAGACAGGCCATCAACGCACAAGCGAAGGCGCAACCAGCCGACCACAGCTCTACCGGCGGCCTCAGCAAGGCTTCAATCGGATACTGAGACTTCACTATTCGATCCGCGACGCCGTGATCAACACCGGATAATGCTGCAGTGCTAATTGCGCGGCAACGGCATCGCCGACCAGTGGATGGATCTCCAAGCCACCGGCGGCGTTTTGCAACTGTTGTAATTGCGTCAGGGTTTCGACATTGACCGCCAAACCGATGGCGTGAAGCTGTTTGAGTTGGACTTGATGTAACAACAACCAACTAATCGACAAAGGATCGGCGCCTACTATGAAGATCGGCCGATCCAGATTCGGACGATCTATCGTTCGCGAATCAACTTTTCCCGGTGATAACGATGGGGTTTTGACTGGCAAAGCATCTAATTGCACATCAAAGTTAGCCGATACCGGTGTTTGCACATGCAATGTCTGCGGTTGAACCGGCAACGGCTGAGTGTGGCCACTGTCAAAAATTACCACCGGTTCTGCCACACACAGCAAAGGCAAACTTGAGAAAAGGACACCACAGACTGCCAACCGATTCCGCATGACTGATAACTCTCCGCTTTAAAAGCCGCATTCTTGAACAGGTACGATTTGAAGCCTATCGAAAACCCTGTTCCATCGCATCAGGGTTTTATCCGGATGATAGTCCAAGAGACTGTTATAAGAATCGAAAACGAAGGATCGAGAGCCGGATTTGATGGGTTGTGGCGATCTTTCAAAAAAGCCGTTTTTAAGATGAAGAAAAACAAGAAATGTACATTGACGTAAATGTTGCTTATCGTGCTAAGAAGGCATGAGAAATAGATTGCGAGGGTACGATGATGCGCTTATCTATCGAAGTGACGCCGGAACAACATCAACGCCTTAAAGCCATTGCCGCATTGTCTGGTCAAAGCATCAAGGACTACGTTCTTAATCGTGTCTTACCGGACACGGAAACAAACGATGCCGATGAAGCACTGCGTCAAATAGAAGCGTTCTTAAAGCCTCGCCTCGTCGAGGCGGAGAACGGCGTATTCTCTGAAAAAATCTGTGGATCAATTTTACGAAGAAGTCTTGCAGGAAATGCTGTGAAGGAAGAAGGAAAGGCCCCCGGTATCATCGCAATCTTACATGAGCGCATGGATATGCTCACCCGACTTAAAGACCGCCTTGGTTAGAAGTCCGGTCTTGCAACCATGACCATGCAAAAAATCCCAATCAATCCAACATTACGACCTGAGTTCAAGGTATCGGCATATGAGGAACGCCCGCCGGAAGAAATTGCACAATGGTGGAATGTGCCGTACATCGTCACCGATACCTTCGAGGATCAAGGCGATAAGACTTTTGATGAGTACGTGGCCAGAATAAGGTCGTATGACGATAAGCCAAGCCGAAGCCGCGAGGAATGGGAAGCGGACAAGGCCAAACACCGTGAAAACTGGTTTATATGGTTCCCATCCGGTATTCGGTATGAGGTGCGATGCCTGGATGGTGGGGCATGGGATAGGCCGACATGCTGGGGTGTGTTCAACAAACTCGCCGATGCCGAGCGGTGCGCGCAGGATAGAATCGTTTATTTTGGCGATGGTTAACCTGAAAACGGGCCGTCGTTATAGGTAAAATAAGCTGTCGTGTCACCAGCCGCCATCCTAATCAGTCAAAGGTCCGGTGGAGGGATAGAGCGGTGATACAAACCGGAAAAGCACTTGTAATCGGATAGCCGGGGTTTTTCTCCCCCAGCCTCCACAACACCCCTTATCCTAAAAAACCAGTTGAGCGGAATTCTGCCCACTTTTGGACATAGTCAAAACAGATTCATTGACAAAATAGCAAGGAGCTTTTTCAGCCAAATTCGAGTTGTTCGGGCGGTTCCAATATCATGCCGTTTAGGTATTTTTTCATGGCTTCGCTTAAAATCCGGTACCAACAGGCAATGGGCGTCAACTGCGGCGCAATGGCTTTTAGTTCCTCAAAGAACTGACAAACCCGTTGGTATGCGGCTCGCACATAGCTTGCCCTGCCGTGGGTGCTGGTAATGGTCAGTGTCTTTTGCGCAGCATGAGTGGTTTGTTTGCCAACGCCATGCAACAGCAATGGCCTAGAGACGATGGCTTCATAGTGTTTATCCGGTTCCGCCAAGCGGACAAACAGCGACCACCAGTTATAAATCAGTGCAATCATGCGGGCGATGAGGCGGCAAGGTTTGATTTTCTGGGTCACAAAACCGCCCCACCCCCAGTGGTTTTTGATTTCATCAAAGTTATTCTCGCAATCAGCGCGATCACGATAGTGCTGGACGAGGCTGACCACTTCGTCGGTGAGCGAGGTGACTAAGACGCTGTATTCATAAGCAGCCATCTTCTCGGCCGGTTCGATCAGCGAGAGTTGTTGGGGTAAGGCTTGTTGGTTATTGGGCGCGACCACCACGCTGCCCGATAACTTGCGCCTGACCAGGACGACGCGGCGTGATGTTTTCCAACTGCTGAGTTTTAGTTCGGTGGAAAGGGCTTCCCAACCCGCCACGGTTTGTTCCCAACCGGGACGGCAATGCTGTTGCAAAATCAGTTTTTTCACCAGTCCTGATTGGCGTAGTTTGAACAGATAAGGCAGACCGCGCTGTTCGGCTTCGGTCATGATGGCATTGCTCCCCCAGTCGCAATCACCACGCACAAAAGCTGGCCAATGCTGACGAGGAATCCGTTCCAGCAAGGCCCATAACCCCGGCGCCGAATAGCACGATGCACTTTGGTTGCCGGCTTGTACCTCCACATCCAGGATCAAGCGCAAATTCGCTATCATATAGGTGTGATAGGTATGGGAAGGGCGTCCCGGTTTCTTGGGGTTATAGCCGACCACGGCCCCTTCCTGCTTGCCATACAAAGGTTTGACGGTCACATCGGCATCGAGTATCCAGGATTGACTGAGTAAAGGGCTATAGCAGCGATATAAGTGGTCCTGCAGCCAACGAATGCCATCAACCTCATCGGTTTTTTGCAGGGCGCGTCGAGCACTGTCGTCACTGATCACCTTGGTCATCCCTAATAAACGAGCGTTGACCGTATCGCCCATCAAACTGGTCAGATGCGCATAGCGTGTGTGGCCAGCCAGTATCGATAATAAAAATGAGCCCAGTACATTGATCTTTTTCGGGGCATTGTTACTGGCGTAGCTCAAGGGACTGTCTTCCACCCAAGGTTCAAACAAATGACCGACTTTTAAATATTGGATGAAAAATGGCAATTGGCCCAGCGGCGTCACCTGAGCTTGTGGTTCCCATTCAATATGGATTTTGCCATCAAAAGTATCGGTAACCAGCGCGGCAATTTCTCGTTTTTTTAAGTTGGTTTCGGTCTCACCGTTTGGGTGAATGCTTTTAGGCGGTAATGCCATGGCTCAGCCCTGATAATTGAGGACATCCAGATTATAACGCTTGGTTTGACTGATTTTTCTAGGTTCATCAGAAAGGCATTGCTTGTGTTTAATGATCACCGCCCCAATCACCAAGCGCGCTTCTTTCTACGGCCGACCGCGATTCGCTTCCAGACCGCGATATTAGCTTTCAGCCAATTCGTCCCAAGGAATGCATGCGCTGAGCTTGACCCAACGGTTGTTTTTGTCCAAAGCCGTATCAAACGGCCAATCAAACGCTTCGATCGTCAGTTGTTTTGAGCTAGTCGTTCGGATCATAAGTGCAAGGTTTTCCGAGGGTTGCTGTCGTTGCTTTTGCACTATTTTATCAAAAATAGGCTAAAGAGCCTTATTAATCATGGGGTTATATTTTTTGAGTAGGCTCTAATTAATGAGTAAACCGGTGCATTGTGAAAAGGTCGCTTTAAAAAGATGCCTAATATCAAGCGACCGTAACTTGCCATAGCTTTACAGATATACCGGCTTGATTCCGGTCAGAGCAAATATGAAGGAAGTAGCTAGTGGCTATTCTTGATCGCGCTATGCAACTAATGCTTCGGGCGTAGCGTGTGAATTAACGCCGCATTAGGAGCACTAAGGCTCAGGTCCGACGAAAGAGGAGAGACTGCGCAATTATCCTGAACCTTTTAACGTACATGTAAGCGCCGAATTGCTAAACGATATCATAAATAATGTTAATAAAGGACTAGCGCTTTACGACGAGCGACTGCCAAAAGACCGGGTCGGCTGGAGGTCGCTGAGACAATAGCAACAAACATTACTCTGACCCCAAATATTTGACCCCAAATGACCCCAAATATTTCCTTTTTTTCCAATTCATATAAATCATTTCCTGTTGTTGAGTAATCTGTTTTCCAGACAAGGTTTTTCTCCCATCCGATTGATGGCAAACCATTCTGGGGTGAATACTCAACCGGTCAAGATAATTGTCGCCTGACCGGACAGGTTAATTGTCGTCTAACACGCGCATTCACCGACCGTGCATCATTATGCACCCTCACACTAGAAAAATCCACCCCAAAACGTGATTCGAAAAAACTACGCTTCGCTCAACGCGGGAACAACCGCACGAAATAATTGAAGAGGTTAGGGCGCAGCCGCTGAAGACCGGTCGGATCGGACTGGTAAAGGGCAAAGCTCTCCGCATAGAACTCCGACCAGTCAGTCTGCGCGTAGGCTGTGATGCGAACGTTCCCATCCCTCCGCGCCGCCGAACGAAATTCCGGTGTAGCTGAAGCATCCACTGCCCCGGGCGGTCTTGAATTCTGCCGGGTCCGAGCATTATCTATGGCGTGACCGATCTCATGCAGCACGGTGAAGATAGCCTCGCTTGACAATCCTTCGCCTGGGCGCCCAACGCGCATCTGTGTTCTGAAAAAGGCCGAATCATAGAGTGTAATCGTATGGGTGTTCGGATCGTATAGACCGTTTGCGGGTCGTGTCGGATGAGCCCGCTCGCGTCGGAATGTGAGACCGTTGATCGGAGCAAGTGTGGCATCCTCAATCTGGGAAAGCCCTTGTAATACTACCTCAAATTCTCTGTCCGAAGAGAAGGTACGATCACGAACGAAGGCGTGCCGATAAAACCGTTCCTGCTGAGCTACTATCTGGTTAGCCGCCAATCCTTCCACCCCAATAGTTCCCAAACGCTCCACCAGGAACTCTAGCGTCGCCCGTCCTCCGCCAGACGTGCCAGCGGAATGCTCTACATAAGTAAAGCGGTATGCCGCATTCCCGCCACCGAACCGATCTAGATTTAGTGAGAGCGTGATCGATTGATTCGGGCGCATGGGATTCGAGTTTGGGCGAGTACTTCCGCGCACCAGTTCCCGCGCAATATTCTCCAGTCCCGTATGCAACTTATCTGGGACATTAGAGGCAAACTGGACCGGGACTCCTGTCGATGTTACACGAATGTTTCCACGTACGACGAAATAGGCTTCGATGTTTCCCAAGTCGTGCGAGGTGGTACTAACCTGGATACGCTGCCGCTCTGCGTCGGGCAGGGCATCGATCAACTCTCCTCCCTTGGGATCAAGGCTTGAACGGGGCAGCGCCCAATCAAGTATTTCACTGTGGTGGGCCTGGAAGACCTTACTCGGGGTGCTCCCCATCAGGGAAGCGAACTTTGGTATGACAAATTGGATTAATTTACGGTATTCATCTCTAAGTTTTTGTAGAACTGCTTGATCGCCGTTAAGTGCGTTTGTTTGCTCTTCACCAACGATGAGCGTACTCAAAGAAGCAGTGAGAACATTACTCAAATAGCGGTCGTTCGCTAGTTTAAAATTATTTTTCGTAAATGACGCATATAGTTCCCGGGATTCTCGAAAACCCCTGAGGCTACCTTTCATAAACTTTGGCAAGCCGAACGCCCGGATCCAGCTTCTTTGTGAATCCTCCAACGTCGGAGAAGCCTGCGCCCGGGCAGGTTGTCGCTGAATCTGTGTGGTCTTCGGTTGTGGATTGCGCTGTTGAAGAACGTACGTCAACTCATGTGCAATCCGACTAATAGGATTCAGAGTCGAATTATTATTAAGTTTTGCTTTATTGATAGTTTTATCTGCAGAATAATAACCTCGTCCACCATTCTGCTGCACCACATGCACCAGCTCATGAGCCAACAACTTCCTCCCATCCACCGAATCAGAACCATACTCCCCACCCCCAAAAATCACATGATTTCCATGCGTAAAAGCCCGCGCATTAACAGAACGTGCTAAATTAACAGCCTGGGAATCGTGATGGACCCGCACACTAGAAAAATCCGCTCCAAACCGAGGTTCAAAAAAACTCCGCTCCGACCGTGACAAAGGTTGCCCACCACCTTGAAGTGATTGAATGCCGGAACTAATCTCGGGCGTCACTTCCGGCGTTGTATCACCCATTGATTTTGCCTGAATTAACTCTTCCTCTTCATCCTTAACCGTTTTGTATTCATTAGCGCAAGCACTGCAGGTTCGCTGTATGCTTCCATTTGAAGAAATTGGTCTGTTTTTTGCGTGCAATTCCGTATCATTAAAAGCCGGATCAGGCGCCGGCATCCGCATTACCTGATCAGCAATTCGGTCCGCCTCCTGCTCAAATCTATCATTCGGCTGGCCAATTTTTAGTTTTGCTTGTATAAGAAATGAGGTATTGGACCTGACCGGTATCCTGCTGAAATCGTGGTTGAATCGAGAATCTGAATTAAGGCCAGAGTTGTCAGCCTGTTGCTCATGGGGATTGAAGGGGGCAGAAGCTGGCGTGTCATATTCAGTGCGATTAATCCCCTGGCGCTGCAAAAAGCCCGATGCGTCAGGCACTAAAGCTGAAGTATTAGCTTTCTGAATTGTTTTTAAAGACTGTCTACTCATTGCTTTATACCTATATCTAAAGCCCGATGGTACGTCCAAGAAAATGTTAAAGTCCTGTTTTATTAAACTGGCTTTCGAACTTTGTTTAGAAGTAGTTATGCTTTTCTCTGCAAGCTCTATATTACGAGGGGGCGCATGGATCATCTGAGGCTCTAGCAGCTGGGCTTGAACACTCTCCTTTCTGATTATTCCGTCAGTCGTGTCAATCTAGCATCGATCGCCTGCATTACTTGTCGCCAACTCTTTTTGCACTTTTTACTATGTGACCCTAATGCCATTGATGAGTTTCCAATGCTGGATGAGCGTCGGCTTTTACACCCTGCATAAGTCATTTACTGCGCCCTGCCAAGACAAATAATCACAATTGGCAGCGCTATATTTCCAACGGCTCTTACGGACATTTGCTTGGATCGCGTCCACCGCATGGATTGCTTACCATCCGACCGGTAGCGTCATAACGCTCGCAACATGGTTGTTCTAAGGCCTCCTCACTGTATGACACGGTTACCTTTGTAACATTAGCCCGCGTGTGATAGTTGATTTGTTGCATTATTGAATCATCTGCTACGTGCACACAGGCGAGAGATCCGGTGTCAAGGCTCCCAATATGTATTGCAATATGTCCCTTAAAAAAAAGCGCATAACTCATACTCGCGCTACCTCCTTCATTGGCTTTGTAGTATTTGTTCTCAGGCCATTTGGACCCGACACGAGACGCTTTTGGCACCCCTGTATGGTGATAACCCCACCCCTCGACTCTGTCGACTTTGTTATTTGTAGTCTTGTCGGTGAGACCACTGGACGGAAATCCACCGAGGATACCTACCCCGGTAATGTCTGCAGGCATCGGACTCGCCCCATTGTTGGCATAGGTCGCAGCAAGTGTTCCCATGGGTATAGTTTCACCGTCTACTATCTTGGTCGTAGTGAAATTGACATTAATATTCGCAATGAAAGGATCTGGCGGCTGAGGGTTAAACTTTTTCTCCTTCAATGTGGCGGTATCATTTACACCAAAGTTTACCGAACTCGGTTCACGGTAGCGCTGGATAGAAGCGGCTGGAAAATTGACTGTCCGCTGCTGTAAAACGTGAGTTAATTCATGCCCCAACAGCCTTTTCCCAGCCGCCAAATCCGAGCGATACTCTCCGGAGCCAAACACCACGTGATTGCCGTAGGTAAACGCGCGTGCATTCACCGACTTCGCCAAGTTCGCCGCTTGTGCATCATGGTGCACCCGTACTCTTGAGAAATCCGTCCCAAAGCGCGGTTCAAAAAAATTCCGCTCCGAATTTGATAATGGCTGTCCGCCTGCCTGCAATGATTGAATGCTGGAACTGATTCCTGATGCTCCCTCCGACGCATTTTCTCGAATTGAATTAGTCTGAATTGGCTGCTCTGTCGGTTTACTATCCTGCCAATTACCTTTTAGGTTGATTGCTTTTGATTGGAATATTCCTGAATCATGGCCATGGCATGCCAGAGACGGGGATAATATTTCCGATCCTAATGTTTTTTTTTGGATAAAAGGAAAAAAACGCCAATTACCAAAATTTGCATCAAAATCAAATATTGGGAGAGCACCTACAATGGAACTCGTCTGAAATTCACGATCTGATATTTCCCACCACACAGGATTGTCATGTTTAAGTTGAGCATTTATGGCAAGTGGAGCTGTGAGATTAGCTGCCTTTCCCGCCCAACTCGGATTTAAACCGATTTGTCTAAAAAAATTGAAACCGTGAAACCAGACACCCAAGGCAGTTGAAGGATCCCAAAGATGAGAAACACTACGTTCCAAAAAAGGCCTGCGTAGACTCAATAAATCAGGACTGGGAATTTCTGAGGACAACGCGGTGTTGTCGAGCAGTTTATCTTGTTCGGCAGAGCCTTCCTCCTGTCTTTGAATCG
This sequence comes from Methylomonas sp. MgM2, assembly GCF_054172045.1. NCBI lineage: Bacteria > Pseudomonadati > Pseudomonadota > Gammaproteobacteria > Methylococcales > Methylococcaceae > Methylomonas > Methylomonas sp. MgM2. The sequence goes on along the minus strand of NZ_JBSYXO010000005.1, from coordinate 86,009 downwards.
CTGGTATAGTTTGCCCAAGTGGTGCAATAGTGAAACCCGATGACGATTGAGGATCAGGCATCCGCATCACTTGCTCCGCCACCCGATCCGCTTCCTGTTCGTATTTATCATTCGGCTGGCCGATTTTGAATTTGGCCTGAATAGGCAAAGAAGCCATTGACTTGACCGGTATCGTGCTGAAGTCGTGGTTTAAACGAGCATCTGTAAAATTAAAGCCAGACTTGTCCGCCTGTTGCTCGAAGGGATTTATGTTGCTACCGGTATATGACTCGGCTTCCGCTCGACAAACTCCTTTGCGCTGCAAAACATCCGCTACCGGTAATATATTTGACTTATTAGCTTTGTGTAACGATTGCCAACTCATAGCTTTATAATTCTCTTAAAAGCTGATATCTGCTGCGCGGAAACCAATTGCTTATTACGACAGAACCAATCCCCGTTATTAGCTAACATGTTTAAATTTAGAACGCAGATCTGTCGGTTGCCATTTTCCGTTGACATCCTTGGTCAACATCGTTAAAGGCGCATAGTGATGAAGTACGCCATCGGGTGGTTGTGGCAGAGGTTGCTCGTTCTCATCGATTAGCCATTCGATGCCAGTCGCTAAACGAGCGGGAATCAGCCAATAATCACCGGTCCTGTACTGATGTTCTTCTTCGTCGTTCGTGTTTAAAAACTGAATTTCGATGCCGTGCTCCAGTTTGAACCAAACATCGTTGGCTTCGTCGCTTTCTGTTATTGATATGTCTTTGGACTCCCAGCGCCGTACTTTAGTCGGCCAGACTTCTTCGCTATTAGTCACGCCATCTGGTCTGGCGGGATTGGAGTCCAGGCATAAAACATCACCGTCAACTTTGACCACTTTAACCAACGTACCCGGCTGGCCTCGCAACTCCAATTTGTCGTTGGTCAATTCAACCCAGCCAGGAGCGGAAAACCCTTGCGGATTTTCCAGAGTCAGTTCATTGCCGTTCAAACTGCAGCTGGAGACGACCGAACCATTATCGCGCGACCATTTGAAGGTCGCTTTTCCAGCTATTCCCATTTGATGAATTTCAACTCGATAAAGCTGGTTCTCAGCGCCGCGATATTTTGCGTCGGGCGCCGTCACACATGGATCTTCAGATTTTTGGGAGGGATTCAGTCGCACCTTGAGACTGCCTCGATGTTCTGGTTGCCATTCCTTAGTTTTATTTAACCAATTAAGAATGTTTAGTTTATTGTTACTAAAAATTCCCCTTGCAATCTCGGATGAAATAAATTCTACCTTCACCTGACAAACCACTTTGGCTCGTGCTGCAGTATCAGGCCCTCCCAAAGCCTTTTCTCGAATCGCGTCGTCTTCTAACGCACTGACGTGATGCTCCCAGACATCCAGATACACCAAGCAATTATCCATCTTCAGATCTTCTAACTGTTTAGGGTTTGGGTTTGGGTAATCCGGTTGTGTTAAATATGTCAGTGCTTCGCTTTCGTTTTCACAAAGAATCCCATCCACATAATAACGACCTTTTCCAATACTAAAATCCCATTTTTTTTCGCTACTAAATTCAGAAATTGTAATTTCAAAGCCATAATTTTCCTGAGGACCGCCAAATGGCCCAATTAAATCCGCAGCCAAGGTTCTTAAATAATGCAGCAAAATTGCCGTTTGCTCGTTCCAGTCCGCATCTAATTGGACCCGGCCCTGCTGCTGCAGCACGCGGCTGAAATGTTTTGTTATATCAAAGGTGTCTCTCGAAAAATCGCCTTTCATGGTCTTAATCCTCTTTGTAGTCTAACTCGCCATAATGATGCCGACGTCGGCTCTGGCCGGTATGTACTCGTCCAGTCGAACTCGAAGATTGGCTTCACGTTGTGGTTGAAACAAGTCATGAAACACTCCCATTTCGGATTCGTCGTCCGCGCCTCGTTTGATTTCTTCTGCACAATTACCGGCCAATTGACAGTAGTTTGGATTCCCGTAATGCGTGCTATTGAATTGCGGACGAACGCGTTCCCTGGCCACTAATTTTGCCGCTTCCAAGGCTGCTTCATCAGGAGGCGGTTCTTGATTATCACGCGCATTGTTTTCAAGGTCCGTTGCGGCAGCTTGTTCCGCAAGGTCCGGCTGGCAATGATAACGTTTTGGGGTTCGTGACAGCGGTTTGACGTAGCAAAAACGCATGCAACCCACTTGACGCCGGGCAACTCGTATTGTGCCCATGAAGATACTATTTTCAGCCAATGCTATTGCATGGGTGTCGATACGACCGAATACCGTACAGCGCACGATGGTTAACGAGGCATGAGCGAAACTCGAAGCCGCTGCACCAATCGCTTCACAAGCCGGGGCTTCGCATTCATTGCCGGTTGCATCCAGAATACTGTCTGTAATACGTATCCGGATTGGATCAATCCCAACCTCGTCAATATTGACTTGAATTGAACCGATAATGCTGTGCTCAATGGTCAAACAAGGATTTGCGTTGGTGATTTCAATGCTCGGCTCTTCCAATTGACTGGGCTCACAGTCCGGTTCAAGCGACCATCCCGGAACCAAGGTAGAATGCCGGATGATGATGCCTGCAAGAGATTTATCATTATCATTGTATTGCACTTGCATGCCGCGTCCTGCAATCAATAAGCCATCAAGGGTGAGATAGCTCCCCTTATCGCCGCTGACCGTAAAGTAATCAGGACGGTCCGAGAAGCGGATGATTGGGCGTTTGCCATTACCCGCACGAATTTGCAAAGTCTGATTCATAGCTAAATCGATAGCTATTTTTTCTTCGTACAAGCCACTGTCGGTGATTTCTATAACGGTGTGCGTGATCGGGCTATCACGCCAAAGGGCCAGTCCTTCGTTAATCGATTTTAGGGATTGATCAGCACCGACTTTGATGAGCTGAAAATCGGAATCCGATGGTTGCGATAAAACTCTGGGATATTCGCCACCTCCAATATCGGCGCTAAAGCCGTAGTAATATGACACCTTAACCCCTTTCTTCGGTGATTGGCGGGGCGGAAACAATATGCGGCCTAATTCCGGATCGACGGCAACGGTTCCCTTTATCGGACGATAACGTGCCCAATCGCTAAGATCGGCGACCACAATTCTTTCTTGCGCAATCGGTTGCGGCGCATCTTTTTCCGGCCAGTTTTCCGCCCAAATACACAAACTGTTTCCTTCGCCATAATAGGTTTTCGTGCCGTTGCCTCCTGTAACATCATCTGTTTTGGAAAGGGATGCGGCGAAATCGTGCCGGCTGATCGGAACCGGAAGATTGAACTCGCCGGCAATCTCAGTGGGATCGGTTTCGCGCTGCCAATGGGTATACAAAGGCGTATCGTTACCCAGCACACTGAAGGTGTAATAATTCCGCTGTTCCAATGCCGTAACCGGCGTTTGTGTCACGGAATAAGTCCTCAGGCGCCAAACAAATAATCCGATGCTGGGAATGTTGTAGCGGCCCTGAGTCAACGCAGAATTGATACGGCGCACATCCACAGTGTGGGCAATTTCATCGAATGGTCCATTTAGCTTGGTTAAGGCATTGCCCCAACGCAGATCGACCGTACGACCTCGTTTACATTGCCGGCCTTTTAAACCCGGTTTAAATTCTAATACTCTAAAATTGCGTATGCATTGTGTAACGCTAAGTAATTTGTAAAATTCCACTGCTCGGGCAGGCCAACCGGCCACATCATTGGATAGTACCTCCAGCAGCGCTAAAGTCCCCTTGCTACGCCGGTAGCGGATGGTATTGGCAACTTCCTTTCGGGGAATCAATATTTTATTTCGTAATCGGCCTTGTACGGTATCAATATTGCCGGGTTCGCCCGCCTCATGCACCGGCGTATAACCCACCAAGTCGCCAATGTAGGGCACGACCCAATCCTCGCAGGTTTCTATGAACCAGTTGTCATACAGTTGGTCAATGTTGCTTTCGACAATATCCACTTGCTCTGTGATTACTTGTAACAACGCGCGTAAGGGCTCGCCCTCTGCGTGGTCACGCAAGTGGTAGATATAGGGTAGAAGCTTATAAAGACGATCTTTATCCATGTTATTCATGACAGCCCTCAGCGATTGATTTGATTGAGAATCAAAGTTGCCGGAACGTCCGGAGTCAAAAACGCTATCTGCGCCGGTCGAAGCGATTTATGCTCCCAATCCGCCAAGTTGACTGGAATGCGCGCGAGCGGTTCTTTAATGCCATTATTATTCTCATCTGTTAATGTTTGGCTGACTAAGCCGGCGACCTCACTTGGGGTAATCAATCGACGCTCGCCCAGGTCATCCACTAATTTCTCCGGGATGCCTCTCAGGAGGTCAACATCAACATAGGCCACGCCCGGCACTGCTTGCATGACGCTGATCACTTCGCTAAGCAGAACATCCTGCCCCAGTTCTCTTCGCTCAAAACTAAAGACATCCAGCGTAACATTGCGGACTTGCGTCACTACAGGCTCCCACAAATAATCAGGAAGAATGCTGATATTTGCCTGGATCACAATGAGCAGCAATTCCCGAATTTCCAGTCGGATAGCTTGATAAGGATCGCCAAAGTCCAGCAAGGATTGGCGCAAGTTTCGATACAAATCTGAACTCTTATCGATTGGAATGTCGTCGGCACCGGCTATCGTGACATGCACCAACTGGCGCCGGCCATCCGATATCTCAACAGCTCGGGCTTTGCCGACGCCGGCGAATACGCGTGCAAAGTCTTGGTAATCCTGTACTGAAACCAACCGGTCCAAGGCCTTGACTGCCAATGGTGTATTTTTGCGCGCCTGATCGCGACTCTCTTTATCGGCTCCGCCAGACGCAGGCAAAGGATTTATAACCTCCTTCACCCCCAACGGCCGCGTGGTCAAAAGCGAGATTTGCTTTGCTTTCACATTGCCGGATTTACCAATGCCATTGCGATATTCCGCTTTGATATTCTCAATTCCGGTCGGCAAACGAGCGCCTTCTTGCCCGTTGCCAAAAACAATTGTCGTTTTGCCATTGTCATCTGTCTTGGTCACAAAATTGCGGTTTGTCGGCGCCAGGCCGGCTAACGTATCCGTTTCATGCCACTGGACATTGTTGACATAGACTTTTAGGGTACTGTCGATACCGGAAGGATTAACGGCAGAGATATAGGTCAGTGGCGGTTGCTTCAGGTCGAACGATTGTAGCGCCGTCGCACCATTGCCGCTCCCCAACACTTCATTTCGGGTATCGCCGTGGGTGGCTTTGACGACATTGCCGTAGATTTTTACGGTATCGCGTTTAAAGCAATATTGGAGAGGTTTTGCCAGTTTGATAAAAGTGTGGATTTTGTCGCCTTGCAAAGGAATAGGTTTGACTTGCATCCCTTGGTTACCCAGTATATTGGAACCGATACGGCTGATATCCTGTTTTACGACAGAAATCATTGCCAATTCGCTGGAATTGACACCGTTGGTTGCACCTACATCAGCTCGTTCTCCGGACACAAATGCCCATCTTCCGGCTTGCAAATCTTCATAATAACCATCCAATTCGATCAAATCATCCGAGCCGCCACAAATGAAATTGTTGAGCGGCTCATTTGTTAACTCCAACTCTTCGCTTTGGGCATAAACGGCCGTGTCTCTTAGAAGCGTCGTTGATGACTTAAGTAAGTTTCTGATGCTTACTTCTTTATTTTCCTCTAAGCTATTTAACCAGGGACCAGCGATTGTAAGGGTGCTGACCTTTGACTGCAGTCCCTGCACTGATCTGGTGACTATTTGGTTGTTCTCAATTTTGTGGATGGATACAGATCGGCCAGAGGAAATATTAGGGGCATCTTTTGTAAAGAATTTAGGACGATCAATAACGAGCCAACTACCATTTACAACCTGATCCAGCTGAATATCCACTGCGATTGTTTCCATACCCTCGGATGATACTTTTTTGACCCAGGCTTCTTCAGTAAGAGGTGGAGCCCACACATTTGCAGGTACCGTCGGCCTATAATCTATTATGGTAACGAAACCTGTATTATCTCTAGTTCCATAATTTGGTGCATCCGGTGCATTATGTCCAAACATCGATGCGCGTGCTCGCAAGGCGTATACCTTAATGGGATTAGCACTCGTGACGTCGGCATTAGCATTAGCGATGGCAAAATTGTCGCTTAATGATGGCACCATTCTCTTTAGAATGGCATTGCTGGAATCGGACACGACAGTGAGTCCTGACACGCTACCATTCGGATTGATCGGTGTCGTTGATCGTAAATTCACAGATTCGGCTACTGAATCGGTTGCCGATTCTTGCTTATCTTTTTCGACAAGCGATAAACCGGTAAATTGTTCTTTTAGATCTTTTGTTAAGCTTAACTGATTTCTGGGCTGTACTGAGGGCCCTAGCGACAGGGAAGATATTATCTCGCTATAGGTCTGCACAATTTCAATCTGTATTCGTAAATAGGAATTAGAGATAAAGTCGTGGGTGATTAACTCAAAGTCGTGGGTGATTAACTCTACGCCCATGTACTTATATTTCGTTTTCTTTCCATTATCGCCCATCAATATAAGAGTTGTGCCGCCTTTGTTCTCATCGACTTCCACTCTCCAACTACTCCCGTCATTGGCTGAAACCACGGCAATACTGTTGGCATCAAAACTTCTAAAGGAGAAAAAACCGGGTAATCCATTGCCGTCATCAAACAAAATAAGCTTAAGCTGAGGAGTAGAGTCATTTTGAAAGATTCCGAGAAAACCGTTTTGAATTGGTCTCGATTCGGTGCGGAACAGAACCAGAGTTCGATCTGCTGCAGGATCGGCAATCACTTCTTTGACGCGAGTGAATGTAGGATCGCCATCTTTGCCAAAATCCACGAGTAAAGGATCGTTCGGTTTCAGATTGCTATTGATCCCCTTCAGATATACCCGCGGCCCCTTCGGATCAAGCAACATTGAAAAATATGTTTGTGGCCGATGCATTCGCGGCTTCAAGTTATTCCACTGTGCACGAGTTTTCAATTCTTCTGAGGTCTCAAACGTTTGCGGTAGTTCGTTCGGTCCTGGAATACTTTGCGATTTAGCGGCTTTTGGAATGACTGTTTCTTCCTTGAAATTTTCGTCCAAGGTGTAAGCCAAATACACACTCGAAGACACTCCCGGTTTGAGTTTATAACCTACCAAGCGAGCCAACTCCAATACCGATCGCCGCTCTGTTGCAGTGCGTAAATAGCCTTCGTTAATGATGCGTTCCTGATAAAAAGTCAGCACATCGGCCACCGTGGCCCAGGCGTCTAATAGAGCAATGGAAAAATCATTCGATTCGCGTGTGGTCAATTCGGCCAGTTTCGGAAAATCGGCGCTCGACAACCGAGCCAGCATGGATGACAGAAAGCTGCCATGACTACCCACACGATAAGAGAGCATACTTAACCCTGGCCGGTTCGCAGTCGCTTCCGGCGTTACCACTTTCACACCATCACAGCATCCGCAAGGGGCGTTATTTGATTTCATCGGCCACCTCCCATTTCCAAGGTAAATCGTCCGTTTTCGGGAAAACTCGGATCGTTGTCGAGCCGAGCAATTTCAAACGCATCTAACCGTAACAAACCATTTTCAATTTCCAGATCCGGACCTTCAAATAGGCGTTCCAGTTTGGCCACCACCACGCTTTCGACACCCTCAACTGCCTGAGCTACAGACACAAGTTGACTGAGATAAACTCCTTCGCCAAAACTCAGGTTATCGGGATGGAAAAATCCTTTGTGTCCATTCGGCAAGATACGGTCGCTAAAAACGTCCAGCAGTTCCGATTTCACATGGCCGCGCAAAAAATGAGGCAGCACACAAACCTTAATGGCAATGTCCAACGCCACATAGCTTGCCTGGACGACTACCACGTCGTGACCAATCCGGTGAAAACGGCATAGGTGATGCCTGATTTCGCACAACAACACCTCGTCTACTTGTTCTGTTCCTATCGGATCAATCACCACCAAGACTTGAAACCAACTCCCGGTCCACAACAATTTGGCTCGCGCTCGTTGAACTCGATTACTGAAATCCCGCATAACGATCTGAGCGTAATCATCGGCAGTAATGGCCCGATGCAGTTCCTTGCGAAACATATGAGGCGCATAAAGCTTTGCTTCAGCCAAGGTTTCTGGTTCTGTGCCTCCGACCGCTGGTAATGGATTTCTGAGTGTGATATCGACACCGCTCGGAAAGTTATTGCTAAAGACCATGCGAGTAATCGATTCTGCGCCGACATTACCTACCGGACCATTGCCAATCCGATACTTAACTTGAAACCGAGTATCCGGTTTGGGAGACAAACCCGTTTCGCCATTCCCAAAGCGTAATTTCGCGTGTCGGTCATTTTGTATTTCCACGCTGAAGTGCGGATCATGTGGTCCACTCGCCAATAAATCGACCCTAGGTTCCCAGGTATTTATCGGCATGCGGTTGGCAGTGTCCGATTCCGCCGTTATTTCGGTCAACGTCACTTGAGGACGAGCCCTATTTGGATGCTGTTGTAATTGTTTACGAGCTGAGATCAGACCAATAAAAGGCGGACAGGGGATGTCGGTAATGCAAGTTAAAATCGATTCGCAGAAGGTTATGTCGGTTTTAGCCAAGGTTGGGTTAAAAGGCCCGGATATTTTGACTGTTTCTCGAGGTAAGCAAGCATCTTCACACTCGCTTTCAACCGTCACACATGGAACCGGATCGAGCGTTTCTGTAACTGTTTTACCATGATCGACCAAAAGCACATTGCCGCAAACCACACTAACGTTGTTTATAAGCGAACAGTCCACCGGGTTGATTGCAGAAATACATAACGGAAAAACCAAAGCGTCTTCCGGCCCCCACTCGACGTCCCATAACAATTGTCCCGTCAAAGGATCTTGGTTTCTTTGAGCTTTGATTAAACGAACGGCTTGCCGATGTGACGGATCGGCATCTGCACGGTTCCCCGTCTTCGGACCCTTGACTTCTTCGAGAATGAGAATGTCACATATCTTTAAATCTAATTTGTAATCCGAATCCTGGGGAGGGATAACATCAATTGAATCATAAGGGGGCTTGGGATGGTCATCATGTCCGCAATCCTCGTCCTCATCCGGCGTTGCTTGCGTCGCCTCCCCAGGATCAATAAGCGTTACCGAGGTCGAACCTTTCGGCAAACAGCATTGGGTATCGCCCCAAGTATAAAGTCTTATCTCATTACGACTTTCGTAGAAGTTTAACTTCCGACTACGATCGTCTACCAAGGGTTCGAAGATTAGGTAAGGTAGCGGAAACGAGGTGGGTAACTGAGATTCCGCTAATATGGTACCCAAAGTTGAAACACCTGGGTTGGTAATAAAGTACACATCATTTGGGTCGACCCCAGTCAAATCCCCAACAACATGAATACAGACCCAAGTTCTGGCATTGCACCCTTCATGTAAATAATAATCGACCAAACGCACATGCCGCCGAACGGAAATTCGTTGTCTGGCCGTTTCTAAGTAAGCCTCCGTGGCCACAGCATCCTGGTAATAGCTTAGGTGATCGCCCACATAGGCTAACAACTCAACCAACGTTATGCCAATATCGGGAACATGACGTTCCGTCCAATCCGGCATGAGGAGAGCCAGACGATCGAGAATAAGCTGGCGGAAACTTGCATAATCTTTGGCAAGATAGTCGATATCCGGCTCCTGATAAGGCGTTTCAGGACATCCAGGTTGCTGCTTGCAGTCTAAGTCGCTAGCACAACCGACTTTAAAATTGAACTCCAAACAGGCGTAGCGGGAATCGAATTCAGCCATAGGTCGATAGTGCTTCCGACCTTGTTCATCGACGTCGACAATCGGCTTCTTAGTCAGCGGGTCTATTTCAATTACGCACAAGCAATACGTTGAGAAATCTCCCGCTTTATCAACACGGATATGGACGCAATCGTCCGTTTCCGGATCTTCTTCTCGATGAATATCAAGTGCTAACACTTGAATATCATTGATACGCCGCCCTCCCTCTATGCGAATGTTTTCTTTTTCTAATATGAGTGGTGCTTTGCCCAGAAAATACACGCTCAAAGTTAATTGATCGTCGCTGACCTCAATATAATCAAGTCCATTGTATTTTTGGTGCAAACGAACCTGGTCGCGCCGCCGCTCGTCTTTGCAAACAACGACAGAATCACATTGGCTCATGACTGGCTCCTTTCAAAAGTGGCCACCTGCACCTCTTGAGTGCGCCTAACCCTGTATTGCAAATTTACTTGCAATTTTGCATCTTCACTGTTCACGTCCAGAGATTGGATCTCGATGATATCGCCAAGCCACTGCTGCAAACCTGCCTGAACTGTAAACTGCAACGCTGCGGCGAGCTCGGGGCTGTTGGGTGCAAAGATCAGTTGCAACAAACCGCTACCAAAATCAGGACGGTTAACACGTTCACCCACGTTGGTAAACAAAAACAACTCGATCATGTCACGTATGTGATCGTCATAGCCGACGCTTGCTGCGCGGCCGTAGCGGTCGAAATGGAATGGAAAGTCGATATTGATCGTCATAATCGTATCCCCCTTAAGTCGCAATCACCCGTTTCTGAACCGCCAACGAATTCGGAATACCTTGCGGCGCAGCATCCGCCGCTAAACAGACGGCAGTTGGAGTCAAAATAGCGGCCGGCTGGCCATTGATCGTGACTCGGGTTGCCGCCTCCACTTGTATCTTCACACAAGGGTGTGGCCCACCAGAGACATTAAACAAACAACCCGCCACGGTCAAAATATCTGCCGTCGTAAGAACCTGTAGACCGCCATTCACGGTAACCTTGGGTAGATTTACCTTATTTGCGCTTACTATCCCGCTTTGGTGGAAACAGTTAATAATCCCTGTATCTTGAATTAAATAGCCCGGCATCAGGTCACCTTTAAAGCAGGATCATTAATGGCAACGGATGGTCCCGTTAATTTGATAGTGGCCCCCATACCGTTACTGATTTCAATGCCTTGCTGCTTGATTTCAATTTTTAAACTTCCGTACTCGATGGTAATACCGCCAACCCCTGTCGTATCATCCAAAGTCAGCGTGCAGGTATCCGTTTTTAGCACTTTTGTCTTGTCTGCCAATGGTGAAAAGGATACAGGGGCCGTATTGTCATCCTTCCAAAAACACCCGGACCAAATCGGACAATTCGGGTCGCCAGCCTCGAATTCGATCCAAATGTCAGCGCCTGTCGGTGGCATTGCAAAAAAACCAACATTAGGACCCGCATAGGGAACGCAGGGCATTGCCCAAACCGTACCGTCGCCAAATACAGCGGGAACCGTTACCAAAAGCCGGCCTTTTCCAAAGGGATCGATGTTTTGATCCACCTTACCGGCGTATTTTCCAAAAAATTGTGGCATAACCATTCATGGAACGATAAATGGTGAAATCGTCCCAGTCCCCTCCCGCTTTAAAGTGAAACTCTGTTTGTATTGACCCTCTCCAACATCGATATTGTGGGTGACACTTTTTACGTAATACATTCCGTCGAAAGTATCTCCGGCTCCACGCACACCCACTAACGCCCTCGGCTTCAGAATCTTGTTGTAGCGCACGGTATTCAGTTCTCCGGTAGCGGTAACCGCATCATCGAAAGACTTATCTACCGCGCCCTGCGCTTGAGCCGCAGCGCGACAGCTATACCCCGTCAAATTAGTAGAACGCAGGGCTTCAGCGACATTTCGGACCAAGGGTATACGTCTATCGGGACTTGGCGAACTGATGGTGCCCGCTTCGCCTTGTTCGGTATATCGAGTTTTTTGGGCGCTCAGGCCATTAAATTCAAAATTAATCGAATCAACATTTGTAACCGGTCCCATTTTTATGGAAAGACCGGATTGCGGGATACTCAACCTATTCGGCGGCCCCCAATGCGCTTGACTGAAACCGGGAGCAGGTCCAGGCGAAAGATAAAATACAAAACCGTACATTTCCGCAAGGCTAGTTAAATACGCGCGGTCCGTCATGTTAGCTGGCTGCTGCCGAATTTGTTCAAGCGGTAGAGTAGGCGTTAAGGCCTCTTGATTCGGTGGAGGCAGTGATGGTGTTATCCCAAATTGAAGATAGTTTCCCAAAATCTGTTGGACTGCTGCGTAGTCTGGCATAGCAGGATAAGCGCGGCTTTGCTCGTCGCGGTCCATCAAAACGCTAAGATCTTCCCCTGTAATCGTGAGAATATCTTCACCAGGTTGCTCATGTGGGGCCAACTGAATGTTGGTTATGATGCCGTCCATCAACACCTCAGGCAAGACAGCAAAACGGACGACGATAATGACGCGGTTATCCATTTTAAGCAGCGGGTTAGACAAAAGCCCATAATCTTTTAAATCAAAAGGACCGGAACGACCGACTCGGTAATGCAACTGAAAACCGGAAGGGCCATCATCCCGTTGATTTATCTCGACATCTTTCAAAGCAACGCTCAATTGCGCAGGAGCGGGTGTCGGCACGGTTTTACCGATCAATATCGTCAGATGTACACCCAAAATATTTATCATTGTTGCGCCCTCCTTTTCCCGTGGTTATCAGTTCTCAAACTGCGGTAACGGAATTTGCAATATACGGCCAATCTGGCTGGTCAGTTCGCTGGGATGCATAGCATTGTTGATATCGCAAATACGCCAAAATTGCTCTGGGTCACCTAACGCTTTAGCCGTAATATTGTCCAACCGGTCGCCTTGCGTAACGGCAACCTCAGCAAGCACTTCCATGTTGGTGGGATTAGGCAAAAAACGCCGACGTTTGTAACTATGCATCCGCCCATCGGGAGCAACCAATGTAGCTGTTTCGATGGCGTTATAACGACTGGTATCAGTAAACATGACTCAATCCTCTTAAAACAATTTAACGTCGCCACCGACAACCGATCTAACATTTCCGACGCTTCCGATGGTGGCAAAAACCTCTTTGGCTATCTGGTGCGTCAGATAAATGTAATAACCTGGATCGGTCAATGTCAGATCGTTGTAACTCAATACCCGTAAGCCCAGGGAAACCTTAGCTCGGATCGGATTAAGGGCCTGATCGAACGCTTCCTCGGTAATGCTGAACTCGGTCAGACGCACCGGCACCACGCGTTTGATACCCCAGACCAGCAGGGTAAAGGGTCCGAGCGGCGGCAATACCTCCACCGTACCCAAAGCCAACAAAACGGTATTAGTAATCACCAAAGTACTTTTCGGATAAAGCAACATTTCAAGCGCCGACAACTGTGGGTATATGCCTAATGTATTGGTAACCCCATCGTTATTTTCCAATTGGTCGGTGGCATCGATCTCCACGTCCATCTTGATCGTTTCAATTGGCGGGCCTTTCAAGCGAACAGCCTCCGAGCGATCGCCGCCATCACCCGAACCCTGGACTTGTAAACTACGCGTAACCGTGTCCGGGTTGTATTGAAAAACCGCAACACTGGCCAAGGGATTGAAGGGGTCAACGCCTACAATGGCTCCTTTGATAAATTTGGGTGAGGTCGTCATCTTTAAATCCTATTCCTGATATTACCTATTTAACGCTTCTATAACGCTTCTGGGTTATGTCTTGTTTATTCTCCTACCTTCCTTTAAGGGGGAGCGACTCCGTGGATGTTGTATAAATTCCTAAAGCACGCACCTCAAAATTGAGTTTAATCGTCTCTGAGGGTGGGCTAGTTAGTCTAAAATCTTCCGATTGCTCACTACTGTCTCCAAAGATCGATCCCACCTCTAGCCAAGGGAGCATGGTGTACGCGCAATAATGTAAAGCAACCAAGCTTGGCAGCGAATTCATCTGCGCAAGTCCGGCGATGGAACTTTTAGTGAGACAATCTGGCAAAGTGATCATTTACTTCCTAATTAGTTAACTCGTTGGTACCTGATCTGGCTTAAGGCGTTGCTTGTACTTCAGTGACATAAGGCATCCAAGCTGTCACATCTTGTCCCGATTTTGTTCGTATGTAAAAATCTTGCAATATGTCTCCTTGTTGCTCGGTGTTGAAGCTGGTGAATGCGCGACCGGCTCTCGTAGCCGCATTTAGACCCGCCTCAGATCCATAGTCATAGGAAGAGAAGATAGAATGATATATTGTCGTAGTGAGTAATATTCCGTGCTGGTACTGCCATGAGTGTGTCAATTCGTGAATCAACCAAGGCATAAAATTCGTTCTACTAAAGGATCCCAAAGGGAAGTTAATTGTCCATGGGGTCGTTCGTGCATATCCTCCAATTGACAAAATAGGGTCTTCAGCGAGCGATATTTGATCCAAATTCAAACTATTTCCAAATACTGAACGTGCCTCGCGTTTTTCAAAATCTGTAAGATTTCGTTGTGTTTGCCGCTCAATTACATTGCTATCTCTATCTACTTCATATGTTCCGAATAGTGAAGAAACTTCAAAAACACGATCATTGCTGTAAACAAAAACATTATGGTCATCAGCTAACGCTTGGGACATTTCCGTAGCACGTCTAAATCCACCAGTGTTAAGAACTGTTTCTATTTCACTCTGGGTAGCATTCCTATTTGCAAAAAACACTCGTTGACCATCGTCTGTAGCAATAACTTTCCCAGAATTGATTAATGGCAGTAGAGCCGTACGTATATTAGGGGCATCACCACTCCGTCGAACTGATGAAACGGATCCAGATCCTCCAAAGGAAGGTAAAATTTCAGTAGTTTCATCGTTATATGCAAGAAGTTCTCGTTGTATAATTCCCGGTGAGTTATTACTCAATATTCTGTTTGCTGAGAAATTACTTATCCTGCTGTAGTCAGCATTCAATTCTGCCTGATGCTCTTCATCGGTATTTGATTCTCCTAAAAACAACTTTTGTGGTAAATGCCCTTTTCCCTGTTGCACAACGTGCGTCAGTTCGTGCACTAATAATATCTCCCCTTGATACGTATGCGGTGAATACTTATTACTACCAAATACTATATTTTGTCCCGCAGTATATGCTGATGCATTAATATGTTGCGCCGATTGGGCAGCCAAATTATCTGAATGTACCCGCACTCGACTAAAGTCTTGACCGAAACGAGATTCCATAACTGCGCGTGTAGTGGGATCGAGCGGCTGACCAGGTGAACGCAGAACGTCGTGCACGATAGGAGGAACTTCCGATGCTTCGCGTCGATTAGTCGACTTCCGTTGGAGTTCTATCCTCTTATTCTTACATCCCTCACACTCCCCGCTCGTCATCGAACGGCCGCCGCATGCACACTTTCTTTGCAGCAGGCCTGCAGCGGGTGGCGAAAAAGACTGGTCTAAACGAGCTCGTTTGGTTTGTAATTGACCGGCCATAGCATTCTCCTCTAACCCGCCAGCTCAATCTGCAAAGCCCAACGATTAAGTTTTCCCACATCCTTGGCTTCCAGATCCGCAACCCGCAAACGCCACAAGCCGTGAACGGGCTGACCGCGAATTGAAGCGAGCCCGGCTGTTGTAGCTGACGAATAGGTCGTAATCAGATTGTCGGCGCTCCCACCCGAGCGATTGTGCAGCACGATGCTAGTACCTGCAGGGGATACCAAGGAAACACGCAGGTCGCCGATATAGGTATGCGTGATATCCAGCGACACATTAAGATCTCGGGCATGCCCGTCATCATTGACTATCAACGACCGTTCAACTCCACCGGAATTGTTGTCCGGGATTATCACGCCGGGCATCTCTTCCAATCTGATTGAATCATCCTGCTTGCCGGTGACCTCGATTTCCCAGCGGGTGAGCAAGCCGGTATCGGCTGGCGCCAAATCTTGTAAGAAAAGCGTCCAAACGCCTTGAATGGACTCGCCGGTGAGTCCGGCAAGACTCGGAGTATTGGAGATATCGAAGGTTTTTCTGATATTGTCTTCACGACCACCATTCCGGTCATGAAGAACAACAGTTCGCCCCGAGGGTGCAATCAACGTCAAGCGCAGATCGCCGATGTAGGTATGGGTGATATCCACTGTTACCTTAACCGCCCCGGCCAACGCGCTATCGTTAAAGCGAACCGTATCCCGCACCCCGGAGGAATTATTGTCCGGAATTTGCAGCACCGGCACAGACGCTTGCCGAAATATCACTTCCGAGTTATTTCCATTGCCTTGCCTGAACGCTTCGGCTACCGCTGCCGCAGCATCAGCACGACCATGCCCAAACCAGGGACTCCAGGTTCCTTCCGGCATACCAATGTCATTAAAATCGCCACGATCGAACGGTGCAATCGGTGATACATCCCAAGTCGTCGTAGGATCAAAACTTGCCGCCGGTGTGCGCGGGTACCCCCCCATATCGAGATCTTTAAAAGCGGTTCGCTTCAAAATGGATACAATCTGAACAGCGGTTAAGTTCGGATTCGCAGATATGATCAACGCTGTTATGCCCGCTACCAGGGGCGTAGCGCTCGAGGTTCCGCCGAAAAACGCTGTTACACCACTACCCTCGCCCGTCGTCGTGGTAATGCCGAGACCCGGAACGCTGAGGCGGAGGTATTCATGGACATTGTTGCTGGGAGCGCAGATTCCGATTCCGGTACCGTAGTTGGAATAATGGCTGCGCCGGGCATTGCTTGCCAGAGCAGCCACATACATCACGTTGGGACGGTCCACTAAATTGTGCCGGAACTGGCGCGATGTGCGAACCCCAACCCATGTGCGGGTACCGTTATCGTTAAACTCCCAGCCGCGATCATAGGGAATATCCAACTCAGCAGTATGTTGAATCGGGCAATTTTCGTTACCCGCCGCCCATAAAAAAACAATGCCACGGCCGCGACGCCCGCCGGATGTTGCCAACGAAGCAATGCGATTGGTTACTGCCGTCGCAAAGAGATTCGTTGGGCTACTTCCCCACGAATTGGAGATAACATCCACCTTGTCGGCCATATAATTGATAGCGGTTAGCAATTTCGAATCACTAATCAAAAGAAATGGCCCGTCCGACTCCCATTGAATCGGGAACAATCGACAGCCGGGTGCTGCGCCGACAGTGAACGCCGCGTCCACTTCCCCGGCAATTACACCGGCACAAGAGGTGCCGTGGTTAGCCCCGGGTTTATACATTTCCGTGGAATTGGCATCAAAGTCGTTGCGGACAATCAAGCGGTTGCCACGGAAATATCCCCAATCAGCGAATTTACCCGGAGAATCAAAGTCAGGATGGTCGACGCGGCAACCGTCGTCGGTAACGCCGACCACGACATCAAAATCGCCAAAACGATCCAGAATACGCCACGCATCCTCGCATCTCGTGGAAGAGCGGGCGTCAAAAGCGGGATCGTTGAGTCGGGTGTGCAAATGCCATTGCTGAGCATAATTTGGGTCGATCGGAACCGTAAACTGATAAGTTTGTACCCGATAGTTCAGATCATTCTCGGCCGACTCGACTAAGGGTTCGTTTTCCGTTAGCTCCACTACCAGATCAACCGCCTCCCAACCGGTATGCGGGGTCAACTGAAACAGGTAATCGCGGTCGCTATAGGTTTCTTTTTTGATCAAGCCGTAACGGCCTGCAAACTCATCGATCTGCTGAGTCGACAGCACTTTACGGAAGCTGACGATGATACAACCCGAGATCGTAAACTCCTGACCGGTCTCCGCGTCATAATAGGCTGCATGCGTGACAGCAAGATTCGCAGCCTGATCCATTAATCTATCCCTATCTTCTTCCGTCACGCTTACCCGAGACGAATGCGGAGAAATGGTCTTGGCATCCCTAATACCCAAGCGCTCAAGCCGCTCAGGCGTCGTGCGCGCCACAAACTCCGTCGCGCTTTTTTTCAGCAAAAGTTTTTTGCCACCTCGATATGTGTAGGTTTCGTTAGTTTTCTTCATACCTATGTCTCCTTCGGTGACTCGCCCAAGACAAAAGTGACTCCACTCCACCCTTCAAGCAATTTTGCTTGTTACGGCCTACCCGCTTCGATTCAACGTATGCGATTCGAAAATATCCAATTAGCACTGCACGCTAAAGCGTTATTCACTCGCTGAAGCGCCCTTTAGCTTCGAATTGCAACCAATAAAATGCCTAAACCAACGCCCGGCCGTTTTCAAATCTCTCACGCACGCTTGCCAGCATGAGACCGGTCGCAAGCTGATAGTGCGGCTTATCCTTAAAGCTTTTCCAATTACCGCCCCATTCCAATTCAGGCTCTAAAGCAACTTCCGCGGCCTTATCGTAAAGAGGCGACTCGCCCAGATAGGCACCGTTTTTAAAAATCCCGATATCCCAGGCGATACCAAAGTTATGATTACTGTGGCCGCCTTTCGCTTTTGTGACGATCGGTTTCGGATTGCCGAAACGGCCTTTCCTAAAAAGTGCATTTTGTTCGTCATAAGTCCGGGTACCGGAGATAATTCGAGCTTCGATTCCTGCATTCAGGACTTTCTTCAAAAAAATCCTGGCCAAGCGTTGCGCTTTTGGGTTTAGGGTAGCAATGCTTCTCTCGCTACGAGAATCGAAGGTACCAAGTTCAACAGCAATCTCGTTGCTTTGTTCGTCGAATGCGGAAATCGCCGCATCGGTTTTTTTACCGTGAATACCGTCCAACTTGCCCTTATATAAGCCTATTCCCTGCAAAAAGCGTTGCAGGAATAGGGTGTCTTCACCGAATAGTTGTACGCTCATACAAATTTCCTTCCCTTTCGTTGGTTCTCAAGAATGTTCTTACCACATGTAATTATTTAATTAGTCTGCTATTGCCTGATTAAGATGAGTAACCGTTCGCGATAAAGCTGTCGGCATTCTTGTTTGCTTAACATCATTTGGCACACAGAACCAATGCATACTACTTGGCTATAACTTAGATTAACACTTCGCCCCTATGTGACTCATTCTGGTCGCTTACAATCTAATTTAACTTTCTTGATTTTCATATTTTCTCCTATCATATTTAAGAGAGATTCAAGCGCATTACAACCAGTCAAACCAAAATCAATAGTAAGAGAAAAAACTCTGTCATTAATATGTTCTAGAGGGCTAATGTTGTGAATACCTATACAACTTTTAAACCATCTCTGGATTATTGAGTTAAGTTCGTTTTCTAACTTAATCCTTGACCAATTACCTTCGATTTCGAAAGTAATAACAACATGGGGCCAAATAGGGTCATTAATCTCGAAGTCGATCTTATTTTTTGTACGAATCCGGAAATTGCGCCGCATAGTTAGCCATTTCTTGATGTCCTGGCTATCTAGATGCAGCCACTC
Source organism: Methylomonas sp. MgM2 (assembly GCF_054172045.1). Lineage (NCBI taxonomy): Bacteria > Pseudomonadati > Pseudomonadota > Gammaproteobacteria > Methylococcales > Methylococcaceae > Methylomonas > Methylomonas sp. MgM2. The sequence continues at coordinate 66,837 of NZ_JBSYXO010000005.1, read as the reverse complement.
AAACTCTATTGAATCTGGAGTTCTTTTCCAACCAATAGTCACAGGCGACAGATAATCTAAGTTTAATAATTCAGCGTTGAGTACGCGGAAAACTCCTTTTTCTATAACTGTGAAGGTTCGTTTAGGATGACCAATATCTCCAGAGTTTTGGTTAATGTCTTTCATTATTCCGAGAAGAACGAAGTCGTCGAGAGACTCTCCAACCTTCGACTTAAATTTCGAAGAAAGCTGTCGATCCATTTCAAAGAAAAAGGAGTCTGTTTCATCTAAATATTTGACAAACTCACTAAGCCACTTAGCCATGATTAAAAGCTAAAGGACAATCGCAGCGCTACCCATTCAAGGGCACCTACTATGGGAACAAGAACATCGTCAGCGATTCCAACGCCAGACAAATCGTCCGCAATTAAGGCTAAAATAATAACTGCTCCACCTAAAAGAATATAATTAATCAAGTCAGGGTTTGCTTGTAAAAATTCTTCGGCAGCTTGTGTGGCATCAAGGCCTTCTTCGTACACTCGCCGAGCCCATCTAGTGATTCTTTCCCTAGCTGATTCAGTCACCGGAACAGGATAATAATCTGGTACTCTTCTAGTTTCTGGAACCCTCCGAGGTTCTCGCTCTCGTCTCCGCAGCGCATACAGAATTAATCCAGGCCCTTCTAACCATGATACGATTATGTAATCTCCGATTGTTATTGGCGGTGCATAGTAAATAAATCCCAAGTGCCAGTTTACATGCGGGTCACAGTGAATCTCGGCCTGCGCTAAATAAGCAAGTGCTTCGGCAAAGCCTGATAACGCAAGGCCAGCGGGTTTAATTTCGTATATGCCACCAATAGAACTGACTATATCCGCACGGCCTATCCCACCAGTAGGACCACTTCCAGGAATTACGTATTCCGTTGCCGCTGTCGGGTCTATGTTTCTTACAAAGTGTTGCTGAATAGCAAGATGGACAAATGTACCGAAGAACTCTGTCCCTCCCGGAATTAATGACGTTTCATAACATGGAAAAAGTGGATTATGAATACTCTGGCGCTGTAACACCTCCGCCGCGTAAGAGTTTTGTGATAATTTATTTGATAATTCGTATGTTAATGATTTTTCAGTTCCCTTTTCTAAAACAGAAGAAAGACGGCTTCCAAATGATCTTTGCTTATTGTTGTTTCTGCTTACTCCGTGTTGTTGCACTACATGTGCTAACTCATGTGCAAGTAAATGTTTGCCCTCGTTTGTCGTCGAGGAGAGCTTGTCCGGTCCAAATACAAGATGGTGATCCACAGTATAGGCATGTGCACCCACATCCGTAGCTGATTGTTCCGCCTCCGTCCCCGTATGCACCCGCACCCTCGAAAAATCATACCCAAATCGTCCCTCCATCTCCTTCCGAAGACCCGATTCCAGCGGCTGGCCAGGACTTGCCAGTACTCGCTCGACACTTGCTGGCACCTCAGTTGCCTGTCCCGAAGACATCCCACTAAATCGCTGTACCCTGACTGGCGCTCGGCTCAGCCAGCCCTGCATGGGCGCAGCCATCACCTGATCCGCAATCCGATCTGCCTCGCGCTCCAGCGGATCATCCGCTGCGCCGATAGTGAGCTTGCGCTGCAGTGTACGCTTTGTTTTTGCGCATTCCTCGCACTCACCACCAACTGGCGTATGTCTTCCACAAGCACATTTGCGCTGAAGCAAACCGTTGGATTTAGTTAATGCAATTGGTTGCTGTTGCTGGGTTTGAGTAGCGGTTTGGCCGTTCATTCTCCTATCCCCCGATACACTGCTTCGGCGATTTGTTCTCCCAGTAGGGTTGGACTTGTGTCGCTTGCAAATTGAATGCCGGGCGTCCTAACTTTGTAAACAGCCCCGCCGGCTTGCATGTCAGAACTTAGACCACCTTCCGTCATAAGGCGCGTTAATTCCGTTTGCATCGCTGCCTGTAGCAGTGGCCGTCCGCTCGCCGTGAGCGATATATCCTCCAAAATCAAGCGTTCGATGTGAAGGTTGATATTCATGTCCCCCCCTTGACCACTTCCAAAACTCGAAACTCCGCTTCGTTGATCGGTTTTTCCAATTTACGGAATTCGGTGCGCACTGCTTGCATGACGTGGCGCATACCTACGTATTCACCGCTCTGCGCAGCCAAAAAAGCTGCATTCAAAGCGATACTGTGGATATTGCCCCCGGTCAGATTGAACTGAGCCAAGCGATTAAAATCCAGATTGCCAAACTGTGTATCGGGCCCGAAAACGTCGCCGGTAAAGGCTTTTTGCCAAATCAGCTTGCGCTCGGACGGGCCGGGAAAAGCAAAATTGACAATAAAGCGCAAACGCCTTAGAAAAGCCGAATCCAGCGCACTTTTCATGTTGGTTGCCAATATCGCCAGTCCATTGTAGGCTTCCATGCGTTGCAACAGATCGGCGATCTGGGTATTGGCGAAACGATCGTGGCTCTCCTTGACTTCGCTTCGTTTGCCGAACAAGGCATCCGCTTCGTCGAAAAATAATAAGGTACCGCCGTCTTCGGCTGCATCGAACACTTGCCGCAAATTTTTTTCCGTTTCGCCGATGTATTTGCTGACCACTGCGGATAGATCGATACGGTATAAATTGAGATTAAGCTGGCTGGCGATGACTTCCGCCGCCATGGTTTTACCGGTGCCGCTGGCTCCGGCGAACAGCACGCTGATACCGAGTCCGCGGCTCATTTTTTGCCGGAAACCCCAGTCGTCGTAGACCTTGTGCCGGTTCGGAACCTGCTCGGTGATTTGCTGTAACAGCCCCTTGATATCGTCCGGCAATACCAAATCGTTCCAGGACGCTTTGGGTTCTATGCGGTGGGCCAATTTGTCCAAACGCGGCCGGGTACTTTTTAAACAAGCCTGCCATAACTGTCTGAATTGTTCGCTACCCCCCAATATTTCATCCACCGCGACGGTTTGCGAAATACGCTTAATTGTCGGCAGGTTCAAGTTGAATTGACTTGCCAAACGTCCCGAATCGTCTTTATCAAGTGACGATACCAAGGTTTGCCAGGCTGTTTGTTGTTCGGCCGTTGAGGGTTTTGCAACGTCAAAAGCCATGGTATCGCTACCCAACTTTGCATGGATTTCCCGGGTATCGACAAAGACCAGGCCGTTAAGACGTGCCGCGAAACTCTGTGTCGCAACTGCGGCATGATTCTCATGGTCGTCTGCACAATCGAGGTAGAGCGCGAATGGCATTAAATAGCTTTCCCTTTGCCAAAGTCGCGTCAGCGATTCCATGTCGGCACTGGCCAACGGCAACGACCCTGCCAAGATGGGGAACAGTTGCAAACCCAGCGCTTGTGCTGTTGCTTTGGCGATTTCTCGTTTGCTTTCGGAGTCGGTTCCCAATAGTTGAACCGTTTGCGGTTCATTCGGCGCGGCATTACGTAAATTGTGCAGAATTAGATCTGCAATCGCTTGTTGCGAGGCTGATAGTTCCATGGCCTGAGTACTATTCAACTCAGGCGGCGCCATATAAGATGACAGGCGATCATCAAGGTAATTAATGCCTTTGAGGTAATTCAGAATGCGCTCGTCTAAATTTAACGTACTGAGCGTCAAGCAGCGCGAGCCCGGCTGATGGATATCGAGCAAGCGCCAATAGCGTAGTGGACTGGTAGCCGCCAGCGCTTTCCAATCTGGGTCGTCAAAAACTTCAAAAGCCAACGCAAAAGTGGGATAGTTGCGCTGGGCATCATTTTGGCAGCGGCAACACAGTTCAGCCATGGCCGGATCCAATTCCATCGCAGCGCACAGTAATAACAAATTTTGTTCAAAGCGGGACAGTCCCAAACGTTCGCTCAAAATCACTGCAGCAGGCGGATGCGGACTTTTTTCGGCGGTCGCTAGCTCTTCTTCCAAGCGGACAATTTCATTGTCATCGGTATGATGCGTTGAAGAAACATTCGCTGATTGATCACGACAGGTAAACCATCCGCATTTTTTTTTGCGGCTTTGTGCTTTAGGCGCTTTTTCGTCGGCCAGTCGCAGCAAGCGCAATCTCAACCACTGCAATGCATTGGACAAATAACTATTATTCTGATTTTGCCATTGTTTAATATCGTTCATGGCACCACCACCTGCGGTTGGTCGTATTTTCCATTATCCGCTTTATGCAACATGCTTTCGGCGCCGTCCACCTGCACGCGAACCAGATAAGTCCCCGAGGCAACAATATCCTGTATCTGAAAATCCACTACGCCGGTTTCTGTGATGATTGGTTCCGTTGGATCGTTCGACTCAGGAATGCCGTTGTTTTTAGGCGCATCAAGTCGATAGCCGCTTGGCCTTGGATTGTCCGTTAACTCATTAAGGCTTAAGACGACTCGTTGCGACCTACCCACCGGCAGCGTGAATTCCACGCGGATGTTGCTGTCTACCATTGATACCGTCAGTGTAGGACGCAGCGGGAATGTATAAACATCGGATTGATTGAAAGAATGCGCCACTGCCGGGTCGCCCAACGGAATCTGATGAACGATCTGCAATCGTTTGACACCGGCGCGCAAATTTGAGCCATCCGGTAGAGGAGTGGTTAACGGTGTTAGCAGAATTTCAGTATCGCTCAATGCTTCGGTAGGTATCTCTATACCATCGAGTAAAACCTGAGTGATCTGCCCTTGTAGCTGCTGACCTTTGATCAACAGTCGAGCACCTAGTTCTATCGCCGCGTTCTCGGGTAATTCGTTGCCATCGTCGTCCAAAACCCGAACTTCTTTGATATCAGGTTTACTAAACGGTATTCCGGACACCCCTCGCTCGCTGACCGGCAGTGCTTGTTGTGGTGTTTCGTCGCTTTCGATCAGGACCACCGAACCTTGATAGGTTACAGATAATGCATGTTTTGTTTGCAATAAAATCGACCAAAGCTTGGATGCTTCTTCCAGCGAAAACACGGTCTGAGTAAATTTCACCAGTTCCGTGGCATCTGCCAAATTAGAGCTGTCCAAATAATCAATACCTTCGATGCCCTTACGGATTTGTTCACGGGTTAAAACCGAACGGGCGTTAATATCGCGCACGACGGCACCTAGCATGCGCTGAGGCTCTAGTTCGCTGTCGTCTCCGTAAAAAGCGATGAGGTAATGCAAATCTAAGGCTGTTTGCGGTTTTCGTACCAAGCGACCGTCCGCCGAACGGTTCGGCAGATCGTCGTTTCGTAGTGCGCTGTTTGGGGTAACCTGATACAGATAAAGATAAACGCTGACCGTGTCGATTCCAACCAAGTCTTCCGGGCGACTTTTATTGAGCTTGACCTCTTTTCCAAGTGCGCCTTCGGCGGCCTTCAGCACAGTTTGACCCAATAATTCGGTTACAGTGGCAATAGCCAAATAATTACTCATCGTGTACCACCGCTACGTTTGTTGAGGTACTCGTCCAAACTCATGGTGGACGATTTTCGATGGTTTTTTTTGGGTTGGGAACTTACCGCCGGTGTCGCGCGAATTTCGATACGGCCGATGGTGACGTTGATTGTCGGTTGCTGCTGTTCGCGCGTGTTGTTTTCTTTAAGTTGCTTTCCCACGTCACGCAGTTTTGGATTCGAAAGCGAAGATAGAGGATGAATTACGTTAATCGGCAACAAGGTATTTGATTGTATTACGGGCTTGGGATCGGCAGGACTTTCATTCATTGGGCGCGGATTTGCTTGCTGCGCCAATTTTTCCGGCATACGAGGTGTGACCGCGAGGACCTCAGAATTCTCGCCGAGTGGAGGCGTAATCCAGAATTCATTTACTTCAGCTTTATGGATTACGTTCAATGGCGACTGTCGGTTTGCGGAAAGTTCCGGCACTAACGGTTTTACTAACGGCGCGGTTTTGCTCGTGTTTGATGTAAGAGACTCGTCAATGTTGATTCGCACGATCTCCTTTTCGATAGACCTGACCGTCTCATGTGCGGTGGGCGCAGTAATTTTGTCAAACTGTTTGTCAGATAGGCGATTTTGAAAAGTTTCCGACGTTTCACCTTGGCTAACGGAAATCGGCACTGCTTCTGTCTGGTCAGGACGAAAAGCCAAGGTATTACCCACGCTGCGCATAGAGTCATGCGGTGCCGTATTCATGGATGCTTGCGGTTCAGGATTAATTGTCGGAGTGTAACCAGACGTTCTGTGGTTACTCTGATATCGCGTTTCCGACTGGGTTTCGATCCTTTCAATCTTTTCGCTCTCAGGGACTATGGATACAAACGAGTTAACATCATCTCCCACGCTCGTTTGCCTTGTCTCGGGCTCTTTAACAGTGTCCACGGTTGTTTGGAATGGAAAATCTCTGCCCTGAAATGTATTGGCTGTTCTTTCAAATAGTGATGGCAAACGCGGCTGAACGTTTCCGATCATTTCATCCGAACGAAAGCTCCTGGCAAAAAGTGTTTGCAGATAATCGTTCATACGCCGATATATTCCAAATACAGTTGCCTACGCATAGGACTCATGGCCAATATATCGACTTCGCGCCACCCAAATGCCGAGGCAAGTAAATACACCTCGCGCAAGGTCCGTAATGCCCAGTTATGTATCTCTCCCCACAAAAAAGATGTTATGTCGAACACCGAAGCCCAATTTTTTTCGCAAGCCGGACAGGTTAAATCCAGTTCTAAGTGGCTTTGCGGATCGGCTTCTAACAGGGCATTTGCCAAGGTACTGCGCGTTTCTTCCGGCAATTCGCGATAAGCAATCGGATCATTACCTTTTTTAGCCGAAATCACGCAGCGCTCTAGCAATGAATTTTTTGCGAGAGTCGCGTCCAAGACGCTCGCAAACGCCAAATCACCAATGTTAGGCACGCGATACTCTAACGTAAATTCATAGCTGTCCAATAAATGGATGTCCGATACCGTATCTAAGTCTTTTGATACACGTAAATCGCCGATATCAAGATCAAGCTCAAGCCATTCATTACAGGCAGGACACGTTATTTTGCAGGGTACCTTACGTCCGAATAGTGCCTCTCGAAGATCCAGCAATTTCGAATCGCGCTGGCCTATCGTCAGGGTCTGGAAAGTGTCCTTTGTGCAGCCGGTTGACGTCTGCAACAACATATTCGCCCGCTCAAACATGGATCTTTCCATGCCTTGTTCCCAAATTGCCATTAAGTTTGATGCAGTCAACATCACTTATCCTTGCTTTTAATCAAAACTCGGCTCATCAGGAACCTGAAAATCGGTATCCCGCTCCCAGCCTTCGTTTTCAAGTTTTATGGTTTGAATCGCAACAGCATTGGCGTTGGCGTCGAGTTCCGGTAGTGCAGTGTATTCCGACACCCAGCAGCGATGCACTGTGTAGGAAATGACTTTCTGCCCTGCCTCGTTGAACACATCAATAATCACTTCTTTACGAAAATCGGCCAAAGACGAGGCTTGGCCACCTGTCCCGTCGTCTGTTGCATTAAAGTTCCAGACTTTTCGCGCCCAGTCTTCGAAAGCAGTATCGTGAGTCACGCCTCGTTCCAAAGTGATGGCTTCGTATTTGATACGACCCGGCGATTTACGACTGGTGCTCGGATCCCCGCCCTCACGATGTTCGACGACTTCGGTGGTGCGCTGCAATGCGCCAACTTTGCTGATACCTGCAACATAGTTGGGACTGGTACCAAACTTGACGCGGAACTTGAAATTTTTGTAGGGGTCGTAGCGGTTGGGTGTTGCGACAAGTGCTGTCATGACTGATGCTCCTTATACTTGGATCTGACCAGCCAGCTGCTGGATTTTAATGACCACAAATTCTGCAGGTTTCAGCGGAGCGAAACCGACAACCACGTTGACGATGCCGAGGTTAATATCGTTTTGCGTTGTGGTTTCACTGTCACATTTGACGAGATAGGCTTCACGAGAGGTCCTACCCTGAAATGCGCCTTGGCGAAATAAGTTGTTCATGAACGCACCGATATTCAACCGCAATTGCGCCCACAGCGGTTCGTCGTTGGGTTCAAACACCGCCCACTTGGTGCCGCGATAGAGACTTTCCTCTATGAACAAGGCAGTACGGCGTACCGGAACGTATTTCCATTCATCGGCGAGTTGATCGGCTCCCCGTAGTGTGCGGGAACCCCAAACAATTCGTCCAATGATAGGGAAAGCCCGTAGGCAATTGATGCCCAATGGATTCAATTCACCATTTTCTGCATCGGTGAGATTCACGCTTAACTGAGGAACACCAGCCAACGTCGCTTCCAGTCCCGCTGGCGCTTTCCACACCCCTCTTTGTGTGTCGGTGCGCGCAAAAACGCCCGCCACCGCGCCGCAGGGTACAAATTCTTCGATTTGATTTTCGCGCAGTGGATTTGGCTGTTTGAGTCTTGGAAAGAACAGGGCTGCATTCTTGCTTGGTATGCCCGGATAACTGTCCTCGGCCTTGCTGAAATCCTCGCGAGCTTTGTCTTTTGATTTCCAACTGCTATGTGGATCGACCAGTAATAATGCCCGCCTTTCAGCACAGTAGGCTTCAGCAGCTGCAAGCAGGTTTTTGTCCACATCATTATTCTGATCTCTATAAGGTGGAATGCAAAGCAAATTGAAAAGGTCAGCCTGTTCGAGAGCATGCATCCCTGTTTTATTAATTTTGCTTTGCGGTGGCAAAAAGTCGTTGATCGTTAACTCAAGACCGTTAGACACCGAATTGGAGGCAGTCTTTTTAGCAGCGTCCAAGTTGCTTTTTGCAGTTTTTTCAGCTTCTTTCGCTGCGTTAACATTAGCTTCAGGTTCATTATTATTCTGAGCGCTTTCTCGTGCAGTTTTAGCTCTTAAGTATGCCTTCTCAGCTTGAGTAACGGCATCCAGGGTCAAAGTCCATACAGCATCCTGAGCGGAGGTATCACTAGGCGTAGCGTTCATTGCTTGTATTGCAGTTTTTATCGCGCTTACGTCCGGCAATGTTGTCGGCGGCCAGCTACCGTCCCAATTAACCAACCTTGATTCGTTTTCTAGTATTTTGTCGATACGACGCGAACTGGCAGCGTCAATCGATAGATTAAGGAAACGCTCCGAATTTCCACCCGGTGACATATCAAGCACCGTCAGATTGAATAAATTCGATTCCGATTCCGGAATATTATCGAGATCCACAATAGCGCGCAGATTTGCACCCCAGGAACCTTCATAAGCTGCTTCGAGTTTGATACTGCCTACTACAAGCTTTGCTTTTGCAAATGCCACCTCGCCAGCAGCAGCATCAACAGCAGCTTGATGAACGGTTTCCGCGGTCGCGTCAGCTTCATCCGCTGCAGTCTCAGCAGCAATGGCGACTCGATCGGCAGCGCTCATAGCAGGCTCTTCGGTGAATGTACTAGCCTGAGTTCTCGCGGCAGTTGCAGCTGTAGCAGCATCAGTGCCAATCGCGGCTCCTACTACGGACTGTACGGCATCATCGACTGTTTGTCTGACTTCATCATTAGCAAACACTTTATGAAACACCCGTACTACGATTGCCTGACTCCCTCCATTTAGAAAAAAATCGCGAACGGCATATCCGAGCGTACTATCCAACCATAAGCCACCGAAAATTCGCTCGAAATCGGGAAAACCGTTGATGACAATGGCCTTATCTGTAGGTCCGCGTTGCGCCCTTCCAATAAACGCGGTAATAGAGGTCGCCACGCCGGTAATCGTGCGGACGCCACTAGGAATTTCCTCGATATAGACACCGGGATACGAGAGTGTTGCTGGCATAGCGGATCTCCAGTTACTGATAGAATTAAATAAATAATTGCCGAATTAATCTAATTGCGGCTAATGTTGACTCAACTTTCTAAGGTTTACTTTATCAGTCGTACAATCTACTCTCTAAACCACTCCCCGCTACCGATAACTTCGAACATATCTGCGACAATTGGATGATTTTTTACAGAGAACGATACAATTTTTTGGCTCTGCGTTGAAATACCGAGTCTCGTACTCCTAACAGAAGCGGTCTGTCTACTTCCTTCAGCTTAGTTACATTTTTTATGCCAGATGATAAGTCATTGATTTACATAAGTGCGACTTTGATAGACTTTGATAATTGGGTCATTTTATACCCACTAGTTTTAGAATTAATTAGCATATGTTATTGTATTTAATATAAAAAATACTTTGTCCCTCAAAATACTAAAGTGGGTTACTTTTCACCCATATCTACTTTAGATGCGTTATTTAATGTTGAGGTAGGTTGAAAAAAATTGGACTCCAAAGTTCCGTTGAAATAACCACTTGTGCCCCTTGGATAGATACTGCGAACGCAACTGGATGACACGAAGAGGCCCGCTTTGCGTAACTCGTTACTGACCCGTAACTGTCCCTACGCAGGAAAATCCAGTGCAAAAGACAACACCGCTTGCTCAGTGGCGTCGTCCACGCGATTTTTTAGATTCGGTTGGCGACGGCTTTTGTCGAATAGGCTTTCAACGCCACCCGATTCCACTGCCGCTTAATAATGGTAGAACGTATCACGTGATAGGCACATCACTTTACAGGCTTTGGATACGTTATCTAATTCCTCGGCTAGATTCACCAGGCCGACTTTGTGTTTGATGATTCGTGCGTTATTCTCGAGAATGAGGGTTACTTCTTTTGGTTTGAAAAAAGACGATACTTCTATCTCACCAGTAACCCTCATCTCTTTCTAGATGGGTGTCAGTTAAGTCCGAACTTCTATATCTATGCGGTACCGGACACAACATCCGTTTGATCCCCGGGCGGTTGAGGATTTTTTTGCCTTATTTTTAGCAAACGCCGTCTCGACTCTGGGGTTTCTTATCCTCCGAACAATTTTTATTGGCTACATGAGGATCTGCGGTCAGGAAAATTTCAGCTTTTTCCGGGATGGCTACTTATCTTTCCCCAAAGAATTAAAAATAGGCAGTTACACAATTTAATTTATAAACCTGTTATTTGCGTTTATATTACATCATACCGGAAATTTTCCGGCTTAATGCCATTTTTTGCCAATAATCTTCCGAGAGCTCGCCTTTCCTTTCTGGCTATTCTAGCTGCTTTTGAAACGTTACCACGAGTTTTAATCATTAATTCTATCAGGTAGTGTCGCTCAAAACGTTCAACGACTTTAGTTTTGGCATCACTAAATGAATAATAAGAATCAAAATTAATCCTCCTATCATATTTTAATCTTCTATCTTTAATTTCGCAGGAATTTTCCTTGAGAATTACTTGACTTTCATTGTTCAATAAAAATTGTCTATGAATAAAATTTTCAAGCTCTCTAACGTTTCCCGGCCATGAATGACGCATCATCCAATCTAATGTTTCTACCGACAAACTTTTATGCGGAAAATTATATTGATTGCAAAACTTTTGCATAAAAAATGTAGCGAGAATCTCAATATCTGTGCTCCGCTCTCTGAGAGGGGGTAAAGCAATCTGGAGTAAATTAAGGCGATACATTAAGTCGATTCTAAAGCCCTGTTCTTCTACAAGCTTTTCAAGCTTTACATTCGAAGCGGCGATTATACGTACATTGACATCAATGAATTGCTTGCTGCCCAAAGGTTTAATTTTCCCTTCCTCTAAAAACCGCAAAAGAGTGACTTGCCCTTTAGGTGATAAAGCTTCAATTTCGTCTAAAAAAAGCGTTCCCCCATCTGCTTGATTTATCAAACCCAATTGAAATTCTTTTGCATCAGTATAGGCACCTTTCTCATGTCCAAATAACTCGTTTTCTAGTAAGTTATCTGGAATAGCACCACAATTGACAGGCATAAAAGGACAATCTTTTCTATCGCTTTGATAATGAATCGCTCTCGCTGACATTTCCTTACCAGTACCAGTTTCTCCTTCAATAAATACAGTGGCATCGCATCTGGCGGCCTGTTCTATCATTAAAGTTACAGATCTAAAATTCGACGATTTCCCCACCAAATTAAAATTAACCCAATTTTCAGAAGAGATATCTCTTGTAAGAGATGATGAACCACATTTATCATCTAAATTTTTACTCAACCTAAGTAATCTCAACTTCAGTTCATTCGGCGTACAAGGCCATCTACAGATTTCCTGGCAATTGGCTAATACTGGTTGCTTCAATATTTCTTGCTCATCATTAAATATGATTAGATAATTCTCTAAAGATTTTATTTTTATTATCTTCTCTGTAATATCCTTTACAAATTTTTCTTCAGATGGAAACGTAACTACCGTCAACGGTGATTTATTTATTATATTTCCATCTAGCCATTTCGTTCGATGTAGCCGCCTAATGTCGCTACTCAATTGCCTAAGTGCGTTGTAAAGTAAATCGGCTTCGAATTGATTCCAAAAAGAAACAAAATCAACCGGCTGAGTTTGAATATTTACTAGCTGATCCATAATTTTTTATGTTGTTCTTGTTATACAAGTCTAGTATCTACGATTATTCTATATAGTTTTTATCAAATTGCAATGTAAGCGAGCGGGTGCGATCAGTCCCGAATTGTCTCAAATTAAAAGTAACCCAAGCCTTGGGTAAAACAGGGTCGTCGCCTCACATTAAGTGTAACCCAATCCTCTCAACTTAAGTTCTAACAAGTTGATTTATAGGCATGTTTGCGGTGAGGCTTAGGGTGTTTTGGTCTGGGTTTGGTGGTCCCATCGATGAAACGAATGACATTTCTTGCTAACCCAGAAACTGTCAGAAGTAGCTGCTTTAGCGTAGGTGGATCGATGAGTAACCAACGCGGTAAGCATCGCTTGAGATGGGCAAAGGCATAGGTGAGATTGATTTTGTAGTTTTCTTTCAAGCCGATGATGTCTTCTGCTTCCAGTACCGTTAAGGCATGCAGATTGTCGGTAACGATTTTGGCGCCAAAATCCTGCTGCGCGGCCAGCCATGACAGACCTGAAGTATTTTCCTGTGCCATGCTATGTTTAAGGCGCTTGAAGGTTTCTTCAATGCGCTAACGACTTTGGTAGAGCGCTGAGAAATCGTTAGCCGGATAGGCCGCACTATCGAGAAGCGACGTCATCATCACATGGATACGACCATTCGGCGTCGCTACTCTGACCAAGCGTACTTCGGAGAGTAAAGATTGACAGCCATAATCTTGCCAGTCGCGCGCCTTGGGTTTGCCGATGGTAACCCGTTGTTCAATAATGCCTGATCGCAGAAAGGTTTTGACCGCTGCAAAACCGGTTTCATCGACGCGCATACAGAACTGAATGCCGTGTTGAACCAGGTAAGCGATCAGCCAACGGGCTGGATAGCCTTGATCCAGGACGAGTAAATCGTCTGTTTCCAGCTGATCCAAATGTTCGAACAACATCTGACGCTCAGCATCCTTGGCGGAATAGAGTTGGAAAGACAAGGTCATTTCCAGGCCTGGCAAATACAAAGCAAAGGCCACCACATCGCGCGGCGGGTCACATCCTGCAAAAATAGGCGCATTTTGGAACCATCGGCAGCCACCACACGTAAACCGTTCCAGCGTGGTACATCCAGGTGTTTCGTCACCAATTTCATCAATTGACGATTCAATCGGGAAAACGCCAGATGGGAGAATTGCTGGCGCGCTTTGGAAAACGCTTGAGCACTGACTTCGCGGATTAAATCCGCTTGATTGGCGAGATGGGCAAAAAAACCATTGAGTTCATTTTGGACACTGGCCTTGAAGCCAGACATCATGCTAACAAGCAGAACAGGAAAAGTCAGTGTTCGCTGCCGAACGAAAACGGTTGATTTAAGACGAGATTGGTCGAGTAACTCGTCAGAATGCAGATGGCCGATAAAACCAACAAAAATACTCAGGTATTGAGGTCGACATTGTAACACCCTTAATTATCAATGAATTAGGGTTGTAATTTTATCATGTGCGGCAATGTAAACCAATGAATTTATTCAAGAAATAGCTTAAGTTGAGAGGATTGAAGTGTAACCGAACAAACTCGGATTACACCCATGGGAAAACACGAACGACGCGCCTATTTACAAGCTATTCAGAAACGCTATCGACAAAGCGATCGAGCGGCGAAGAAAACCATCTTGAACGAGTTCTGCGAGTTCTGCGGCTACGCTCGCAAGTACGCGATTCGGTTGCTGAATCGAAAAATAAAGCCAGCCGCGTCACCACCCCCAACCAAGCGGCCCGGCCCTAAACGGAAATATCAGGCCGAGGTGCTGCTGGAACCCTTGAAGCGCATCTGGTTTGCCAGCGATCAATTGTGCGGTAAACGCTTGAAGGCAGCGATTCCGCTCTGGCTGCCGCATTACGAAGCACAGTACGGTCGGCTCACCGATCAGGTTCGCACCGACTTGCTAAAGGTTTCAGCCGCGACTTTGGATCGATTGCTCAAGCCCTTGCGCGTTCAGCATCCCAAGGGCCTATCGGGTACTAAACCTGGTTCGCTATTGAAAACCCAGATTCCCATTCGTACCCATCACTGGGACGAAACTCAACCGGGATTCGTCGAGGCCGATACGGTGGCTCACTGTGGCAATTCGCTGGCCGGTGATTTCGTCTGGAGCCTGACCATGACGGACATTGTTACCGGCTAGACCGAATGCCGGGCCACCTGGAACAAAGGCTCGCAAGGCGTCCTAAAGCAAATTCAAGCCATCGAGGGCTTATTGCCGTTCCCTTTGAAAGGCTTCGATTGCGACAATGGCTCTGAATTTTTAAATCATCACTTGGTCCGCTATTTTACCGATCATCCTCAAAAGCCTGCGTTTACCCGCTCCAGGCTTAGTGGCACCTCATTCCGAATACCAACGCTTCGGGGAGTCGAACGAAGTCCGCCAAACCGCCTATCGCGAGTTATTCAAGCATCAGCTTTCTGAAAACAGTATTACCGAAATCAGAGAGGCAACTAACAAGGCTTGGGTGTTAGGCAATGATCGCTTTAAGCAACGCATTCAAGAACAGTTGGGGCGGCGAGTTGAGCCCAAAGCCAGAGGCGGGGACAGCAAATCGGAACAGTTTAATGTCAATCGAGTCTGTTCTCTTGGCGGAACTACCTCGTCCTGAGCGTTCCTATGTATATTTGGCTGTCTGCCTCTTAATGGCTGCTTAGTGGGTGGAACCGGACGGTCCGCTATGGGAAGCCTATGACCGCTGATGTTAAGGGTTGTCGGATGCCTGCCCTTCACCGCGAGGTTGTGCTGTGGCGACGAACCGTTGAGGGCAGGCGTCGGACAAGCCCCGAGGGAGGAAACCGCGGGCCACGCAGGGGAGAGTTAGATGGGGTCACCCTCTATGGGGATTTGAGGAGGGCTTGGGTCATTGATGCGGTTAAAAGTCCCATGCGGAGGCAACCGGCGTCGAGCAAATGCCGTGACTTTCTTCAGATGTGGGCTGTTTTTAACGTGCGCACCGTGGGTGCATTTAGGATTTTCCGCCGGCAAGTCAAGCGATCCCGACGTTGGTGAAAACCAACGCAGTAAGGATGGCGTGTTTCGCCTTCGCCAAGTGGGTGTCATCATGACACGCCTCCCAGTGGAGGTGGTGCCCGAATCAGCGGTTTGCGGGCCAAGACTTCGATGATCAGCATTGCCGCCCCGCAATCCGGACAAACGAAGGTTGGCTGGGTGGTTTTTTCGGCTGCCTCAGCCATTGCTTTCTTGGAGTCCAGATGCGCAGACGCCGCCTTTAGCACTTCACGTATTCGCGCCAGATGATCGCGACGCCCGCCATTGGCCAGCAGTCCATAATGCCGAATACGATGAAAGCCACTGGGTAGAACATGCAACAGAAAACGACGGATGAATTCATCCGGACTGAGGGTCATGGTTTTATGCCGCGTCCTGCCTTTGGCCCGGTAGTCTTTCCAGCGGAAGGTGATACCGCATTTGTCCATGGCCAGCAGTCGTGAATTGGCGATGGCCACGCGATGGGTATAACGCGACAGATACGCTAATACCGCTTCGGGTCCGGCAAACGGACGTTTGGCGTAAACCACCCATTCGCACTTTCGCAGCGGCTTGAGCCAATCGGTAAAAGCCACCTGGTCAGTTAGATGGGCGTATTCACCGAAGAACTGCAATTGCCCCATGTCATGCGCTTGGCTCAGTACCTCCAGGAAACGGCGTCGAAACAGCCGCGACAGCACTCTTACCGATAAAAAGAAGCCGCGCTTGCAACTGACCCAGCGCTCACCGTCCAGCGACAAGCCACCGCCCGGCACGATGCCATGCACATGGGGATGATGGGTTAAGGCCGATCCCCAGGTATGCAGCACCAGGGTGGCGCCGATCTGTGCGCCCAGATGTTTCGGATCGGCGGCAATCGTGCGCAAGGTCTCGGCTGCGATCTCAAACAGCAAGGCATAAATCACGGACTTGTTGTAATACGCGATGGCACCGATCGGCGTCGGCAAGGTAAACACCACATGGTAATACTCGACCGGCAGCAGATCGGCCTGGCGGGCTTCGAGCCAGCGTTTGGCCGCACTGGCCTGACACTTCGGGCAATGCCGGTTGCGGCAGGAGTTGTAAGCGATGTCTTGATGCTGGCAAGCGGGACAGCACAACACGTGTCCACCCAGTACCGCGGTACGGCACTGTTCGATAGCGGACATGACTTTCAGTTGACCCAGGCTCAAGTGGTCATGCTGAGCCTCCCGCCATGCGGGGCCGTAGGCGCGGAAAATATCCGCCACCTCGAGCGCGAGGCGCGCCATGAGGCAATAAGGCTAGAGCGGTTGCAAAGTCTCGATCGGACTGACCACTTCGCGCAGAAGATCGGTGGCCACCTGCGCATACAGCGCCGTGGTCTCCAGCTTCTTGTGACCGAGCAATACCTGAATGACGCGGATATCGACCTTCTGCTCCAGCAAGTGAGTCGCAAAGCTATGGCGACTATGTCGTTCAAGACATAGGCGGCACTATCTACCCTCCCGGACTATGTCTCGTAGTATCCCATCGCCCCCATTTATCCCAGCAAGCAAGCCAAAATGTAGCGATATAGTTCTGACTCTTTCCATTGATCCCATATTGGGCAGGAGTCAGCCATGAAGTTTGTCATTAATAATCAAGTAACCCTTTCGAAAGAGCCGGAAGGACAGCTTGCGGATCATCTGAATGCGTTTGCAACATTCCTTAGTGATCAGCGATATGCACCTTATACGATTCATCGCCAAGTCTATCTAGCCGCCTGTTTCAGCCGATGGCTAAAGCAACAGGGCGTAGAGTTACCGGACGTCACTTTCGAACATTCGAATCAGTTTTTGCGTGATCGCGCTCAACAGCTCAAGCCGTGTCGTGGCGACGCAGCCGCCCTTCAACACCTCATTGATTTTCTATGTAATGAGGGCGTAATTTTCGTTGACAAGATATCCCCTTGCCAGTCACCAGTGGAATGTTGCGTACAGGGATATGAGCAATATCTGCGCGAGGCGCGTGGCCTGACCGAAACAAGCATTCATAACTATGTCCCCTTTATCCGCAGTTTTCTTGACGCACGTTTCGGCTGCGGTTCGGTTGCCTTATCTGGCTTGTCCGCACAGGATGTTGTTGGCTTTGTTCAATGCCAGGCGTCGCAGTTGATCAGAAAGCGCGCCAAACTCATGACCAGCGCTCTGCGCTCATTCCTGAGCTATGCTCTTTTTTGTGGCGATCTTACGCAGGATCTGGCGATTGCCGTTCCGGTTGTAGCGGACTGGTCGATTTCAACTCTTCCAAGGGCAATCTCGACGGAGCAGGTCAAGCAGTTATTGGACAGCATAGATCGCCGCCCGGCAATGGGGCGGCGCGATTATGCCATTTTGCTATTGCTTGCCCGGCTCGGACTGCGCGCAAGCGAAGTGGCATTCCTCGAACTCGACGACATCGACTGGCAGGCTGGGACATTACAGGTGCGTGGCAAGGGAGGGCATCATAGCCAGTTTCCTCTATCGGCAGAAATAGGGGAAGCCATTGCCGCTTATCTGCAGGATGGACGACCAAAGCTAAAAATCCGCAATCGGCGCCTCTTCCTGCGTGCCAAGGCGCCGGTTCGGGGTTTCCAGGGGGCCAGCGCCGTGAGTTGCATTGTTCGCCACTCACTCAAGCGCGCCGCGATTGATGCGCCGACGTTCGGGGCGCATCAGTTTCGCCATGGACTGGCTACCGAAATGCTATGTCAAGGCGCTTCACTCTGGGAGATCGGCGAACTATTGGGCCATCGCCAGCCACAGACCACGAAGCTTTATACCCGGGTTGATCTCGATGCCCTGCGTACCTTGGCGCAACCCTGGCCGGGAGGTGTGCAATGAACACTATCCGGCAGGCGGTTCACGAGTACTTGGCCATGCGGCATAGTCTGGGTTTCAAACTGCAAGATGCCGGCAAGGCATTAATGGATTTCACCGATTTTATGACGCAACGGCACGCTTCCTATATCACTTCAGTATTGGCGCTTGAATGGGCGCAACTCCCCGGCAATGCACAACCATCGTATTGGGCACAACGACTGAGCTTTGTACGCGGTTTTGCCCGTTACCGTAGCGCCAGTGATCCGCGTACCGAGGTGCCATCGCCTGGGTTGCTACCCTTCCAACCCCAACGGGCGCATCCCTATTTATATTCAGAAGATGAAATAAAACGACTGCTCTGCGCCGCGCTTGACTTGTCGTTTCGTGATTGGCGCTGTGCGTTACTGCCCTGGGTCTACTATTGTCTGCTAGGGCTGCTGAGCGTGACTGGCTTGCGTCTTGGCGAGGCGCGTAACTTAAAGGTTCAGGATGTCGATCTTGATACTGCGGTATTAACCGTGCGTACAGGTAAATTCGGTAGGATGCGACTGGTTCCCTTGCATGCCTCTACCTGTGAGGTGCTTGCAGACTACCTCCGCAGACGCCAAAATCATTGGGTGGGTCGTCCGGTGTCATCTTACCTGTTTGTCTCCAGCCGCGGTAACCGACTAGACAATGGGCAAGTCCACCGCATCTTCTATGCCTTGTCCCGTCAGATTGGCCTACGCGCGGAGTCTGACAGCCATGGGCCGCGTCTGCATGATCTGAGGCATCGTTTCGCCACCAATACGCTGCTTAACTGGTACCGGTCGAAACAGGACCCGGAGCGCAGGCTACCGTTGTTGTCTGCCTATCTAGGCCATGTGCATGTAGCCGATACCCAATGGTATTTGGAAGCGTCGCCCGAGCTGATGCATGAAGCCATGCGCTGTCTTGAACAGCGCTGGGAGGAACCGTCATGAATAGCACCAGCCTGGCGCCCTTATTGGAACGCTTCTTTACCCAACGCTTGATGCTGCAACGGCAGGTTAGCCCGCATACCATCCGTTCCTATCGGGATAGCTTCCGTCAACTGCTGACTTTCGCGCAACAGCGCTTGCATCAGCCCCCATCGCGCCTGACTATCGAACAGATCGACGCACCCTTGATCGTGAATTTTTTGGATGAACTGGAGAAGCATCGGAAATTGACGCCGCGCAGCCGGAATCTACGTCTCACCGCGATTCATTCCTTCTTCCATTATATTGCCTTCGAACTGCCAACCCATGCCGCTCAGATACAACGGGTGTTTGCCATTCCCAGCAAGCGGTTCAATCGGCCTCAGGTCGGTTTTCTCAGTCGTCCGGAAGTCGACGCTTTGCTAGCCGCGCCGGATCGGCACACTTGGTCCGGCCGGCGCGATTATGCCTTTATCCTGATGGCCTTACAGACAGGCTTGCGGTTGTCCGAGATGACTGGGCTGAAGACTGATGATCTTATTCTAGAAGCAGGTGCCCATGTCCGGATTATCGGCAAAGGCCGCAAGGAGCGCTGCATCCCCTTGGCCAAATCGACCGTTGCCGTATTAAAGGCCTGGTTGGAAGATCCACAAAACGCTGCGTCTAACGTGGTGTTTCCCAGTGCAAGAGGAAAACCTCTCAGTGTGCATGGCGTGCAGTATCTGTTAAACAAGCACCGACTAAAGGCATCGAAAGCCTGTCCTTCACTCAAACACAAGCGCGTCACCGTGCACCGTTTGCGACATACCATGGCCATGGATTTGTTGCAGGCGGGTGTTGATCGATCGGTGATTGCCTTGTGGCTGGGACATGAATCCGTCGAGACAACACAAATCTATCTGGAGGCGACACTGGCAATGAAGGAACAGGCGCTTGCCAAAATAACACCGCCGGAAGCTAAATTGGGGCGTTTTAAGCCAAGTGACTCGTTGCTTAGCTTTTTAAGCAGCCTGTAGCTGGAAAACTATGTCGGGTAATCCGATGGCGCTTTAGGTGAGATGAATAGTATTATCCGTTCACGGATGCGGTCGTCATAGGATTACTCGACATAGTCCGGGAGGGTAGATAGTGCCGCAGCGTATGCATCGATACCCGCTTGTCTATCCCCGCAGCCTCGGCGGCGGCATGGACGGCGCGGGTGAGTTGACGGGTGCTGAGCGGGTCGACCGGGTCCAAGCCAGGAAAGAGCCAACCGCCTGGCAGCATTTTGCCTTGGGCATGGGCGAACTTCCACCAGGCGCGCAAACGTTCCAGTAACACCGGTGACAACATCGCATAACGATCCTTGCTGCCTTTGCCCTGTTCGACGCGTAAGGTCATGCGCTGGCTATCGACGTCACTGATCTTCAGCGCCACCACCTCGCTGGCCCGCAAGCCGGCGCCGTACGCCACCGATAAGGCCGTTTGGTGTTTGAGATTATCTGCGGCGGCGAGCAAGCGAGCCACCTCTTCGCGACTCAAGACCACCGGCAGTTTTCGTGGCTCATGCACCGTATGCATCTTGGCCATTAACGCTGGATGATCTAACGTCGTTTCGAACAGAAACTTCAGACCGGTAAGATTGGCATTTAGGGAAATCGCCGAAATACCAGAATCGACCAAATGCAGCTGATAGCGGCGTAAATCTTCCGCACTTGCGGTATCCGGCGAACGGCCCAGAAATTTCGCGAATCGCTTCACGACGCGAATATAACTGGCTTGGGTTTGGTGTGACAGTTTGCGCATCCGCATGTCGTCGAGCATGCGTTGGCGTAATGGGCTGATGGGTTTGTCTGTGGCGATCATGACACGGCTCCTATCTTGAAACAAGGCGGATTGCCTCGCCTCTTGGATAGGAAAAACACAGGATATGCTGCCAATCACCCACAGGCTTGCCTACACAGACTCCCTAGCGCGTAGCGGTTTCGTCCAATGGCCGTAGTAGCTCAGTCATGATATCACCTTGCTTGCCGATTACCTGACATTCGACTGAGTTCCCGGCTCCTGAACCGCTGAAATTGGATAGCTGCTCCGACGGTCGGTGTGTTGGTCGATTAAAAACTTTCAGAGACAGGCAAGGTTCAAAAAGAAACCGATGACCTGATTTTCATCGAAATCCACAATCAGACGCTGCAATCCGCATCGCTCAGGTCCTTGAGATATTTTTTTAATCGCCGGATTTCATTCAAACGCAAAGAATGGGCTAGGTTCAATGCCAGTGCCCAGTCGTTAAAACGTTGGTAACATTGCCGGACTTCTGTTGCTTGGCGCATCAAAAACGCCTGGCCTTCGGGGCTACTCAGTAAACAATAGGCTTGCTTGCCGCGAACACCGCGGCGGCGCCATCGGATATACACCGTCAAGGAACGAACCTGTTGCACGTTGAGATACAATTCCCGCGGTTCCGGAATCACCCATCTGAAAGCGCTTGCGCACTCATTCATCAGCCAAACCACTTGAAGATTTTCCGCTTCAAGTAGCGCAATTCTGCGCCAGGCACCCTGCCGCGTGGTAAATGGCAACCAGGCAGCGATGTGCTTATCGAACTCAAGTAACATGATTCACGTTGTTCGATGTCAATACCCGAATGGTAGAAATCAGCCTCCCCTTACCCTTAAAAGGTTAAAACCTTTTGTAAGGGCTGTTAGCTACCTGTTTCGCTGCCCATCTGATCATGATCAAACACTGCGCTGGCTTTATCTGCGGATATAGGAATCAAAGATTCTGCACCTTCCTTTTCCTTCGCTGCCTGAACCTGACTTTTTGGCTTTACTCTAATCAGCGGCGAAATCTTGGCCCGATGGGTTTTGGATAAAATGGGTTCCGGGCATTCGCCTAACAAACCAATCGCTTTAAGAGCATTGGCGCTTTGCGCAAGGACATCCTCCCGCGTCACACCAGTGAATTTCCATTGGCTAGCCAAATTGAAGGTGCGGCGAATCGCTTTACCGGTAACTTGCAACAGTTGCTCTGCGACCGCACGATCAATCAGTGCAATGTGCCTTGCAGTAAACACACTGCGCGCCAAGGCATCGTAATCGGCAATCAAATAGGCACCCATGTAACCGTACGGGTTCTGGAAATAGATCGGTACCTGCAAGGGTTGTAATGACTGTGCCACCTGAATCTCAAAGCCCTGAATCTCTCGCATCCGTTCATCCAACCAGTCGGTTTTGGCTTGAATCAATGCTTGACTCTCCGTCAGGGACTCTTCGATTTTGACTAAAAACCAATCAGCGAAGGGGTCATCGGCTTCGGCGGACAACCAAATTAACTTCATGCGCCGGCCAAAATCCAGTAAACCGATAATCGGCTCGACGTGATCAGCGCTTTTTCGGCCAACCACAAGTTTCTGAGCTTGCCGGGTTTGTATCGTCATCCGGGTTACACTGCGCAAATCGCCCGGTTGTTCGATGAGCGTTCGAACGGGTTGGGACACTGTTGTTTGTGACGATTCTTGATCCAACAGGGCATTCATGATGCGTGCCTCCTAAATTTGATTTTGACCTGTGCGACATGCACAGGACATTTTCACGTTGTTGATGAGTGTGCGCCCCGCACAGGGGGGACTGGGACAACGATGTTCGTAGTTTGACATCCTGATAAATTCCATCAGGTTTTTCTGAACACCCTGCCCGTTATTTTTCATCCTTCAATCCTCTCTATTTCTTGGCTGGCTGTGCGACATGCACAGACCGAATTCACATTGCCGGGGGTGTGCGCCCCGCACAGGGACATTAATTGTGTTTACGCGTATTGTTGAGCGCCTCTCTGAGTTGCTGGGTCGGTTTTTCTTGGCCTGCTTTGCCGGACGGCCGGGTCGAAGTGCTAGTTGTCGATTCACTCTGGGCAGCCAGTTCTTGCTGCTTCTGCCGAACCTGCTGCTCCGTTTGTTGTTTGCGTTCGCGATTGTGCCGGCAACGGACACTCAAACTGGTCAACACGGGGTTGCCTTTGGCTTGTTCGTGGCATAACCAGGCCAGATAGGCGACCGGGTTTCGTATCGGCTTGTTGCTGGTACGCTTGGCTTGTATTTGCGCCGCGGTTTCATCCAGTATCATCTGCTGTAACTCAGGCGCGACTTGTTGCAGGTAATGTTTGGCGAGTTCTCGTTCACTGGCATTGAAGTCCGGCGGATAGATCAACGACTGGTAAGCCTGTGCGGTTAAATTTTTTGTCTGGTTTGCTGAATCAGTGGTAGTAGTTGTTTTATTTAAACTACTACTACGTGTAGTAGTTATAGGTAGCCTGCGGTCAAAATAATTAACCATATCGCTAACCGATTGTTTTTCATTGCTTTCTTCTTGATTCAACGCCGGGTTAAAAATTTTAACCTGGTCGTTTTTTGCCAGGTTCATTTTTTTAACCTGGCTTTTTGGTGCCGGGTTAAGTTTTTTATCCGGTTCTTCAGCCGAGTTAAATAAATTAACCCGGTGCAAAGGGGTAAAGTTCTGATTTCGGCTTTGCCCATTTACCTGCCGAAAGAAATCGTTCACGATGCCCTGCCCCTCCTCCTCGTCAAAAAATCCCGCTTCGTTGGTTATCGAATAATGGATCGATTGCCAGAGGATTTGCGACAGGTGCCGGATTTGCGAATGCTGATGCTGACATTGCTGCTCGACAAAGGTGAGATAATGCGGATCCAGATAGAGGGCATCAGTAACAGCCAACGGACTGTCATGGATGGCATAGATGTGGCCTTTGAATTGACCGGCTTCATTGCGCAACTCCGAGCACAAGGATATCCAACGGGTTAAACGCAGCACGTACAACACTTTCGAGGCTGTTGGTTTTGAAATGCCTAATTGACTTTGCAACAAGCGATGCAGCGACAGGATCACCGCGGAGCCAGTCATGGCCTGCGTTCGGATGAGTCCCCAGCAACGCACATCGATCGCTTCTAAATGACGATCGCACCAAATGGCACGTGGAATAGCATCCTGCCATTGACCGATATACAGCAGCGAGTCATGGTTTTTACCTTGCGTAGCGGTATCGATTCGTAACTGAGCCAGTTCTTTGGCTATCTGCTGAGCAAGTTGCAGGACTGAGTCCGAGATAGACGTCATAGCCGGGACTGTCATCGCTATTAATTTTGCGTTGAGTCCGATCGGTATCGGTTAGCAGCGACCATCGAGATCACCGGCAAACCATGTCTGGATCAAGGGCCAGATGGCACTGATTTTGATCTGCGTCTCTCGATGCACATGCAGCAAGCGTTCGGCTATACCGATCGGTTCCTGGTCGGTGGCTTTCCAGAGCTCCCATATTTTGACTTGTTCGGCTTCCGAGGGAATGAAAGGCCGGCCATCGGCTTTGGGTAGATTCAAGTATTTTCGATAATTGGCGGTATCGGCACTGGTTAAACCAAACAGTGTGCGCATGACAGGTAGTGAAGCACCGGCGGTTAACAATTGCATAATCAATTCCCGCTGCCGAATACGGCGACCGCAGACCATCATGGCGGTATCCAGGGCATCGGCGTCAAACAGGATACGCATATAGCGGGCCTTGGTCGTCATTGCCATCTCATGAATTTCCTGGGTACTTAACGCCAAGATCTTCTCAATTTGATCGTTGCGCAGTCCCAGTTGGTGAGGCGTATCAAAGTCTCCTTCCGCTGCCATACGCGACACATACATCAATGTGTGCAAGGCAAATTCGGCTTGATAATTCATGGTAACCTCCATGCTAGACAGGCCCCGGGGGCCAAAGCTGTGTATTGGAAAATTGTTGCCGAATCAGGCGACAGGTTTCAATCAATTGACAGATATCAGCAAACACCGGATCTTTGACGATGCCTTTATTCTGTAACACTTCGTGCAGGTAATGGGACAAACTGGGTGCAGGGCCTACCAGCCGTTGAAGTTGATCCGCATCCTCAATCTGATAGAGCTGATACAACGCCGTCTGTTGCCACAACGGGAAGCGTTCCGGACTGACGATTTGCTCGGAAATTCCCAACAACAGCCACCATACGCCCCAGGTATCATGCGCGGTGAAAGCTGCCGCCGGTTTTTCGATGATAAAGCCCAGGCCTTGGCTGATTGGTAACACACTGGCTTCGAGTTGAATCGATTCAGCAATCCGTCTGGCCAACCCATAAGTCCGTTCATAGAGTGTTTGGATATTGTCCGGCTGTTTTAACTTGTTGCTCGCAACTGAACTGGAATCGTGTTGCCGGAGGTCGCCCGGTATCTGCAGCTGTTGATAATCGGTTTGCGCTATGTCGTGAGTAGAATCATCCTGGTTTTGACTGTGCGCGGGTGATTTGGCACTAACATCCGTAGGAAGTTGACTCGGATCATCCGGCCAGTCATCATCTATCGTCGACTGGTTGAGTAGCAAAGCATCAATTTCTATACGCAGACGACTAGCGCTGATGTTCAATATCAGCGCCAGTTGTTTATCCAATTCGCGGCGGACTGCGTCAAAATCCCACTGTTCATTATCAAAACTCGACAGTGTATTTGCAAACAAGGCTGCAAATTGCTCAGGTTTGCCCTGACAGACTCGCTTATAGGCCTTTTCGGTGTTTTTGATGACATCGATTCGATTGGCACCCAGGCCGTTACGCAGCGTATTCGGAATCAACTGGTCCAGCTCCAAGGCATATTCGAAGCGAATCAAATGACGTCTGGATAGGCTATAACCCAAGGCTTTAATCCGTTTACACAATTCAGTACGGGAAAACGATTGCTGGAATTCGCTTTCCAATTGGTGCTGTAGCTCCCTAACGGCATAGGCTTTATCAATCAAGGTCATCTCCCCGCGTAATTCGTTTTCAATCAGATGAGCAGAGAGAATGGCGGATTCCGATTGCCAAGGCACATACAAGCAATGGACGGTATTGAAAGCCTCATCGCCGGTCTCTGCATACAGTTCATTCAGGATGGTCAACCGAGTATTGCCGCCGGACTGAATCATATAACAGTCTTCACCCGGACGTAGCGTGACCGTGAACGGGTTATTCAAGCCGCGCTGGTCGCGTATCGACGCTTTGATGTCATCATAGGCTGGATTCCTTTCCCGTCTGGGATTGTGGTCGTAGGTTTTGATTTGTGCTAGGTTTAACAAAATCTGTGCGGGCATTATCGGATCGGTAGCAGCGAGGTCGAGTTCGCCGGCATCCGATTTAAAATGGCCTTCCAACAGTAAATCCTTGAGCTGATCCTGAGTCGGCCGCTTGATTCTCGTCGTCATGGCCTGACCTCTTGATCAAGCACCGCCAGGTCTAGATCCGGTAAGTTGGGAATGAGTTCCTGAGCCAGCGCTTTCATGGTTTCTAACGCACTCAGGCCTTTACCTTTGCGCTTCTGCTCAAAACGATGCACCGGCATTTTATGCGTAGCCGCCTCTCGATAAGCAACCGCATTGGGAATCACGGTATTCAAAATTGAAATCGACCCTTTGCTGGGTAAAAAGGCGGCTTTGCGTAATTCTTCGGCAATGTTCCGCGCATCGATGGTCCGATCCTGCCGGTAAATGACACCACGTAACGGCCCGATGGGTGCGCCTAAGCGGGCCATGGGTTCCAGACGTTGGATCATCGCCACCGTACCCCGTACGAATTCTCGGGCGGACAAGATTTCCGGCGGAATCGGCGACAGCATGAAATCGGCGGCAGCCACCGCAGCATCTTGTAACGGTCCTACCGCACCTTGGGTATCGATCAATACAAAATCATAGCGCGCTTCCAACTGCATCAAACTGTACTTCAGCCGAACGCGGCCATCGACCGTATCGCGTATCCAATCCCGTAATTTGCCTTGTGGATCATCGGACAGAATGATGTCGAGATTATCAATACTTGTATTGCTGATGACTGTCTCGATGGCCGTGTTAATCAGAAAATGCTGTAAGCCTTGTTCGGCACGCTGCTGGATCCGGTAGTAACTAGACAGAGTGGGCTGAGGATCGGCGTCGATCAAAAGCACACGATAGCCGAAATCGGCCAAAATGCCGCCCATATTGGCCGTCAGTGTGGTTTTTCCAACACCACCTTTCGTACTGACTATCGTTATTTTGATCATGACTCAATCATCTCAGCATCGACATGCTTTCCGGATTGGCGCGTTCATGCACTTCATTTAACCTGACAAACGCCATTGCTGTCGCGCGGTACTTGACGCTAAAATACCACCACTTTCTCTAATTTAAAAGTATAGACTTATGATGATTTTT
Organism: Methylomonas sp. MgM2; assembly: GCF_054172045.1. NCBI lineage: Bacteria > Pseudomonadati > Pseudomonadota > Gammaproteobacteria > Methylococcales > Methylococcaceae > Methylomonas > Methylomonas sp. MgM2. Next base: position 39,520 of record NZ_JBSYXO010000005.1, on the reverse strand, counting down.
TTCATAAAAAATCGTTATAGTATTTTTATTGATTTATCATTGACTTACTAATGTATAAAAAAATAATAATTTACGCTTAATGAACTTATTACATACCGATACAGCTGCGGACTTCTCTTTGATACGCCTTTCCTTTCAAGAATGGTTAGCGATCAAAGAACCCATCTTGTTTTCTTTTGCGGACGCCCAGACAGAAAATACCGCGCTATCACTTAAACACGCTAAAAGCCTGATGTCCGCTTATACAAGGCTGGTCGTCGTCATGAAAGTGGGCGACACACTGTACAAATTGACCGGCAAACAGCGAAAAGAAGTCTGGCTATCTGGTAACACGCCACCGCCTGATCACCTAATTGCTCAAGTCATTGATTTGTCGGAGCATGATTTCTTGGCGCTCATTACCGAAGCAAAAAATAAACGTACGGCAAACGTACCGCCCAACGAAACGGTGAAGCTTATTTATGCAGAATTAGGCCTGGAATTTACCTCCGATCGCTTAAGAAGCGGCTTTATTCTGGAAGCATTGAATATCGCACTCAGAGGCAGACCTCGCTCGCTACAAGACAAACGATTTATTTGGGAAAAAGAGGATATAAACACTGAAAAAGCCATTCGGTTATTCAGCGAAGAATTGCGGCTGATTGATAGCTTAAAACCAAAACCGGAAATCTTTGTCTCCGGAGTACTTGGTGGCGCGTTACTGATGTTAGGCATTAACAAAGACGTTAAGGATTTTTTTTCGCGATTGAATGATTGTCAGGGAGAAATCCGCGACGGCCTCGAAGACCCAGTCAGTGGGCTTTTAAGAGCGATTGACGTACACAGAGTCAGCGATCCAGCCATTCCCGCCCATACGGCAGCTGATATTTGCAGAAAAACGATACAAGCCATCGTATTGTGGAAAGAAGGTGTTGACTCACCTAAATATTGGCGCAAGAAATTACTGTCCGGCGTTGACCCAAGACCTTTTATCCGAGAACTAAAAAGTCTAAAACAAGTTGATGACCGCAAGGATCTCTAAAGCACTGCTGTGCCTATGGCTCATCCTGATCTGTTCCGCCGCAATTGCCAAAGAGCCGCATGCCCTAGTGCTTTACCCCGCCGCAGACCCTCCAGTCAATTCGATTTATGCCGCAACGATCAAAGGCATTCAATCCAGAGTAAAGTCACTCAGCGTCATGGCAATTCCGGAAACTGCGCGCATTGCTGACGTAAAATCAAACATCGACCAACTTCGCCCCGACATTATCATTGCCTTAGGCAATAAAGCCGCCGAATTCATCAAACAAAGCCCTTATCGAAGCCAGACCCTGTTTGGCTTAATGTATTTTAACCCTACCGACCATCATGGCGTGAGTCTGAGGCTAGACAGCCAAGTATTGACATCGCACTTGCAGCGCCTGATCCCTCGCGTCAGACAGGTATTCGTTGTCGAAAACAGCTCGCACCTCATCCTGGAGCAAACTCCCTCTGCAGCGGCCTTGAAACCTCTGCTTAAAGTCCAGACAGGGAATGACATGACAAGTACCATGCGCATTCTCGGACAATTACTGGAGCACGATGCCACACCAGAAGACGCCATCCTGATACCCGCCGACATTCCCAAAGACTTGCTCTACGAAGCATCCAAAATAGCCTGGCGTAAAAATATCATACTGCTTTCCAGCAATTTGTCGCATTTGGAATACGGGGTATTCATGACATTTAACCCCAACCTGCTCGCCCTGGGAGAGCAATTAGGCGAGATGGCAAGCCTGCAAACAATGACCTTCGAACCGGTTAAGAAGGTCGACATTTCTTTAAACAAACGCGTCGCTCAGCATCTGGATATTCATTTCGATCCATCTAATCTGAGCTTGTTTTCGCTGGTACTCGAATGAAACGGCTATTGGAAACCCTTAACCGCTTTGACTTTCGGCAACGTTACGATTTGGTCGTGCTGGTCTCGGTTGCCATGGCGGGCATGTTTATCGTTGCCTCGTTATACGTAGCAGCCTACCAATATACCAGTGACTACACTCGCCAACACTGGAAAGCCTACACCCTCACCTTTGCACATTCGGTCAAATACAGCGTCGTTCTGCACGCTGCCACAGTCTCACAAGACATCGTCCAAACGTATGCCAGCGATAGGAATATATTAAAAGCCTCTGTATTCGAAAACCCACATACGCAAATAGCGACTTCAAATCAAAAATCCTTCGCTTGCCACGTGACCGCCGCAGCTATCGTACAGACCCATGTTCTCGATACCGGCGATGCGTGGTGTTTTTATGCTCCGCTCTATCAAGATAACGACTATTTGGGTTACGTCGAACTGATCGTATCCAAACAGGATCTGGACACTTTTATGCATCGAATATTTTATGTGTCAGGCCTGATTGTCTTGGTTGTGCTGGTCATCTTATTTTTGATGGTGCGGCGATTTTCAGGCATTTTTACAGCCCCCTTATTCGAAATAGTCACTGCATTGACGAATGTCAGTCGCGGCATTCGAGGCCATCGGGTCAGTTTTCATGGGCCGCTCGATATTCAGCGGGTAAGCGCCGATTTTAATGACATGCTGGCAAAAATTGAACGAAACGAACAGATTCTTGAGCAATCCGTAGCTGATCGCACCAGCGAATTGAAGATCGCCCTGGATAGCAGCCGCGCAGCCAATCACTATAAAAACCAAATCATGACGCTGGTTTCTCATGAAATGAAAACCCCGTTACACAGCATTGGCACGTATCTGGAATTAATACAGACCGACTTACCGAAAACAGCGGAATTTGATTTATGCCACTCATTCCTTACCAATGCCTTGGAGCGTACTCGGGATTTAAATGAGTTAATCAATAAGGTCCTGATACACGGCAAACTGGAAGCCAGCAAAGTAGAATTGAACCAGGAATCCATTGATATCAAAGCTTTGATGGAACAATGCGCTGCGAAGCTGGCACCCGCCCTCACTAGTAACCGGAACCGATTATCGCTGACAGGCGAATCAGGAATGATGACCATCGATGCCGAGGTGTTACGGCATATCGTGGATAATTTATTAAGCAACGCTTGTAAGTTTACCGTAGACGGGGATATTCAGTTAAGCTGGCGACATGAGAATGCCTGCGCCATCTTACAGGTCCGCGATAATGGCTACGGCATCCCGACTGAATACCAGCACTTGATATTTGAGCCTTTCTGGCAAGCCGACATGAGCCTAACTCGCGAACACGGTGGCCATGGCTTGGGACTTTCCATAACCAAGCGGTTTATTGAATTGTTAGGCGGCACCATCAGTGTATTTTCCGAGCCGGGCGCAGGCGCGCTGTTTACCGTTAAAATTCCCTGGCAATGAGGCTTATTTTTTCGTCTTCCGTAAGGTTATTGGGCAGCAAACCTTTTAGTGCTGCCATGATCTCTTTAACCCTATCGCCATCATTTTGACGCAGCGCATAATCCAATAACCAAACCATGTTTCTTATCGTATTGAGTTTCGACTCTGCAAAATGCGCTTGATGCAGCAACTTGGATTTATTCAGCAATTTTTGGCAAAGGGTTTTTAATGCATCCAAAGAGAATGGTTTACACAGATATTCACTGGCGCCATTCAACAACAACTTGTTTTGCATCTTCGGCTTATCTAAGGCCGTGACGATAATCACCGACTGATTCTTATTGATCGCCATCATTTTAGACAGAATGTCTTCGCCCGACAGTTTAGGCAACATTAAATCCAACAACACCAAATCATGACGCTTTGCTTCCCAAAGCGCATAACCTGACAAACCGTCGTAGGCGACATCGACACTGTATAGATTCTTGAGGGCATGGTAAGCGGTAAAGGAAGCGTCCTTATCATCCTCGATGATCAGTACCGTATGCCTGGAAGGATTCGTAGCCCCATCAAACTGCCCATTGCCTGGATCATTGACCGCGGTTAGCGCACCCGCCAGATCATCCAAAGACACCACAATGAAACCATATTCCTTGGCAAGCAATGCTGGAATATCGATTTCACAGGTTTCCTTAATCAAAAAAGTCGGTCGCACTTGAGCACTAAAGCGTAGCGAGTTAATCAGCGTCGAAAGTCGCCAGATATCCATGTTTGCGACGGCGTATTCGGCCACGATAACGTCGCAGCGGTGTGTGAGCAACGCATCTATCAACGCCCTGGCTGATTTAACATAAATCACCGAGTCAGTATTGATACCCGCCGCGGTCATTTGAGCTTTTATGGCCGCTGTATCGCTGAATGGATCTGTGACTACCAATGCGTTCATGACTATTTCTCCTGAAATACTGGGAGGAGTCCTATGAAGCAACGGAAATTGCCGAAACCGGCAAAATCCACAACACGCTCCAACCTAAATCGTCCATCACCCTAACAAAGACTGACTGTCGCAATAATATCCTGAGCGGGTTTCAGGGTAATACTCGCTGATTCCCGAATGCCACCTGAGGTTTTAAAGGTCAACGCTCTCAACAAGGTCACAATGATGATCATCATTTCCAGTTCCGCAAAATGCCGACCAATACAGTTGTGCAAGCCGCCGCCGAACGCGAAATACGCGTACTTATGCCGTTTATCTGCTAGAGGATTTAAAAAATGTTCCGGATAGAAATCATTAGGTTTTTCCCAAAGAGCGGGATGACGATGGGTGACATACATACTCAAAATAATGATCGTATGCTTGTCAATGCGCTGCCGGCCGATCTCAATATCGGCAATCGCTTGAGTTGACAAGGCTGCGGCCGATGGAAAAAGACGTAGGGTTTCACAGAGCGTTGCTCGGGTATAGGTGTACTTTTGCACGTTCTCGGCAGTCAACGGCTCATCTCGATAGCTTTTGACTTCTGCCGTGACTAGGTCGTGTACGCGTTCATTCTGACCCAGCAAATAAAAAAACCATGACAATGTGTTCACAGTGGTGTCTTGTCCGGCAAAAAACAAGTTAATCGCCTCATCCGTCAACAACGCTTTGGTCATGCGATAACCGGTCTTGCCATCGACTGCTTGCCCCATAGCCGAAATCAAACTTTGCTCCAATCCAGCCTGATTCTGGATGATTTCCTGACGAACAAAATTCGAAAGGTAATCAACTGCGGCATGGTAAGCACGACTTTTGCCCGGCATCAACAACATCAATTTGCCGTTACTGATCATTTCAGCCACCAGGTGCGGCAACATTCCTTTACTGATGGATTCAATCGCTTGGATTAAAGCGTCGCTATTTGACAACGTATCGACGGATCGTCCAGTTAAGACTTGAATAAAGATTCTTTGGATCAATCGCTTAAGCACTTTGGAAAGATTGATCTTGCCGGGAATAGCGGAAAGCAATTTGGCATGGGCACTCGTTGCTTCATGGATAAAAACCTGCTCCCATACACTGACGGCCTCCTTGGAAAATATCGGCTGCATCAGGCGTCGCTGCTGTGTCCAAGTGTCGCTTTTACTATTGACAAGACCATCGCCAAATAAGGATTTTTTAGCCTCATAAAGATAATCCCGGCTTAATAAGCCCCGGGCTTCTTGCGCATACACTGCCTGGATATTCTCAGGCTGACAGACAAAAAGCAGCTTCTTATTAAAAAAACGGCATCGCACCAGATCGCCGTATTGCCGATGAATCGTAGTCAGCGTTTTCACGGGACTATTCAGAGATCCCAGCAACGGAATCAGCAGTGAATGCTCTTTGATGAGCGGCAACTCAGTCGTTAAAATGTCCATTTGATTTGTCCTAATACGGAACGATCGTAAACGGGAACATCCCCCGGTAACAGGATAGGATTTAGACTCGGCTCCTTGGCCAGACTGCCAAAGATATTATTGGCCCTTATCACGAATTCGAGCGGCTTTGCGACCTGGGTTGACAGCGTCAGTCCGGCAATAAAATAACCGCCTAAAGGGGCTCGCGGATCGTTTTCCGGACGCTGCCTTTCTCCGATCCAATTAAGTTGCGCACCAACTCTCCAATCCTTGACGAACTCCCAGTTGATCAGTGACTTGATCATATGTTTCGGTAACATACCGGTTTGATTGCTCTCACTGACACCATGATAGCTATAATTCACCGAAAAATTAAAGTTGTCAGAAAAGGCGTATCGCATTTCGGTTTCTAGCCCTATCCCATTGATCTTCGGGATATTGATAAACCCAACCGGATTGGGTGAAACAGAGGTGATTGAGGTTAAGGTTGAATCGCTGACCGACGTGATTAAATTTTCGAATTCAAACCAATACACATTAGTGGAAGTAGCCAGACGTGGCGACCATTTATTTTCAATCTGGAACTCTAGCGTGTTGACCGATTCCGATTTGATGTTTGTACCAGGGGTTAAGGGCAAGTTTTTTTCAAGAAAGGACGGTGGTCGAAATGCGCGGCTATACAGCAGCTTGGCCGTAAGATTGTTATTCACATTCCAAACCAACGACACACGTGGACTAATGCCATCCAAGACATCGGAATAATAGTCGTATCGCAGACCAGTGGTCAGATAATAGTCGTTGGCAAAGTTCCATTCATCCTGGAATAACGCGTAAAAATTCGTGCGATTTTTTGAACTCAAAACCGGATCTCTGCCGAATGCAGATACCTCAGTTAACGGAATTTGCGTGACAAAGTTGGGCGTAATCAGGTAATTGATTTTATTACTGACATCGGTCACCCAGTAATAGATGATGCCGGCGCCCAAAATCGCTTTGTGCTTATGAAATCCGGCATAATTCAATTGGGTGGTTAGCCCGGTCGCGCCTTGAAAATTAGTCGTTCGGCTTTCAGCGCCTTGAGGCAGCGAACCTCCAAAAGTGCCGGCGGGTAAAAGATAATAATTCCACCGTGTGTCTTGCCCAATAAAATAGAAGGTCGTGTCCAGGCCCAATGCATCGGAAAACTTATGCTTCAATGAAAGATCAAGATTATAAATATCTTCATCTGTTCTGCCTTTCGGGTCCAGCGCAAGTGCTGCCCCTTCCCCCGTCTGTACATTATTGAATCGCTGATACCCTACTCTAAATCTGAGCCAGTCTCGATATGCCACGTCTATTCGCGCATCGATATCGTCACGACCATAATTTGTAAATCCAGGCGCATAGGATGCCGCAGTACCGAACAACCCATCCAACACGGTTTGGGCATCACGCGCTATCGTTCCCTTATCGCCTCCGGTTGTTCCGCCTTGTAAGGAAACAGCATATTCCCAATCCGTTTCTTTTTGACCGTATTGCAGCCATCCTTCGTAGGTGTCTTGACTTCCGAAGAAGCCACCAACATAACCGCCGTTGATTTCGTTTCCTGCTTTAGTAATGATATTGATAACCCCGGTAGTGGCGTCGCTACCATAGAGCATAGATCCGGGACCCCGGATAATTTCTATATGCGTTATATTCTTGACAGGCATTGTCCAGGCGAGTGGCATACCGCCGATTGCTATATTTCTGAGGGGAATCCCATTGACCAACAACAGGACTTGGGTATTGGCTTCGGAATAGATTCCTCGAAACCCAATTACTTTATTGCCGGCTCTGGCAGTGCTCACATGAATGCCAGGCAAGTATTCCAAAACATCCTCTAAGCGCCGTGCACCAATCGCTTCAATATCTTCCTGCGTGACAACCGAGGTTACACTAGGAGCACGATTTACCGGCACGGGATGACCCGATGCTACGGATATCATTTTGTCATTACCGTATATCAATTCCAAATCATCCATAGCTTGGATGGCTTCAGGCAATAAGATGACGAAAAAAAGCAGTGGTTTTGTCATTTTCACGCCACACCCTCCTTGTAATTATTTACTTTTTATTACAACTAATATAACTCATTGTAATATAAATAATTATAGATACTTTTTAATTGTATCTACTTAAGACCGAGTCTAGCGTATAAATTCATTCGTCGCAAGATTTTTGCCGGTACGAATACGTTAAGCGCGTTTACCAATCAAAACCAACCACCTTGATAACTAGCGCTTCAAATCAGCAGATCAAGCTAACTCCCTTTAAAAATACATAATCACCTAAGCCAACGACTATTCTTGCCGCAATCCCACTATAGAAGACCCAAAAAATTCGTAACGGAATAATTTACGGTTTCCAATAGAAATTCCTGACAATTTCGTAAATGATTAATCTAAAGGCCATTAGTCGTTAAGTAATTTAACCAAGGGCAAGCCATGAAACAGAGAATCATCCAGCCGGGCGCGATGACAATCGACGAAGCCGCAAATTATGTAAGCCTGTCAAAAGCTACCGTGAAAAATCTTATTCATAAGGGCGATTTCCCGAAGCCACGACAATTGGCTGGCAAACGTGTTGGTATATTAGTCAGAGAAGTAAATGAATGGTTGGAAACAAGACCCGTATCCAATCAATTACCTCCACCAAATACAAGTCGAAATGCAGTGGTTTGATATAGTTAAGCCACCAAGCCTTCCAGATGATCTGATAACTTTCTCAACCATTCTTGTTTCTCAGCATCGTATTGGTGCCTGTTATAGGTACCTACCACTCCTGGCAGCATGTGACCCAATATTATTTCGCCGACAGAATCTGGGCACCCTAATTCCGCGAGAATGGTCCGCGAAGTTCGACGTAGGTCATGTGGCGCCCAATGTGACACTGTTAATCTTGGCCTTATCAATTCTGGCCTTATTTTTGAGTATGGCTGCCTGAAAAACACCTGCTCTGAAATGTATTTTTGTTGAATATGATTTGATTTATCTCGCATAGGAAATAAGTAGCTATCTCCATATAGTAATTTCCTCCGCTTTACAATCGCTAATGCTCGACCGTAAAGCGGTACACGCTGATCGGTAGCATTTTCGTGTCGAGCATTTTTTGTTTTGTGCTTGGGTATAGTCCACCAAACTTGCCCTTGTTTTTCATGAATTTCAGATCCGACCATGCTGACAATTTCAGAGCCCCGACAAGCAGTCCATAAGTAAAGTGTTAAAACATCTTCAAGGGGCTTAGTAAAATTGGGTAACCACTCAATCAATTCGACCACCTCATTTTCTGTTAATACTCGCTTTGCTGTACCGATCTTAACCCCTTCTATTGCTTTACCTTTGGAACGTATCTTTCCTCTAAGAATTAAGCGCCACCAATTAGCCGCTGTTTCGGGCAATTTTCCTGCATCGGCTGCATAATCCCAAGCTGCTCCGAGTTCACATCTCAATTTACCAGCCTGAACTGGCGATAAAGCGGCGTAACTTTGAATCAAATTAAATGCGATTGAACGAGTAATCGATGACGCAGGAAGATTTTCAACCTCCCCCAGCATAGTATTGAACATCCGAGCAACTTCGGCCCGACCTTTTTTTGCCCTGTGCTGATTTACATGCCCGATCAAGTATTCGTCACATAAAACCCTTACGGTGTAAGCGTTTTCAGCATCGACGATGCATTGCTCTTCGACAATTCTTTGCTGTTCTTTTCGAATGGATTTAGCCTTTAGCGCATGATCAATCCCTCTGTCTCGATCAGCTTTAAGCTTTTCCCATTCAACAATGGCTGCTGGAAACGACATAACTGGCCAATGACCGATAGCCGTTTGTCTCATCCGGCCATCAATTGGACTTTTATAACGATAAACCCAAGTTCGCGTTTTGCTAGTTGCAGTCAAGCGCAATCCGGGATAATCAGGGATAATTAAGTGTTTTCCGGGCTGTAAAGATTTAGCAACCCTAGCATCAAAGTGGCGTAACATTTTAAACCTCAGAATTATTAGGCGTAACATTCAACATATTGCAAAAAAATGTTACGCTAAAATGATAACTTAGCCTAGCTTTATTTGGCCGTAGTTAGCCTAGTCACGAAAACAAAACCGACTTACATTTGAGCAAAATAGGCTTGTATATAACGAATACCAACACATGACGAATGATAACCAGGTTAAACACACACCGATGATGCAGCAATATTTGCGCATCAAGGCACAACACCCTGATACCTTGCTGTTTTACCGAATGGGCGATTTCTACGAGTTATTTTTTGATGACGCAAAGAAAGCCGCGCAATTACTCGATATCACCCTGACCGCACGCGGCCATTCCGGCGGCCAACCGATTCCGATGGCCGGTATTCCTTATCATGCCGCCGAAAACTATATTGCGCGTTTGCTAAAACAGGGCGAATCCATTGCGATTTGCGAGCAAATCGGCGACCCGGCCAAATCCAAAGGTCCGGTGGAAAGAAAAGTAGTCCGCATCGTCACGCCCGGCACGGTAACCGACGAAGCGCTGCTGGAAGACCGCAAGGACAACTTGCTGGTGGCGCTGGCAGTGTTCGATGAATATTACGGACTGGCAACGCTGGATCTGGGCAGCGGCAAGTTTGTGCTGCAACAGCAGGACAGCGAAACCCAGTTACTGAGCGAAATCGAACGCCTCAATCCCGCCGAACTGCTTTTTTGCGAAAATCAATCCTTACCCGCCGTTATCAAAGAGCGCAAAGGCCTTTGTAAACGCCCTCCCTGGCATTTTGAGCCGGATAGCTGCCGGCAACTGATCCTCAAACAATTCGACTGCCATGATTTGAAAGGTTTCGGCTGCGAGCATTTACCGGCGGCGATTTGCGCGGCAGGTTGTCTGCTGCAGTACGTGCGCGACACTCAGCAAGGCGCCCTGCCCCACATTCAAGGCATCAGCATCGAACATGCGGACGAGTGCATCAGTTTAGATGCCGCCAGCCGCCGCAATTTGGAACTGGACTATCACCCCAGCGGCCAAATGCAATACACGTTGCTGGGCATACTGGATAGAACCGCGACAGCAATGGGCAGCCGCTGCCTCAGGCGTTGGCTGCACAGACCGCTACGCGACCAAGCGCCGGTCAACGGCCGCTATGCCTGCATCGCCAGCCTGATCGAAAACGAGCTATACCGCGATTTGCAAACCAGTTTGCGCCAGGTCGGCGACATCGAACGGATCAGTTCCCGGATTGCGTTGAAATCGGCGCGGCCGCGCGACCTACTGACTCTACGCCTGACCTTGGCGGTGTTACCGGAATTGCAACAAAAACTGGCCGGCAACAACAATCCTCATCTGGAGGCGTTACGCGGCCAATTGCGCGAGCATCCGGAGTTGGTCGATCTGCTGCAACGCGCCATCATCGAAAATCCGCCGATGTTGATTCGCGACGGAGGCGTGATCGCGCCGGGCTTTAATGCTGAGCTGGACGACCTGCGCAACCTCAGCCAGAACGCCGACCAGTTCCTGATCGACATGGAACAGCGCGAACGTGCCGCCACCGGCATCGCCAACCTCAAGGTCAATTACAACCGGGTGCACGGCTATTACATCGAGATTTCCAACGCCCAGGCTGACAAGGTGCCGGTGCACTACACCCGCAAACAAACCCTGAAAGGTGCCGAGCGCTACATCACGCCGGAACTGAAATCGTTCGAGGACAAGGTGCTCAGCGCGCGGGAAAAATCGCTGGCCTTCGAAAAAGCCCTGTACGACGAGTTGCTGGGTACGCTGGGCGAAGCGCTGCTCGATTTGCAGCAATGCGCGACTGCTTTGGCGGAACTGGACGTGCTGGTCAACTTTGCCGAACGCGCCGAAACCCTGAACTGGAGCCAGCCGATTCTAACCTGTGAACCCGGTATCCATATCGTGGCCGGCCGTCACCCGGTGATCGAACAATTGTCCGGCATCCCTTTTGTCGCCAACGACCTGGATTTTTCCGGCGAGCGGCGCATGCTGGTCATCACCGGCCCCAACATGGGCGGCAAATCGACCTATATGCGCCAGGCTGCGCTAATCGTGTTGCTGGCCCACATCGGCTGCTATGTTCCGGCGCAATCCTTGACCTGTGGTCCCATCGACAAAATCTTCACACGGATTGGCGCCTCCGACGATCTGGCCGGCGGCCGTTCGACCTTCATGGTGGAAATGTCGGAAACCGCCAATATCCTGCACAACGCCACAGCCAACAGCCTGATTTTGATGGACGAAATCGGCCGCGGCACCAGCACTTTCGACGGCCTGTCCTTGGCCTGGGCCTGTGCCGATTATTTGGCTCGGCATACCCGGGCCTTCACCTTGTTCGCGACCCATTATTTTGAATTAACCACCTTGGCCGAAGAACAAAGCGGCATCCATAACGTCCATTTGGACGCAATGGAACACGGCGAAAAAATTGTGTTTTTGCATACAATCAAAGAAGGGCCGGCCAGTCAAAGTTACGGCCTGCAGGTCGCGGCCCTAGCCGGCGTGCCGCAAATCGTGATTGCCAATGCGAAGACTAAATTACAGCACTTGGAGGACTCCGCTTATATCGAACAGCAAAATCACAGCGAAATCAACCAATTCGATTTGTTTACCGGCAACGAGTATCATCCGGCAGTAGTCCTATTGGAACAAATCGATCCGGACAATCTAAGCCCTCGTCAAGCCTTGGATACGCTCTATCGGCTGAAGGATTTATTGAAAACGGTGTAAACTTGCATGATTAAGCGCCTAGCAGGAAGTCCTACCGTAAATGGTGGTTGTCATTCCGGCATGGGTTGCCGGATCCAGTGTCCGTGGACGGATTGCTAATGTGAGTCGACTTATTGCGAAGCACTGAGCGTATATCGGGAGATATCAACGCCGTTGAGCGCTTTAGAGGTGAAATATGAAAACTATTTTTAGATTGAGATATTCGATGCCGGTTTTGCTGGCCTGCATTACATTCATCGCTACGCCTATAACCGCCAAAGAAAACTCGACGGAGGGCAATTCCAAGCCGGGCTACTCGGTTGACGGCAGAACTTCGGCATCCGTGCTTGCAGCCAAAAGAAGCCATGAAGTCGCTAAAGAGGACGAGATCGGCCTGTCGGTTTTTTCAGGCTTATTCGTGATTGCGGTCATCGGCTTTTTCGCGAAACAATATTTCGAAAAAAGATAAAAATTAACCGGTACAAAATTCACAATTACGGTGTAATAGCGAGTGAAAACATTTGTCGCCTGAACCCGGAACATTAATCAACATCAATGCTCTCGCCATAATTGCCGTCGACGTCGTCCACATCAGCTACCCAAACGGCTAATAAATGCCCTGCGGCACATAATGGAAAAAGGCCGAATAAGGCCAATCTTTCACTCGCCTAACGTATCTATGGTTGATTGGATTGACGAATGCTTAATCGACGTGTCTCTCGTAAACCAAATCGCCGGTAAGATGGTATGCTCCCAAAAATACCTTTGCCATAGGCCACGCTCATTGCGTTTGCGGCGCGTCGCCGACAGCCGTTCGGTGCGAGACAAGCCGTTGGTGAACAATAATTTCATCAAACGGAGGGGAACCGAAAAGTCCGGTATCCAGCTTACATCGCCGCTATCAAACCAGACCCAATTTTACGGCAATCCGCCTATTCATCCTTCTATCGCGAAACGGGATTCTCGCGCCAACCAGTGAATGCGCCGCAGGGAGTTTTGTTGTTCCAGAGGCTTGACCAAAAGATAAAGGGAGCGAGGGGTTATGGATTCTAAAACATCTTGCTCCTGCAGCCTGTAAAAATCCGGAAAGAAGTGTTCGGAATAGGGCTGTTGCATGGAAATGCGAAACCTGTTCATAAGGCTGTCCAAGGTCCACGCAGCAAGACTCTTGATAAGTACGGCCTGCCGAGAGACTCGATTGTTGCTGCTAGCCGTTAGATCGGCAAAAGAGGCATCCGCTTGAAGTGGGAATACTTGGCCGTTGGAGAACCACAGCCTCATCTCGCTGTCGTCGAGGGCATGATCGTCCGCCCAACCAAGCCCGGTCACGACGAGGTGCGAGCCGGCACAATAGGACGAGGCTGCTACCAAAGAAGGGCGACACTCGGGCAGAAAAATTAAACGCGGCACTTCCACCGAAAGCCCGGTTTTAGACGATGGCCGGTTGCAGGAAAGCAGCGGCCAGTTCGCAGCGAACACGGCCATGCCAGTACCTGTAACACTAAGAAATCTTCGTCGGTTCATGACCGTCACTCACCCGTTCGGTTGCTTGCCTATCTGCGAGTTTTGCGGGGTTGGCTTTATCAAACGCCAAAGCTTCTCCTAATTGCTCATAGAATTGCTGCAATCGAACACCGCCTTTGTCTTGACGAAATCGTTCACAGAGCAACTTCAGACAGGCAGACGAAATTTGTGTTTCCTCGGCGATTTTCTCAATCCCTTTCTCATCCCCGCACAGGCCGACCACGTCGAAGATTGTTCTAATACCGACCCTGCGCAGCTTTTCGATATCGGACTTGATATAAAGATAAAGCTTGGCCTGAGCAATCCAATCAATCAGTTGGTTCGGATTAAATGGCGTCTTTAGAAGCAATTCAATGACGTTTGCCTCGGCCAGATTTTGTGCATTATCAATACCCACTTCGCCAAGCCTGACCTTGTGAAAAATATTGATTCCTTCGATCATCTCAAGCGGAAGCTCATGGGATGCTTCAGTCTTTCTGGTCGAAAACATTCCAATCCTTTCCTTTAGATAAACCAACGCGTTGTCCGGCAACATTCCTGCGAGAAACGCGATAACCGGCAGCAATTTCTGTTTGGGCTCCGCTTCCGGGAACACTTCCAGAAAAAACGACAGCATCAGCGACAGCAGGGACGCGAATACCATGCGCAGTCCGGCACTGTAATAGGTACTCGGTGCCAAGTCGCCAGTGATGACACGTCGAATAATGTTTTGTGCGGACCAAAGATAGGCTCCGGTGAATCCCATCGCTAATACCAACTGACTTTGCCAGCGCAGCCGCTGCATGTCCCCCTTTTCCGAAAACATCCCAGTCAACACCATATTCGGTTTGTCCCGATCATCGGAAAGTGAGACCAAATCGGCACCGAAAAATAGCGAAAAAAAACCGCACAGGCAGATGGCGGTCGCAAAGGCAACCGGCAATCGATAGTCTGTCGGAGCATACTCTTGACTAATGGCGCGGGTGGCAAACTCCGCTTCGTCCTCGCTTATTCCCAACACCCGAATTAGGTTTCGATACTCTGCTTCTTTTTTCTTGATCCTGAAGTGCAGGAACGACTCCTTAGTAAACAGCATTAGGCTGCTAAGTACGCCTATCAAGACCACTTTAACGATCCAGGTCGGAAAAGCGAAGGGATGATCAACATGAAAAAACGGAGAGTCCATGTCGTTTACCTCTTAGTCTGCAGGATAAAAACCCAATAGCACACTTGCAACATTATCGCTGGGTACTGACGCTTATCATTAGGAATCGTAAACTTAAAGCCGACTTTGAACCCATCCCGCTTAGGAAACTACTCCGAGTTAGTTAGTTTGGCAAGGCGTTTGATTGGATTCTCGATGATCCCGACAAGAAATGATGGTTGGATCAGACCTTACGCTTTAAAAGTTCTAGGATGACGTAGAGTTCTGATTGGCATGCCAACTGACCTAAACGAAAACGCTTGATATATCCAGTCTTCGCTCAGTCAGCTAGATAAGCTATTTTTTAGAAAAAGAGGATTAGTTCAACTCGCGCCGCCCAAGGATTACCAGCCAGCTTGGCTTTGCATGTTGTCGCCCGCCGTTTGTTGCTGATGAAGATAGGATCCGCCGACTACAAAAGCCAGTGCCAGCATATACAAAATAGCGGCAATATTTTTTGCTCTCTTGACCGCGTCCGCTTCGCTTCGGTTTTTCATATTTCATTCCGATCTTGGTGACATTCCACCATTCTACAGAAAATGTACCGTCCTCTAAAACATATGTGACTTAGTCACTGATAACGGCCAATTCTCCCTTTATATTGCGTTCACCCTTTATAAATATTCTGACCATACAGGCTATGCAAAATGGGTAAATTCACAATTAAAACAAAACGGTAGGAAATAATATGTTAGATCTGATTTTTCAATTCGCGTCGGGCATTTTACAAATGAATCTCAAAGATCCTCATGACATTCCGTTCGCACTGCCACTGGTATTTGCAGCGGTATTAGGTTTTGTGATCGGTTTTATCATTCTCCAGTTTATCGGCAACGAAAAGAAACTGGACCAAAACTAGCGAACTTATGTCGCTTTAATACTGTTTGAAACCCTACTTAACGCATCGTGATTAAGAATTTCAATTGAACCACGGTTGAGATTTATCCAACCATAACTTTCAAACCGTTTCAGATGACGGGAAACCACCTCACGAACTGAGCCCATTTCCAAAGCCAGTTCGTGATGGGTTTTAGAAATTATCGGAGACTCGCTGGACAATAAAACCTTGGCTAGCTTCTGATCGATGCTTCCGAAGCTTATCGACTCCATGCGTTTGATCACATCCGCTAAGCGTATTGAAAAGCTTCGGAATACAAAATCACGGAAGAAAGCCGAATGTTCCAGACATCGGTGAAAAATATAGGCCGGAATCGCAAAGGCACTCACCTCGGTTTCGGTAAACCCCTCGGCCGGATAATGATTGTTGCCTAACAAGCAAGAAGTGGTTAATACGCAGGAATCGCCCGCCCGCACATGGTAAAGCAATACTTCCCTTCCCTCTGCCGACAAAATTTGCGCTTTTATGCTTCCGGAAAGCAGTAACAGGTAATTCTCGCAAACTTTTCCCGGATAAAACACTTGCTGACCGGCCGGCAGTTTAATCAAAACCGCCGACTCCATCAGCTGTTTTACGACTTTGTCGTCCTGACCGACAAACTCCGGAAAATGTTGTTGCCATAGTGAAAGAAACATGAAAATGCGTGATCAACTTATTTTAAAAGCCGGAAAGGCTGGCCGTCGTCCCGAGAACGCTCGATCGGCAAATTCCGGAGTCCGGCGAGAATACCGATCTTCTCGAGAACAACCGACGTTACCGTGTCGAGGCCAGGGCTCTTAAAACATCCACTCGACTGATCATCCCCACCATTTCACCGTTTTTAAATACCGGAAAACTACGTATAGGGGTATTCTGAAATTTAGCCGCAACATCTACCAGACTTTCTTCAGCGTCTACAGTGAACAAGTCTTTCGACATGAACTCCCCGACTTTTCCACTCATTCCCTGATTGTAAGCCGACTCCACTACCACTTTCATACCATCTTTCTCGGAAAAAATACCGACTAATTTCCCGTTGGTATCGACGACAGGCACGCTGGTTACTTTATTGTCCAGCATGATTTTAAATGCGACTGCTACGTCTGTATCCGGCTTAACGGTCGCAATATGTTCCGACATATAGTCGGCTACTGCAATTTTGGCTAGCATGCTATTACCTCTTTGTGATTATTATTGTCCCAACAGACAAACGCAGCCAACACTGCCGGCTGACGATTATCCGTTATAGCGATTATTATAAAAATCGGCGCTAGTATCCAGCCTTATTGTGTATTGATTACAACGATTTTCGCCACAAGGCCAAGCTTTAAGAATTCGATCCTGAAAAATGATTCCGGGCCGGCATTGGATCGTGTTCAAACGCTGCATGGCGGCGGCATGGATTCGCCGCGATTAATGACCGGTTGTGACGGCAAACAACTCAGATGGGCGAAGCGGCCTGCGAACCGGGTAAAAAGAAGCCTGATCCCGACGCCGACATTCCAAGCCACAGCCGCGATCAACACATGTCCGGCTCTTGCAGCGAATGGATTTTATCGCGAGCTTAGCTTCGGCTTGCTGATTCACAACATCCGTAGAACGGGAGAGCTTTTTGATGGCGCTCGCACAAAGCGTAACAGCCCGGGATTCGGCGGCAGTTTCAAGCGCCTTTGCCATCCCTTAGCTTTAACCATCAGGCGAATGAGGTGTTTTTACGGATCGGCTATGTAATTGCCGAATAATAGCCCGGTAATTTTCAAAACCTCCAGTTCGGCATCGATTTCCGCCTGAACCAGATCCAGATGCGTCAACTGAGTTTCGGTACGCGAGCGGGACGCATCGAGCAATTCCAGCAAACTACCTTTTCCCAAGCGGTAGCTGGCTTCGCCCATGGCTTTCAGGTCGTTCAATTTGCTGACGACGTCATTTTCGAACCTGATCCGGGTCGCCCGCCGCTTGCTCAATTGATCGACAGCCCGCTCCAGTTCGCTACGGATTTGCGCGGCGGCTAACTCTTTCGCCAGGGTCGCCGCTCGTTTTTCGGCCCTGGCACGGGCCATCGCCCCCTGGCCTCGGTCAAAGATCGGCAATTCCACCGAGAGGCCGGCAAAGCTGGTGTTGCCGTATGGATTATTGGTGAACACCGAACCGAGTTGCAGGGACGGCACCGGCCAGCGCTCGCGTTCCGCCTTCTCTACGCCGGCGTCGGCCGCGGTTTCGCTCAGACGGGTCGATTCCAACTCCGGGTTCAGTTTAACGGTGTCGGACCATAGGTGGTCGAGATCGGTCGGCACATTCAGATAATCCAGATGACCTTGCGCTTGCGGCCTCCAGCCGGACAGGCCGAGCAGCACGCCAAGCTGACCGGCCTCGGCGGCGAGATCGTTGCTGACGGTTTCCAGACGAGTTTGCAGCGCCTTGCTTTCCAAATCGATGCGGAGCAAATCGTAACGGCTGGCACTGCCGGCCAAGTTGCGTCCGGAAACGATTTCCGTCAGATGCCCCAGGTAAGCCGAGGTTTCCTCCAGCACGGCCGCACGGCGGCGGTCGGCCAATTGCTTGACGAACAAGCCCCATGCCTGCCGCACCAAATCGGCAAATTCAGCTTCGATTTCGGCCGCGGTGGCTTGCCGGTTTTTTTCCGCCGCGTCAACACGGGCGCCGCGCTGGCCCGCAATCAGCACCGGTACTTCCAACAGTACTTGCTGCTGAACGTGGCCGTCGTACATGGTGTTATGCCGGGTCAGTAAATCATAGCGCCCGTAACTGATTCTAGGATTGGGCAACACCCCCGCCGCGGTTATTTCGGCTTCGGCGGATTCGATACGTTGCCTGAGGGCGGCGAACCTCGGGCTCTGGTTGCGGGTAATCGCAATCAATTGCTCGATTGTCACGCGCTCAGGCAGCGGCGTGGCCTGTTCGGCCGATGCCTGCACCGGCCGCAACCCAAGCCCGAGGCCGCTAACCAGGTTCAGTACCAAAGTCGCGGTCAGATACGGTTTGCGATACAGTAATTTCATTGACTGTTCTCCGGCAGTTCGTCGGCTTCTTCCGGCGTAAGCAAGCGCTTGGGCGTGATGTAGGAATAAAAAACCGGCAACACCAGCATCGCCACGAAAAACGTGGAAAGCATGCCGCCGACGATAACCAACGCAAACGGGCGCTGCGTCTCGCTGCCGATGCCGGTCGAAACCGCCATCGGCAACAACCCCAGCAGAGCCAGCATGGACGCCATCAAGACCGGGCGCAGGCGATCGGTCGCGCCGTTCAGAATCGCGCTCGTCAAATCCAAGCCATGGCGGCGGCGTTCTTCGGTGGCGCTCAGTACCAGCAGCCCCATCAACGAGACTTGGCCGAGCAAGGCGATAAAGCCGATTGCGGCACTGACCGACAGCGGAATACCGGCCAGCAACAGCACGAACACGCCGCCGGTCATCGCGAACGGCGCACAGGCCAGAATCGCCAATGCGCTGCGCGCCGACTGCAGCGCGCCGTACAGCAAGCCGAGCACAATCAATACCGCTATCGGCACCATGACGCCTAGTTTGGCCATCGCGCGTTGCTGATTCTCGAACTCGCCGCCCCAAACTAGAAAAGCACCCTCCGGCAGTTCGATGTTGCCTTCCACCGCCGCCATCGCATCGTGCACCACCGAACCCAAATCGCGGTTTTCCACGTTAAACTTCAACGCCAGAAAACGGCGGTTGGCTTCGCGCTCGATCGAAGTTCGGCCGCGTTCTATCGGCAACGTTGCAAGCTCGCGCAATGGGATGCGCGCGCCGTTCGGGGTCGGTATCAACAAATTTCCGATTTGACTGCTGTCGCCGCGCTCGGCGCTCGGCAGGATGGCCCTGACTGGAATCGGGCGTTCGTTCAGCCACAGTTCGGTGACCACTTTTCCGGCCAGCCCGGTTTCGATGGTGTCTTGCGCGGCGTCGATGGTAATGCCTTGCCGCGCCAACGCGGAGCGGTCCAATTTGATTTGCAGTTGCGGCACGATGGATTCGCGATATAAATCCAGTTCGATGACGCCGGGGATTTCCTTCAAACGGGTTTTGGCTTGTTCCAGCGCGGCGCGCATTTGTTCCAGATCGTTGCCGTAAATTTTCAGCACCACTTTGCCGCGCACGCCGCTGACCGCCTCTTCGACGTTGTCCTTGATCGGCTGGGAGAAATTGAAACGTACGCCCGGTATGGCAGCCAACGATTCGCGCATCGCATCGACCAACGCCTCCTTATGCAAGCCCGGCCGCCATTGCTCGCGGGGTATGAGATGCACGAAGGTCTCGCTCATGTTGACGCCTTCGTTGTCGGTACCGTCTTCGGAACGGCCCTGCTGGCTGAGTATGCCCTTGACCTCCGGAAACGCCAGCAGCCGTTGCCGCATGTCCAGCAAGATATCCTGGCCTTTCGCCAAAGAAATACTGGCCGGCATTTCGACGAATACATGCACGTCGCCCTCGTCCAATTCCGGCAAGAACTCGGTGCCCAAGCCCTGTCCGGCAACGACGCCGGCCAGCAGCAAGCCGCCCGCAGCCGCCAGGACCAACGGACGGCGGTTCAACGCCGCGACCAGAACCCGGCGGTAAATTTCGCGCGAGCGCTCCAGGAATACAGGCTCGGCGATCATGGTCCGCTTAGGCTGAATCAGCATCGCGCACAAGGCCGGCACCAGAGTCATGGCGAAGACCAGGCCGCCGGCCAACGCGAAACTGTATGTCAGTGCCAACGGCCGGAAAATGCGGCCTTCCACCTGTTCCAGGGTGAATACCGGAAGCAGCGCGGCGATAATGATCAGCATCGCGAAAAAGGTCGGCTTGGCCACGTCGTAAGCGGCGCCGACGATGACATGTACCATGTCGCGGTGGTTTTTCGGCCGTCGATGGTTGGCTTGGTGAATAACGTTTTCCACCAACACCACGGCACCGTCGAGAATGATGCCGAAGTCGATCGCCCCCATCGAGATCAAATTGGCCGGTAAATCCATCTGATACAAGCCCATGAACGCCACCAGCAAAGACAGCGGGATCACGCAGGCCACGATCAGCGAACCGGCGATACTGCGCAGAAACAGCCATACCACGCCGACCACCAGCACAACCCCGTGCAACAGATTATCGTACACCGTGTGCAAAGTCTTATGTACCAATTCAGTGCGATCCAGAAACGGCACCAGTTTCATGCCCGCCGGCAAAATACGGTTGTTGAGTTCGTCGACCTTTTCATGCACGGCCTCCAGTACCCGCGAAGGATTCTGTCCGCGGCGCAGCAGCACGATACCCTCGACGGCCTCGCGTTCGCCGTCAAGGCCGACCGCGCCCTGCCTCGGCGTATAGGCTTGAATCAGGCGCGCAATATCGCCGACCATGACCGGGGTGCCGCCTTCGCTCTTCAACACGATTTTTTTAATGTCCTCGGCCGAACTCAGATAGCCGACGCTACGAATCACCATTTGCTGATCGCCGTGACGCAAGAAGCCGGCGCCGACGTTGCGGTTGGCGCTGGCGATAGCCTGGCTGACTTCGTCCAAGGTCAAGCCGAACGAATCGAGCCGCACCGGGTCGATCTGGACGTGGTATTCCTTGTAGTAACCGCCGAAAGTCAGCACGTCCGCCACGCCTTGAACTTGGCGCAGCACGCGCGAGACGTTCCATTCCATTTCCGAACGCAGTTCGTACAGCGAATGCCGATCGCTGACCACAACGAACTTATAAATTTCGCCTAACGGCGTATAGTCCGGCGCCAACACCGGTTTGACGGTATCCGGCAGTTCGGCGCCGGACAAACGCTCGGTGATCATGGTGCGAGAGCGGAAACTATCCACGTCGTCCGCAAAGGTAATCGTCACCAGCGACAATCCGAACAAACTCTGGCTGCGCATTTTCCGCATACCGGGCGTGCCGTTCAGGGACCGTTCCAGCGGCACGGTGACCTGACGTTCGACCTCCTCCGGCGCGTAACCCGGCATCAGACTGATGACGGTGACCTGGGTATTGGTGACGTCGGGATAAGCCTCGATCGGGGTTTCCAGATAGGCGTGAATGCCGAACCCAGCCACGATGCAAGTGAGGACCAGCGCGGCGACTCGACGATGAACGCAGTATTCGATCAGCAACTTCAGCATCTGCGCGCCTACAACAGCAGCGAGGCTTCGCTGTCCAGCAGCAGCGCGCCGCCGACCACCACACGCTCGCCCCCGGATAGGCCCTTCAGTACCGGCGTCATGCCTTCGCGGGCTTGACCGACCCGGACCGGCCGCGCTTCGAACAGGTTGGGCGCGGTTTCGACGTAGACCAGGGTTTCGCGGCCGTCCTTGATCAGAATCGCCGCGGTCGGCAATACGATTTGTTCCGGCGCCGACGCCTCGATGACTACGCGGGCATACATACCAGGCCGTAATGCGCCCCGGTGACCGTCCGGCTCGATAAACACCGAGGCTCGGCGCAATTCGGTCTGAATCGCCGCGCTTTCGCCGACGACGCGGCCGACGATGGGTTCCGGTAGCGCCGCCAGTTCGATAACGGCCTTGGCGCCTTTTTCCACCAGCAATAAATCGTTCTCGAACACGTCGGCCACCACCCATGCCGCCGACGGTTCGCCCAGCTCGAACAGCGGCGAACCGGCCTGGATCGCGGCGCCGGTGGCGACGTGGCTTTTCAGCACCATACTGTCCATCGGCGCGCGCACGACCACTTCCGACGTGCTACCGTCGCCCAACAGCCCGACAAAATCGCGGCTGCGCTCCAGCTCGGTTCGGGCTTGCTTGACTTGGGTTTCCGCTTCGACCCGTTCGATTTCCAGGCCGACGCCGCTGCGTTGCATTTCCAGCTGGCGGCGCAAATGGTCTTGAGCCCTGGCCAATTCGGCGGCGGCGCGGGCATAATCGGAGCGCATCTGCGCCGCCTCGCCGCTGGCCAAAACCGCCAACGGCGCGCCGGCCTTGACCCGGTCGCCGATCTGCACATAGACCTTGCTGACGCGGCCCGCCACGACGGTGCCGACCGTCGACACGGCTTGGGCGCGAAATTCGACGCGCGCCGGCGCGGAAATCGTACCGGCAAAGGCTTCGGGCTTGATTTCCCGCACTTCGATATATGGCAGAGAATCGGGGCGTAGCGAAATTGACCGTTTAGCGTCGGTCGCGGCCGGCCGGCTGACAGTCTCGCGCTCGGCCTGATTTTGGCCGCAGCCGGCAATCAACAGTAACCCGACCAAGCAACATAAAAAAGGTAAACGCATTAAAAGGCACACCAAGGCATCGGAAATTTTGCCCGCCATGCTATCGGACTAAGCTTTCAATAACCTTTCAGACTCGCCGCCTTTCGGCAAAATTAATCTGCAAGCGGCGATCGCGCCGGATCTAACAGGCCGCGAATTGAACTTTAAAACTTGTGCCGATGCCGCCAATGCCCCTTTCCAGGGCCACTTGTGCCTCGTGCAAATCGGCTATTTCCTTGACAATGGATAATCCCAAACCGCACCCATCGCCTCCGCTTCCCGGAATTCGATAAAAGCGTTCGAAGATTCTGTCGGCCTCGCCGGCGCCGATGCCCGGCCCGTCGTCCTCGACTAGCAACACAGGTTCCGGGTTGGCAAGGATTATTGCATTGATGTGTCCGCCGCAATCGCCGTAAGCAATCGCGTTGTCCATCAAATTGTTGACCATCTCCCTGAGCAAGGTTTCATTGCCGTCGATGTAAACCGGAGCGACGGGCGCATCGAAACTCAATTCTATCTGTTTCTCAAGCGCTTTCTGCACCCAATCCATGCAACAGGCTTTGACCAGCGCCACCAGATCGATCCGCTTGAACGATCTGGAACCGTGCGACATCGACTCGGAACGCGCCAATGCCAGCAGTTGAGTACTCAGATGAGCCACTCGATCCGCCGAGTTCTTGATGTGCCGGAGCGCCGGCTTGATCGCCTCAGTACTATCCGTATTCAACGCGCGTTCGGCTTGAATCTTCAAACCCGCCAACGGCGTGCGCATTTGATGCGCCGCATTCTCGATAAATCGCCTTTGGCTGCTCAACGTCATCCCCAACCTTTGCAACAGATCATTGATGGTATGTGTCAGCGACCGGACTTCGAGCGGTACATTCGCATCCGGAATGGGGTCCAGCTCTCTAGCCGAACGCCGGGCAATCAGTTGCGCCAATTCCGTCAAGGGCCGAAGTCCGCGATTGACGCCGGTCCAGATGTGAATCCCGGTAACCAAAACCAGCAACAGTTGCGGCAGCACGACGGCCAGCAAAATTTCACGCATCATGCCACGGCGTTTGTTCAAGGTTTCTCCCACCGAAATCAGCACGTCGTCGCTATCGTCCTGGGTAGGCCTTGCCAACACCGAAACGATCCGGACTTTTTGTCCCTGCATGTCACCGTCGGAAAAAAACGGCATCGTCCCTGCTTTCGATGACAGGCCGGGGCTGGGAAGGCTTTTGTCGCCGGCGATTAATCCCGCTGCCTTCGATTCGACCCGAAAAAAAGTCTTGTCCATCGCGTCCCAGCGAAATACTTCTATCGCAATCGGCGGCAATTCGAACGTCACTTTATTCTGCTGCGCTTTGACTTGTTGCGAAAGCGATTTGGCGGAATCCAGCAGCCAGTTGTCGTAGGTCCGGTTGGCATAATGCGAAGCGACGAAATACGACACCGAAGCGTCCAGAATCACCACCGCGATCAGCGGAAAGGTCAGCCGAATTAACAGTTGTACCCGTATGCTCTGCGGTTTATACATGATCGTGTCGCTCCAACAGGTATCCCAAGCCCCGCACAAGGTCCGGATACCGATCCGCAAAGGCTCCAAACGTTTGCGTAGACGGTGTATGTAGACTTCGATTGCGTTATCCGCCAATTCCTCGGAACGAACCGCCAAGCGCCGGGCGATGCTGTCCTTGCTGACGACTCGCCCGGCTTGCAGCAACAGGGCTTCGAGCACGCCATATTCGCGAGGCGGCAGATTCATCGTTTTACCTTGATGGATGATGAGGTGCCGGCTAATATCCAACACCAAGCCGCCGAATTGAATCGTATGATCGAACCCGCCTTGACTGCGCCGCAATAGAGCTCGGACGCGCGCTTCCAATTCACGCAGTTCGAAAGGCTTGGTCATGTAGTCGTCCGCCCCCGATTCCAAACCGCCGACACGGTCATTGAGCCCGTCGCGCGCAGTCAAAATCAGTACGGGAATGGCCGAATGACGGCGCCCGCGCAGTTGCCTTAACAACTCTCGGCCGTCCATATCCGGCAATCCGAGATCCAATATGACCAAATCGAACGCTTGCGTTCTCAAGGCACCGAGAGCGAAGTTAGCGGTAATCGCCAAGGTCACATCAAATCCCCAATCCACAATGCTCTTAGATAAGCCGTCGCCAAGCACATTATCGTCCTCGACCAACAAAATTCTCATAATTGATTTTCGACGTTTAAAGATTAACCAAAGGTTGAGTCGCCAAGGGAACTGACCCTTGCACAATGATGTATTTAACGGGATTTCCGAAGCGCTTTAAAGCATACCGTTAGCGCTCGCGATTCGCCACTAGTGCGATCACCGTCGGTCACTCGCTGCGCGGCCTGAAGGGTTTTCGCCCGGCAAAACGGCGGACTTGGCGGAAAATCGGGGTGGAGTGGCTTGCAGCCGCGTCCAGCACTTGATTTTTCCGAAAACACCTGCCTGCTCCGGCAGCCGATGCCTTGCGAGCGGCACGCCGGGCGCACACCGCGTTCCGCAACGATGCCGAAAGCACCTTCCGCATAAAGCCCGCCGCTTTCGTACAAGATCGGAAATCCCAATGGAGCGCGGCCTTCGGCACGGGCACCGAACACGGCATATTTTTCCTGCTGCGGAAACCTTCGTAAACCCGCTCCGGTTTGCGGCAATTCGAAGTTGAACGCCGTCTCGCCCACGGCGTTCATGCCCTCGGTCAATCACTCGCCGACCATGATTGCGATTTCGCTGGCGTCACCGGATGTGCGGGCGCTATCGCGACGAGTTCGGTCATGCCTGGGTATGGCCGGCGGCTCACGATACCTATGGCTTATTCCTGTCGTAAGGTCGAGAAACGGCGAGCTTATCCGGGCCGTTGAAACTCGATCTATTGAACCCCCTCGCATTTTGTTTCCAAACGCTCAACATCCCCATGCCCACGCGAATTCCGAGTATCGTTCCGAGCAACAGCGCGAAGGCGATCGGATTGCTCAGGTCTTTTTTCACCAGCCACCAATAATGCACCACGCCGGCCACCGCGCACGGATAAATCAAACGATGAATCGATCGCCAGCGCTTGCCGCCGAGTTTGCGCATCATGTCGTCGGTCGAGGTGATCGCCAGCGGAATCATCAGCAAAAACGTCGTGAAACCGACGGTGATATACGGGCGTTTGACGATGTCTTTAGCAATTTCCTGCCAGTCGAAAAACTGGTCCAGCACCAGATAAGTCAAAAAATGCAGACAGCCGTAGAAGAAGGCGAACAAGCCCAGCATGCGGCGCAGACGCGTCAGCCATAAGTAGCCGAGCAAACGCCTGAGCGGCGTCACGCTCAAGGTGATCAACAAAAACGTCAGCGTCCAAAACCCCGTGACGTGGCTGATCTTTTCGATCGGATTGGCGCCCAGATGGCCGAACACGCCACCGAGTACCAACTTGGCCAACGGCAGCAGCGCTAACGGAAAAACCGCTAATTTGACCCGCGCCAAGGCTCGTTTATCCAAATTCCTGATGGTCATGGCATTAATAATATTGGCTCAGGTCCATACCGGCGTATAGCGACGCCACCTCGTCGGCATAGCCGTTGAACATTAAAGTCTTACGTTTGAAGAAATCGCCGATGCGGCGCTCCTTGGCTTGGCTCCAACGCGGATGATCGACTTCCGGGTTGACGTTGGCATAAAAGCCGTATTCGCCCGGCCCGGCCCGCATCCAGCTGGTGACAGGCTGTTTGTCCACGAAGCGAATGGCGACGATGGATTTGGCGCTTTTAAAACCGTATTTCCACGGAACGACCAGCCTGATCGGCGCGCCGTTTTGATTGGGCAATACCTGACCATACAACCCCACTGACAAAATCGTCAAAGGATGCATCGCCTCGTCCAGCCGCAAACCTTCCCGGTAGGGCCATTCCAATACCGACGACTTTTGCCCGGGCATCTGCTTCGGGTTGTACAGGCTGACGAACTCCACGAACTTTGCATCGCCGGCCGGCTCCACCCGCTTGATCAGCTCGGCCAGCGGGAAGCCTATCCAAGGCACGACCATGGACCAGGCCTCCACGCAGCGTAAGCGATAAATGCGTTCTTCCAGCGGCGCCATCGTCAGCAATTCTTCGATATCGAAGACTTTGGGTTTGTTGACCTTGCCTTCTACAGTCACTGTCCAGGGACGTGTTTTCAGACTGCCGGCGTAGCGCGCCGGATCGTGCTTCCCGGTGCCGAATTCGTAAAAATTATTGTAGGCCGTCACGTCGTCAAACGGCGTCAACTCTTCCTGCGTGCTGTATTTGGATTTTTCCGCGTTGAGCTTGTTTAAGGCGGACCATGACAGTTGCGGCAATAAAGCGGCTAACAAAGCGCCGCCGCTTTGGCGCATGAATTTTCGCCGGGCATAAAACAATTCTTTCGGGGTGATCTCCGAATACGGAATATCGTTGAATTTATAAGGTTTCATCTAGGCGCTCCCGATTTCTGACAACTGATGTAGACAGGCGTTTTTCCAATTCGATCAATTTCCGGTACGAGCGGACGTTGACTTCATAATCCGGCTCGGCCCGCTTTTCCGAATAGTTATACTGATGGTTTTGGCTGATCAACAAAAAAACCGGCGATCAGCACCGCCTCGATCGCCGGAACGATGCTGAGCAGATCGTAGGGAAAGTCGTCGAAATGCCGATAGGTGTTGCGACCAGCCATCAAAACTCCCTAAGCCAGCAATCATCGCAATTTTCGAACTAGATTAAATGCAACCAACGGCTACTCCAACCGGGATTATTTGCAATCGATATTATGTCGCCGGGCATCGGCGGTAGCCGGCCGGTTCCGGACATTGCACTAGCCGCTTGGATATCCTCTCTGCCTTTAAAATTGCCACTCGCCTTATGTAGTTAGCGTTTAGTGGCCAAAGCAAGATAGTATATTGATGTCATTTTCGGCATACTAAAATGCGGAAAATGAATAAAGCATTAAGGATACTCCTATGACGGCATTACTTTGGCTACAAACAGGTTCTTGCGGTGGTGACACCATGTCCATCCTCTGTGCTGACAGCCCATCCGTCGAAGAATTGATGATCGAATACGACATCGACATTCTTTGGCAACCCTCTCTGTCCATTAAGCCCATGCGTGATTTCGACCAGTTGATCGATGCAATTATAGAGGATCGTCAAGCACTCGATATTTTATGCGTGGAAGGCAGCATCATCACCGGGCCGTATGGCTCAGGGATGTACGATCCCTACCGGAAAGGTTCGAAAATGAATCTGATCCGCCAGCTCGCCGAAAAAGCCGAATACCTGGTAGCGATGGGCACGTGCGCCGCATACGGCGGGGTTCATGCCGCGCCGCCCAATCCAACCGACTGCCTGGGCCTGCAGTTCGACAAAGACATCGCCGGAGGACTCTTGCCTGCCGAGTGGCGGTCGCGCAAGGGCCTTCCCGTGGTTAATGTCTCGGGATGTCCCGCACACCCCAATGCTATGACCAAAACGCTGGCCATGCTGGCTTCCGGACTTCCGTTAGCGCTCGATCACCTTAATCGCCCCAAGGACTTCTTCAATACCACGGTGCACCAGGGGTGCACCCGCACCGAATACCACGAATATGATGTAGAAGATACCGAATTTGGCGGGAAAGCCTGCATGTTCTTTAATCTGGGCTGCCAGGGACCCCTGACCATGGCGATCTGCAACTCCGAGCTGTGGAATGGTCGCAGCAGCAAAACCCGGGCGGGCGTGCCCTGTTTCGGCTGCACGTCTCCAAATTTCCCCATGAATCAGGACCTGTTCTGTACCGAAAAAATCGGCCCGATACCGGTCACTCTGCCGCTGGGGGTGGAACGGGCTAATTACATGGCCTACAAAAGCCTGGCCCACGAAGCAGCGCCTGAACGGGTGCTGAACAAGACGATGGACCCTTGAGCATGACCAAAAGAATTGTCGAGATCGGACTTAACCGGGTCGAAGGCGACCTTGATTTTCAACTGGAGTTGGAACAGGGCAAAGTGGTCGATGCCCGCTGCATCGGCTCGCTTTATAGGGGGTTCGAACAAATTCTGTTGGGCCGCAAACCTACCGACTCGCTGGTGATTACGCCGCGTATCTGCGGTATCTGCGGCACCGCTCAATTGAATGCCGCAGTATTGGCGCTGGAACATGCCGGGAATATTGCCGTACCGCCCAATGCGCTTCGCGTCCGCAATCTGTGCATGATGGCCGAGACCGTGCAAAGCGATTTGCGACAATCGTTTCTATTCTTCACCGCCGACTTTTGCCATCCCAAATATAGGGACAGGCCGTTCCATGCAAAAGCCCTGGCGGCTTTCCAGCCGTTCAAGGGCTCAGTCCATCGTGAAGCACTGGAATATTCGCGCCACATCGTCGAGATTATCGCGCTGTTCGGCGGCCAGTGGCCGCATTCGTCCTATATGTTGCCGGGCGGCGTCACGACGCCGGCAAGCGGTCGCCACATCATCGATAGTCTATCCATCCTCAACAAGCTGACCCGCTGGTTCGAGCGGACCGTCATCGGTACGCCATTGGATATCTGGCTGGCATTAGACACTGCCGACGAATTCTTCAATTGGCTAGACGCCCACGCCAATTGCGCCATCGGCCTGTTTAGCCAAATCAGCCGCGACATCGGCTTACATAGCTTGGGTTTCGGCACGCCGCACATGCTCAGCTATGGCGCTTACGATGATCCGGACGCTACGGATACTTCGCCACCGGATCGCAAGCGATTGTTCAGCGCCGGTTTCTTCAATGGCGATACCGGGAGCGTCATGCCGTTTGATCAAGCCGAGATCAGCGAGCATGTGCGTTATTCATGGTTTCAACCCTACCCCGGTGGCCGCCATCCTTTTCAGGGGCTGACCCTGCCCGATTATCAGCCGCATTCCGATCGCTATACCTGGTGCAAGGCGCCGCGCTATCAGAACAAGGTGGTGCAAACCGGTCCTCTAGCCGACGC
Organism: Methylomonas sp. MgM2; assembly: GCF_054172045.1. NCBI lineage: Bacteria > Pseudomonadati > Pseudomonadota > Gammaproteobacteria > Methylococcales > Methylococcaceae > Methylomonas > Methylomonas sp. MgM2. The sequence goes on along the minus strand of NZ_JBSYXO010000005.1, from coordinate 9,341 downwards.
CCTGATCGACGGCGAACCATTGATCCGTTCGCTCTATCATGTCGAGGGCGGCAATGCCTGGTTGCGCCAGTTTGCCAGGCTGCGCCGCACCGCCCGGCTACTGCACACCATGCGCGAAACACTGCATGAGCTAAGCATGCATCGCAACGGTCCACATATGCTCACCCCCGTCCGGAAAGATATCCCGGACGGCGAGGGCTTCGGTCTGGTAACGGCCGCTCGCGGCGCATTGGGCCATTGGCTGCAAATCACGGATGGCGCGATTAGCCGCTATCAAGTCGTTACGCCGACCGCCTGGAACGCTTCGCCTAAGGACAGTGAAGGCCGGCACGGTCACTGGGAAAGCAGTTTGATCGGCTTGACTGTCGACAATCCGGACGATCCGGTGGAAATCGGCCATATCATCCGCTCCCACGACCCCTGTTTAGTCTGTACGGTGCATGTTTTAGACACTGGCAAACGCATCACCGTGTGGCCTTAAAGCATGCATAAGCGGCACGTCATTTGTTTCGGCAATGAACTGCAGGGTGACGACGGTTTCGGCATCAGCGTTTATTCGCACCTCGCCGAAATGGCATGGCCAGGCGATGTCCATGTGTTCAATGCGGGCATCAGCGGGCTCAATGCCTTGCGGTATTTGGAGGATTGCAATCAAGCGATTCTGGTCGATGCCCTGACTCATTGCGGAAATGTCGGTGAGGTTTGTCTGTTAAGGCCGCGGGATATGGCGACAAAACAGCAACGGCTCGCCGATCATGCCCAGGGGATTCCTTATCTATTGGAGGCGCTTAAAATCATTCGAACACCACTGCCGGATATTCTAATCGTGGGTGTCGAGATAGACGCAGTCCAACCCTTTTTTGTCGGCCTATCCGATAAAACAAAACGGGCGGTACCAGAAACGGTCCGCATGATACGGCAACTGTTACCGGAATGAGCTATCAAAATCCTCGATTTCCCGGGATCATCGTCGAATCGGTCACCTTCTTGGAATCGGCTCAACCACCTCGCTGGAGCGGGCGCTTCCGCTCACCGGATAAGTCCGGCCTGGTCGATATATTGATATTCAACAGCGGCGGCGAATTTTTGGCGATACCTTTTCGTTGTCCTCATCAAGGCTATGATTTGACGCATTGTACGCTAGTCGATGAAAACACCTTGGTTTGTCCGGCGCACAGCCACCGGATAGACTTGAAAACAGCCGGATTTCATGTCGAAGAATCAAACGGCCAATTCTTGGTGTTTCCCGGTGATATTAACCGTCCTGGAACGGCAGGGCAGCGCACGGACGCAAGCCGCGCTCCGAATTTGCAAACGATGAACCAACTGCGCGAGGAAATTGATCAATTACGCTTAGCCAACGTGAAACAGGAAAGGCAAATCCAGGTCATCACCCAGACCATGGACAGCATGTTGAGCGAATTGGAAGGTCAAAAGCGTAAACTTAAAGAAAAGGTGGATCAGCAACAAGCGCTTACCCTGTTTGTCGACAGCATCCTGGACACCATGGACGATCTCATGTTCGTCATAGACAAGAATGGCTTGATCCAGAGACTGAATGCGCCGGTGGAGCGCGAACTAGGATTCAGCGAAGCCGATTTACTGAACAGCAACATTGATCATTTACTCCCCCCGATCGAACAACAGGCTCTAGCCGAACAACTGCCCGTTTTGCCCTGGCCGATTCGCTCAGTACTATTTGAAACGATTCAACTAAACGGATACTACAGCGGAGAGCATGAGTTTCTTAACAATAGCCGAAACAAGCAAAACTCCGTCTATTGGCTAAAGAGTAATTTGTTGCATTCCGCGCAGGGAAAGCGGGAAGGCGCGGTCATCACCGCGTTAAACATCACCGAGCTGAAAAATCGGGAAATCAAACTACGATTGAGCAACAAAGTCTTCGAGAACAGCTGCGAAGCCATTTTCATTACCGATCCACAGGGCATTATCCTGGAAGTCAATGCCGCCTTCTGCGCCATTACCGGCTACGAGCGGCAGGAAGTGCTGGGCCGAAATACCCGCCTGCTGAAGCCCTATCTGCGCGATCAAGCATTTTATAAACGCTTATGGCAAACACTATTGAATCAGGGTTTTTGGAAAGGCGAAATTTGGGGCCGCCGAAAAAACGGCGAATTATGCCCGATGCTGACCAGCATTAACGCCGTAACCAACGAGCAGGGCCTGCTTACCCATTATGTGGCGATCGCCACGGATATCAGTTATCAGAAACAAACCGAGCAGGAACTCAAACAACTGGCCTATTACGATGTGCTGACCGAGTTACCCAACCGGGCGCTGTTCAAGGACAGGCTTGAGCAAGAAATTCTATTGGCGCAGCGCAATAACAACCGGCTTGCGGTGCTCTTTCTCGACCTGGACCATTTCAAAAACATTAACGACACGCTCGGTCATTGGGCCGGCGACCGTCTATTACAAATTATCGCAACCCGTATCCGAGGTTGCCTGCGCAAATCGGATACCGTCGCCCGTCTGAGCGGAGACGAGTTCACCATCATACTACCCGGATTAACAACGGGCATTACCTTTGCCACCGAACTTGCCCAGCACTTGGTCGATGTCACGTCGGGTCCCGTGCAACTAAAAGAACATACGATTCATGTCGGCGTTAGTATCGGCATAGCCATGTATCCGGACGATGGCTCCGACTTTGATACCTTGACCAAGCACGCGGATACCGCGATGTACGCATCCAAGAACAAAGGCAGAGGGATGTTTCAATATTTCGAGGCGGGAATGAACGAAGCCGCTCGCCAGAGATTGCTACTCGAAAACACCTTGCGGCTCGCCATCGAACAGGAACAATTCCTGCTCTACTACCAGCCCAAGGCCGATTGCGCACTAGGCCGGATCGTCGGCGCGGAAGCGCTGATCCGTTGGCGTCGCCCGGGGTTTGGGATGGTAGCACCCGATCGCTTTATTGCTATCGCTGAGGAAACCGGGTTGATTGTGCCGCTGGGCAAATGGATACTGAAAACAGCCTGCTTGAAAGCCAATGAATGGGCAAGAAAACTGCCTGGATTCCGGCTAGCGATCAATCTTTCCGCCCGGCAGCTACTAGCCGACGATTTCATTGCCGTGCTGGACGCTATCATGACGGAAACCGGCACCGATCCCAAATCGATCGAATTGGAAGTGACCGAGAGCCTTGTCATGCATGATGTTGAAACGGCAACCAAACGATTGCGCTACATCCGAGAGCGTGGTATTCGGGTTGCCATGGATGATTTTGGTACCGGCTATTCATCTTTATCCTATTTGAAAATATTACCTATCCAGACCATTAAAATCGACCGCTCGTTCGTTCAGGCTTACACCGGTGACCCGGCATCGAGCGAAGCTGCATTTCTCAAGACCATCGTATCGCTAGGACAAGTCCTGAATATGACGGTTGTAGCCGAAGGCGTCGAAACCGAATGCCAGCTTGCTCTATTGCAGTCATACGGCTGCCATGTGTATCAAGGCTATTACCTGTCCCCGCCACTGCCACAAGGTGATTTCCAGCGATGTTGGGTTGACCATGATGCCTTTGAGTAAATCAAGAATAGCTGGAGCATTTCTATTTAAGTTTTATAGTTCTTTGCAAATAGTTGTATTGCTCTGGAAGAAATTCCATCGTCCAGAAAGCAAATTATGACATCGCATAACTTCGATGTTTCCGCAATCCATTACCGGTACACGACTGCAAACTGGAGTATTGCAGACGCAGCAGAGTGACTTAGGTGACTGACTGGAACAGGTCGACTCTTGCCGACCAGTCGAGTGATTTCATTCATTGTCAGCGGCTGCTTTCGCCCACTATGTGTAGTACGAAACTATGTGTATTTGCACATTTACCCAGGGGATCAGCCCTTGCTATCCATTGCATAAGGGCGGACGCAACTACACATAATTTCAATGCTTAAAGAAGTAACATCAGCTTATCATCGGCTCGATAACATCAGCTTAATATTGATCCAGCCTCTTTTGGTGCATACTGGTAACCACGAAATATCGAAATAGGGTGCCGTTTACTTACAAATATCCAACTGGTTGACTAGCACCGGACATGATTTACTAAAATCACTGATGGCACTGAATTTTTTACTTCAGGAAACCGACAAAACTATGTGAAGCTACGATTTAATCATATTGGCCATAACCAAGGTGAATTCTATCTTTCATTCAGGCGGTATCAACAATCTTGACATAGTTTCGAACTACACATAGAGGTCGCTATGTTAAGCTCAACATAGCAGCCAGAACCGGCCAGCCACAGTACGAAAGTAACGGGCCGGTCAAAGACCGAAAGCTGTCATTGGAAGATCAGCTATCTAGTCAAGTACTGATATCGACGAGCAAACGCCATCGCACCTAACAAACATAACCAAAGAGTAGAAGGTTCAGGAACGTTTGATGATGCTGCCACGGTAACACTGGCGGCACTTACATCCAACGCTAGTGCAGTAGCATCATAGCCTTTGACATCAATGCCGGGATAGGGAACTGGATCAAACAGCAAATTCGAAGTCCCTGCGCCAAGTGCCTGGAATGACAATGTGGCTAGGGATAAACTATCCATACCCGATTGAATGAGTGCCAAATCGGCATCAAACAAGTAAGAAAGCGCAAAGAAATCGATCCTTCCTGATGATAGAACGGCATCGCTATAAAATTCGGATGTCATTGGATCGGGATTATATGCCCCGAGATACTGTCCAAAAATGACATCGGTGGCGTCAAGAATGCTTGGATCATACGTGACATCCAAATCGAACGCCGACACGATTTCGCTAACATCGAGCAATCCTGAAACGACTACATCTACTACTAAAGCGTCGCCAACATTGACGGTTTGCGCTAATGGTTGAAAGCTAATGGACATCGCCTCGGCAGACAGTTGGTAGCCCCCTAAGCCCAATCCAGCCGCTAATACATAACACAGGCTCAATCTGTTCATAGTGAATATCCTCAATGATTTTTTATGTAATGTTTTTAGGGTGAGTTAGAAGCTGTCTGGCAATGCGTTTAATGTTTTTCCAGACAACTTCTTAGGAAATGTTGCCTAACTCACCATTTAATCTACGGTATTATTCAGGGAGCACACCGGTTTCGGGTACATTTCAACACGCAAGCTCTAGCATCATTAACCGTGATGATCCCATCATCATCATAGTCGCGCAGATCACCAGGCAAGGCAGGTTGATTGCGTGCAGCCGTAATGAGGCTAGTGTCATTGCGATCGACATCGCCATCTTGATCGATATCGCATAACAGCGGCACGTTAATTTGGACCTCATCCGGCGCACTATCATCTGCCCCATCATTTACGATTAGCTGGAAGATATAGACGCCATCGCTAGACGGTTTAAAAGTAGGTTGAGCCATACCTTGTCCATTTAGAGTCACAGCACTGCCTCCTGTTTGCGACCAAACGAATGCCAAAGACGAAGGCCCATTATCCGGATCTATTCCATTTCCGTTTAAGGTCACTAAACTACCTTGGCGAACAGTCTGATCGAGCCCAGCATTCGCGACTGGCGGTAGATTGGCTGCTACTGGAGAAACAGTTACCTGTTGAGCACAGCTGGCTTGATTGCCGGACGCATCGGTCGCGCTCCAAATAACCGCAGTGTTTCCTGTAGAAAAGTTAGCCGGAGCATTATTGGATAACTGTGGCGAAGGATCAACGCTATCCAAAACACTTGGTGTACCCAGAACAGGTTGTTGTCCTTGCATGACACTGACATCCGCTGGGCAAACCAATACTGGCGACATAGTATCTCGCACCGTAACATTAAAGCTGCCATTCGCCGTATTGCCGGCCTTGTCAGTCGCTGAACAGCTAACATTGGTTGAACCCAACGCGAACATGTCACCTGAAACCGGCATACACGTTGGAGTAATCGGACCATCAACTACATCATTAGCCGTCGCGCTAAAGGTTACTATGGCCCCATCCGGACCAGTGGCTTCTGCGATGATGTCGGCTGGCAGGCTCAATACCGGTGGCGTGTTATCGGCAGGCACGGCTTGCGTCGTGAGCATAAAATTGACAGTGCTCACAGCCGAATCGACCACTTCAGTCGCCTTGTTTTCCGCATCCGCCTGATAGCCTGTCGGCTTTTCAATATGCACGATCATTGCGCCGAGTGGCACATAACCAATCAAGTAAAAGCCCGCTGGATCGGTTGTCGTGTTGGCGAGTGACGCACCACCTACCTCAGTTACATCGATGATGACGTTACCAATACCGTTGCCCCAGGCATCGGTCACTTGGCCGGCGATTGCGCCTTGCATGGCCTGCAATTTGCCGACTATGATGGCTCGGGTCGCTGCGTTGTTAAACTGATTCTCCTCGACAAAACTCGGATCGATTTCCACTTCAACCAAATGAATACCTTCATCCCGATTCCTCCAGGTAGCGTAAACATAACGCGAACCGAAATCGGGGCTGCCGACCGACATTTGCTTAATTAGCGCCTCGCCGATTTTCAAACTTGGATTGCCCGGATAAGTCACATAAATGTTGACTGGTACGTCTTCGGCTATTAAGTCGGTATTGGTCGCCCAATAGTTGATCTCCGCAAAGATGGTAATTTCTTCGTCCTTGGCCGGATGGTTTTTGGAAAAATGGATATTTTCGGAAAACACCCGCAAATCGGTTTGTGGTACCGCTTCAGTAGGAGGCGTCGTCCAGGTCCATACCCAAGTACCGCTTGAGCCACCAGGACCACCACCTACAAACGCCCAATAGCCAACACCCGAAGTCATTGGCGGAATCGGAGGTGCAGGCTCAGGACTGCCGGGCGGAAGCGGTTCGACCACATTGAATACCAGCTCACGTTTGCCAATAAACGTCTTATCGGTTACCGTCATTGCGATGTGATAGGTTCCTGTATTCGGTGGGGCCTGTATGGATTTCACAAAATTCCCGTTGGTGTCCGTATGAATGCCGCCGTATATCCACTCGGCGTTATTCTCGCCGGTGACCGTAATTTGTACCGAACCGCCCTTAACCACATAGTCGGTGTTTCTGACACCATTGACCAACACGTCGTAAACGGCCTTTCCTGATAATGTAAACAGGGAATTGCTATAAACCGTTGTCGGCAAGCTTCCTGATACCAGCATATTGCCTGAGGTCTCGACCGTGGCACCTCCCGGTTGAATGATTTGACTGGCTTCGTTGTTGGCTTCGTCGATCTCGGGAATCGCTCCATCAGGATCGATGACCACGCGAACTAGATGATCGCCGGATGGGTCCATCGGCACAGAAATCGACGCGTTGGCCGTACCGCTGGCCGTTACTTCAGGCACGACAGTTTCACCCAACAAAGCTCCGAATTCGAAGAAACGGACTAAAACATTATCAGAACCCGAATAACCTTGATTGTGAATAGTCGCGGACAGGGTAACCTGATCGCCAGGATTGGCGACACTGAAGCCGATATCGCCAGCGCTCAGTGTCAAATCGGGCAAATTTCCAGCGCCTTGCGCGACGACGTTAACTTTGACATTCGAGTACGATACGCTGCCGTCATCCGCCGTGATTTTCAACAGAATGCCGTCGTAACTTCCAATCGGCAAAGCTCCCGGGTCGATACTTAGCGAGATCGATTTCGTTTCGCCGGCGGCAAGATTGATAGGATTAGGCTCTGTGATTGAGATTGTCAAATTTGAAAAAGGATTGACGATTTCTAATGTTGCCGTATGAACGGCGTTTCCAGAATTGACCAATTGGAAGGTTACGTTTTTCGGGATATTTTGTTCGAATGTATATTCATAAAATGATACTGTCTTAACAACATTTCCGAAAACTTCATTTGCTTGAGATATTTGGCATTGGTAGACAGTTCCAGGGTAAGCACCGCCAACACAACTTTCAGGGGTTACAGATTTATACGTACAAACAGGGGTAGTTGCTGAAGGCATCGTATATGTAGTTTGATTCCAACAAACTGCCGCCAGTCCGATAGTACTTGCGTTACATTGAACTGGGTCAGGCGAAACACCAGCAGTTAAGCTATTAATATCATTTCCCGAACAATCACTAACAATGCCTGTCGGTACCCATCGAAATATTTGATGCTGAATATTGTCGATACCCCATGCCGGCCAGGCATTTGTTGAGATACTGATTGCATCAAACTTTATACCTCGAAATCCATAGAAATTGTTCGGTAAGCTTCCTCCTACAGGGGCTGTTGCCGACTCAACCACATTGCCATTTAAAAGAGCTTGGAAAGTACCAATCGCTCCATCGTAAGTCCAAAATTGAAAGGCGGCTCCGGCTTGTGGCTGAGTGAATTGAATCACCCTTGCTCCCGGAGCAGGACGATTAGGTAGAAAACTAGCAACACCTGGACCATCCCATGCACTAGAAAAGTAATAAGCAAAAGGTGAAAACCTTATCTGCAAATCGCTATATTCAGTAGTTATTACGCTTTCATTTGGAAAAATGTGCTCATCAAATGAAATTGTTGCATGTGACTCACTAAGTCCGGACTGGTTTTGAAAAAAATCAGCATTGGAGGAGGAAGGCATTACGAATATACCGATAATGGCTGTAAAAAGAAACAGTATGCTTTTACACTCCTTTGCCACGAATCTGGCTGTGATGAATGAATATAATACATAGACGCTCTTGAATAATTTGTTTACCGCTGACATAAATGCCTCCTTCAATGGAGATCAAAAGACATGCCGTAAATAAGAAAAGCAATAAGGCAAGACTCAAAACAATTAAAGTCAAGTTGTCGAGAATAAAAAAAACCGGACAACCTTGATGACCGTAACGAAGTCATGTTCGGCAATCCGGCTTTCCTTTTGATGGGATCCGCGATTTTCTGTCCCTACCTCACGATAGGTTTGGCTTTTTCAGGTTTGAAACTAGCACAATAAACCTAGCATTTCTACTGAGCATTTTTATCAAGATTTAACTCTTCCATCTATGCCATTTTAACGAGGTTTTAAATGCAGCCGGTTTGACACATACATAAACCCATTAGGATTTGATTGGCAGCTTAGCGTCACTAATTTGCCGTTTGAACATATAACTTGTGTGACTCTAAAGGGTCGGTCTTTGCCGGTGAAGTCGCCGCTGACGCCGACTTCGAAAAATGACAAGCCCAGGATACGTTTGTGTTCTGGGATCCATTAGCCACCCGCTGTCCGTTACCAATCTACAAGGACTTCCGAAGCCAGAATCCTATTCCATAAACCGAATGCCAGACAAACTCCTCGCATTTAATTTATTGGACTACCGGAGAGTGTCGGCTTCCGGCTGGAAAGATTGCTAGCCATCCCTGGCTAGCAATCGCGCCTACACCGCCACGTGA
>NZ_JBSYXO010000059.1:0-14075 GCF_054172045.1 Methylomonas sp. MgM2 | reverse complement strand
TCACGTGGCGGTGTAGGCGCGATTGCTAGCCAGGGATGGCTAGCAATCTTTCCCGCCGGAAGCCGACACTCTCCGGAATACTGCTTTTCAGTTGAATTAATGTCAACTTATTGACAAGCTAGTTGCAGGCAATAAAAGCCCAATATTTTTATGTAAACTATTAATAAAAAGGTAATAACATGATAGATGAAGAATTGTACAGCGAGAATCGCTTGAAAAATGAACTAAGAATGAAACCGAAACCCGATGCTCAACCTGCTGCGTTGTTTAGGAGCTCCTATAATAAAAGACAGTCATATGCAGTCTACAGGCTTGAAGATTGCGAGGACTTACCCCCTAAAAAAGAAATGTCGGATAAGCAAAGAGAAGCCATACATAAAATGGCTGTTGCAAAAAAACTAAAGCAGTTTGATGAAGAAAATAAATCAGCTTTGGAAACAAGTCTGTATGTACAAAAAATTTTTGAAACTGGATTTGTTATATTAGACACAGAAACAACTGGCTTAAGTTGCAGGGATCAGCTTATTGAACTTTGTATTTTGTCGAGCGATGGCAATATAATGCATAATCAACGTTACAAGCCAACAATTCCAATAACTGACGGCGCATATCGCTGCCACGGAATTCACATGAACGATCTTGAGAACGCACCTTCATTTCAAGTTGACGCAGATCGGATAAAAGACATTCTTCTCAAGAATGATGTTGTGATTTTCAACGCGAGTTACGATATGAGTATTTTAAAATCAACATATAAGTCGGTCGGTATTCATCACTTTTTTCTGGATGATGTCAAAGATCGGTGTGCGATGAATGGTGCTGCAAGTATTTATGGACCGACTAACCGATACGGCACTATTTCACTAGAAGATGCTGCATCTGTCTCAGGATTTATTAATCCAAATCCGCATAGCGCACTCGGAGATTGTCAAACTACTTTAGCGGTTATGCATGATTTAGCTAACTTTGCTGACCGGTTGATGTTGAAACGTAGAGAATACGAACAAATACTTACTCAATAAATTACCAACCATCATGAAGTTGGAATTGACGCCCTCACACAATACCAGCGGGATTGACTGCGATCCATCCGTTTGATGTTTCTTAGTCTTCCCTCTACCATCATTTTTACTTCGTATGCATTTCAAAATGCGCAATCTGCTGGGATCAGGCCGATAACAATTTCCTACGAACGGGTTAGACAGTCATTTTTTGAGATCAAGTTTTTGATGCTTCAAAGCGCTATGTCATGTGTGATTAAAAGCATTGCTCTATGCGCATTGCTTGAATCCCATTTTGACTTGCATCAATTGCGAAGTGGTCATAGAATTGATGATAATAAAATGCGCAAGCTATACATTTCTTATCGTAAAGAAACATGTCAGACACGCTTCTTCAATCAGTTACACAAACCCAACGGGAGCGCCTGTTCCACATCGACTTTCGTCTCTTTTTCCTGGGAGCAGTCAATCGCAATGACTTAGTTGGTCGGTTTGGTATCAAAGAAGCAGCAGCAACGAGAGACATCACGCTTTATAAAGAATTAGCCCCTAAAAATCTCGAATACGACACCAAGGCTAAAACCTATATTCAGCGGGAAGGCTTTTCACCACTATTCAGCTACTCTAGCCATCAAGCATTAGCAGCGTTGCTGCATGGCTACGGTGATGACTTTGTATCTACCAGTCATACCTTCGATGCCGCCGAAGCCCCAACCCAATTGCATTTTCCGGCATGCGATATTTTGGCTTTCGTTACCCGTGCCATTTACTGTAAGCAAGCTATCTCGATTGGTTATCGATCACTTTCCAGCGGTTTAACACAGCGTGAAATCGTCCCGCACTCACTGATCGATAATGGCTTACGTTGGCATGTCAGGGCTTTCGATCGGCTGAAGAAGCAGTTTTCCGACTTTGTGATTAACCGTATCGAGCAGCCTCAATTGATCGAAAATAGAGCCATTTCGAATACAGAATCGAAAGCTGCTGACCAACAATGGAATCACTTCGTCGAGCTTCAGTTGGCACCTCATCCTTCATTGCACTATCCCGAAACCATCGCACATGAATATGGCTTACAGAATGGTGAACTGACGCTTTCGGTTCGCGCCGCTGTTGCTGGATACGTGCTTCGGCGTTGGAATGTCGACTGTTCAGAAAATCATGCGCTCGTAGGGCCTGAATACCACCTCTGGCTCAAAAATTGCCAATCGCTATCTGCAATAGATAATCTGATCTTGGCGCCTGGTTATTCCGTAACGAATAAGGAAGCAAGGCTTTGAGTAAGCTAGAACTCGACAAAGCCAAACACTATATCCGCGACCTAGTCAGCGGAAGCTTGTTTGTTGCTGAAAGTAAGACCGTTGCTCAAAGCCTACTGCTGGATTGCACAGAAGACGAATGGGTGCAGATGATTACCCAGGATAACGTGCTTCGAAAAAAATCCCCTAACACGGCGATTCGCTATGCGCGCACGATAAAACGTCGTTTGGAACCATTAGGTAAGCCATTCATTCATACCGTTATCGACGCCACCGATCCTCTATACCCTCAACTTTTGATGCTGGCCTTAATGATCTACACGCCGGTAGTTGCAGACTTTATGACTCACGTTATTGCGGAAACCAAACGCGTCTATAAGCCCAATTTAACCTCTGATGCGTGGGATGTATTTCTACATGACCGTAGTCGCACATTACCTGGGCTGTATGACTTGTCTGATTCAACCCTAAAAAAAACCGGCACAAACGTCATCCGCGCTTTGGTTGAAGCTGGCTATCTGGACAACAACAAAAACCGCCGTTTACAGCCCGTTTATTTGCTCCCAGACACCAAGTTTTGGTTAAAGCAACTCAATCGCGAAGACCTCGAACCGGTCATGGAATGCACCTTATGAAAGCGCTACAAAACCGCCTTGATCTCATTCTGGATCGGATCGATAACCCACAGTTTTTGAAAAATGATGGCTTGGGCAATGAAATTGGCTTTTGGATTTTCGATTATCCGGCCAAGCACGAACTTATCGTCAGAGACTATGTAACCCACCTGACCGACAAATTGGATAAGCGCGGCTTCAAATTCAAGAACGTCAACATCTTTCAAACCTTGATCGACATGCTCAATTCGCGCGGATTGCTGGAACGCACGTTTGCCCGCGAAAAGCAGGTCGGCGTAGAGGCCATTAAAACGACATTGGCTGGCCCCCTCAGCCAGAAAAAAGTCGCTGAATACATCGCCAGCCAAATTCAACCGGATGCCTTGGATTTTGTCTTGTTAACTGGGTTGGGTAATGCCTGGCCGTTAGTCCGTGGCCACGAGCTATTGAGTGCACTACAAGATGTGATGGGCAAAACGCCTCTAGTGTTGTTCTATCCAGGCGAATACAGCGGCCAAGATTTACATCCATTCGGTTTGATCGATTCCAAAAACTACTATCGAGCCTTCAAGCTCGTTCCAGAAACCTTTAAAAAATAAGAACGCAGGGAGCCACTTGTGAATATCGAGCAGATTTTTTCCAAGCCACTGATCCGAGATATTAATGGTGTCGTCAAGGCTGAGCAGCTTGATAATGAATGTGTGTTTGTCGAACTAGACGAATACGTGATCACTAAGGAATTGGATCGCCACTTCCGCCATTTTTTTGAAACCTATGTGCCTGCCATTAAGAATCGCAACCCTGCGGTGGCAGGAAAAATTGGCGTGTGGGTGTCGGGTTTCTTTGGTTCTGGTAAATCGCATTTCATCAAAATCCTGTCATACCTACTGGAAAACCGCTCGGTCGAAAAGGATGGCCAAAGCCGTCTCGCTATCGATTTTTTTAAGGACAAAATTAACGATGCGATGCTGTTTGGAGATATTCATAGCTCGGTATCCAAACCGACAGATGTCATTTTGTTCAACATCGATTCGCGCGCTAATACCGACGATGGCGACAACGCCATCTTGAAAGTCTTCCTCAAAGTTTTTAATGAACGTGTTGGCTATTGCGCAGACTTTCCGCACATCGCCCATCTTGAGCGCGAACTGGACAAGCGCAACCAATACCAAGCCTTCAAAGACAAGTTCGCTGAACTAACCGGTTCCGTTTGGGAATCGCAAAGGGATGCTTACGATTTTTATCGCGATGAACTGTCACAAAGTTTGGCCGCCGCTAGCAACCAAACCTTGGAATCAACTCGCCAGTGGGTAGAGCAACTGGAAAACAACTTTCCGCTCGACATTCGCAATTTCTGCAAATGGGTGAATGACTACCTAGAAAGTCACGGCGACCGTAACATCTTGTTCCTTGTCGACGAGGTGGGCCAGTTCATCGGTCAGAACACTCAGATGATGTTGAAGCTGCAAACCATCACGGAAGACCTAGGTACATTTTGTAACGGTCGTGCTTGGGTCATCGTTACTTCCCAGGCCGATATTGAAGCGGCCATTGGCCAGCTGAAAAAAACCAGCGGTGATGATTTTTCCAAAATTCAGGGCCGCTTCTACACCCGCCTGCAACTGTCCAGTTCCAACACCTCGGAAGTCATTCAAAAACGGCTATTGGAAAAAACCGAACCGGCTGCCGAAGCCTTGGCCAATGTCTTTGCAGAACAAGGCGACATCCTGCGTAATCAATTGGCCTTCGATAAAACCACCACAGCTGCACTCAATGGTTATAGCGATGCGCCTTCGTTTGTCGACAATTATCCTTTTGTTCCTTATCACTACCCACTGGTACAAAAAGTCTTTGAATCGATTCGTACCAAAGGTGCTACCGGCAAACATTTGGCCATGGGCGAACGCTCTCTGCTGGATGCGTTTCAGTCGGCGGCCAAACAAGTCAAGGATCAAGGCATTGGCGCCTTAATTCCTTTTTACTGTTTCTACAGCCCAATCGAAAGCTTTCTGGAGCCCGCCGTCAAGCGCACGATAGATCAAGCCTGCGAACTCGATGTGCTGACCGCTTTCGATGGCAAACTGCTGAAAACCCTGTTCCTGATCCGTTACGTCGATGTTTTGAAAAGCACCCTCGATAACCTGGTCACGCTCTGTATCGATCAAATCGACGCCGACAAAATCGCCCTGCGTAAACAGATAGAAGAAAGTTTGAACCGCCTGGAACGGCAAATGCTGATTGCCCGTAACGGCGACGAATTTGTATTCCTCACAAACGAAGAAAAGGAAATCGAAAACGAAATCCTGCACACCGATGTCGAGCCATCGGAATTGACCAACAAGCTTTCCAATCTGATCTTCGACGGACTGTTGTCGCGGCAAAACGTCTACCGTTATCCGGTCAACAAGCAAGACTTTAACATCAGTCGTTTCTGCAACGGACATCCCCGCGACGGTTCCTCGCTGGAAGACTTGGTGATCAAAGTGACATCGCCACTCGACAGCCATTACGAAGCCTTTATCCACGAACAACATTGTTTAAACCATACTCTGGAAGGCAACGGTTGCATACTCGTTAAGTTATCGGATCACCAGCTACTATTCGGACATAAAGGGCTCGAAGGTGACCTGGCTCGCTTCCTGAAAACTGATCGTTTTCTCAAACAAAACTCCGGCCAGCGTCCCGAACAAGAGCACCTGCTACGGGAAAAGCAGCTCGAAAACATTGAGCGCGAAAAACGTCTGCGCCACGACCTGGAACAACTCTTCGCCGAAGCCCAACTGTTCGCCATCGGCGCCAAACTTACGCCCAAAACGGCTTCGCCTTCGGCGATGCTGGAAGAAGCTTATCGGTATGTCATCGAAAACACCTTCGCCAAACTCAACATGCTGCGCCTGACACCTGGCGAGGTTTTGCGGGAGCTACACTCGATCATGGTTGCTGATGATGTTGTGCAACTTGGCATCGACATGGAAGCCATGGAATGTAATCCTGAAGCAACGCGCGAAGTTGAGATGTTCATTACCTTAAAAATCGAGCGTAACGAAGCGGTGTACTTGCGCGATCTCGTTAACCGATTTACCCGCCGCCCCTATGGATGGCCGGTCAATGAAATCCTGCTATTGGTCGCAAGACTGGGACTGGCAGGCAAAATCAGTTTTACCATGGGGGCCAGTGAGCTACCGCTGAAAAAAGCTTACGAGCCGTTTACCAGCGTGCGCAAACACGGCGAAATCCGCATCCAGAAGGTTCGCCAGCACGACGAACGCCAGCTAAAAAATGCCGCGTCACTGGTCAAAAACCTGTTCAATAAAACCTTCACCGGTACCAGTGAAAAGGAACTGGCAGAACTGCTGACACAAGAAATCAAAAATTGGCACGAAAACCTAAAATCTTTCAACAGCAAAGCCCAAACCGGCCATTTCCCTGGTAAGCAAAAAATCGAACAGGGTTTGATTCTGTTGGCTGATCTGCTGCAACAGTCCAACAGCTTCAATTTAATCGAGCGCAGCCTTGAACAAAATAACGCTTTAGAAGATTTTGCCGAGGACTTCGAAGACCTCGACGACTTTTACAACAGTCAATTCCAGACTTGGCAAAACTTAAGCAAAGCGTTGAACGACCAATTCAAAGCCAACCGCCCGTTTTTAGAAAAAGACCCAACGGCGAAGCAAGCATTGGATGAACTGGATCGAATCTACGGCATGCCATCGCCGTATGATCAACTGCGCCATATCAATCCATTGATCGAGCAAATCCACGCCATCAATCAGCAGTTAATTCTGGAACGGCGGCAAATCGTCGAAACTGAAGTCGAGCAACGAATCGAACGCGTTCAAGCCGCGTTAAAACAAGTGGCAGCGCCCGATGATCTCCAAAACAAAGCATTACGCCCGCTGCAACTCTGTAAGCAACGGATCAGCAGTAACGAGTCGATTCCGCAAATCGTCAGCGATCATACCGAAGCAGCCAATTACGAAGAGGATGCCTACGACCTGATTAATCGACATATTGAACTACTTCGCCAAAAGGATACGCAAAAACCGGTTTCGCCAACTCCAGGCGAAAACAAAGTGGCTGAACCAGCGCCTAAACGAACCATCACTATCACTCAAAGCGATATTCTCAATACTGTATCGCCCAAAGGCTTTATCGAAACGGAAAGTGATATTGATCGTTACTTGAACGCACTACGCGAACGCTTGGCCAAAGCGGTTAACGCGGGTGATCGGGTCAGAATAAGGTAAGGACACAGCATGAAGTTTATACACACCTCGGATTGGCATATCGGGCGACAATTCCACAATGTTTCGCTGCTGGAAGATCAGCGGCATGTTCTGAATCAGTTGATCGAGCATATTGAACGCGAGGCCGTTGATGCCGTTGTGATTGCCGGTGATATTTACGATCGTTCGGTTCCCCCAGCGGCAGCGGTAGAGCTGTTGGATGATGTGTTCAATAAGATCTGTGCCGAGCTTGGTGTCCCCGTGTTGCTCATTCCAGGCAACCATGACAGTGCTGAACGGCTACGTTTCGCTTCCAGGCAATTACGACAAGCTGGCCTGCATATCATCGGCGATTTTAGTCAGATTAACCAACCGGTGAAAATTCGCGGAGCTTCAATCGAGGTCTGTTTTTACGGTATTCCTTATAACGATCCCGAATCGGTCCGAAATCATTTTGGTGTCGAGGTTTCCACCCACGACGAAGCCCATCGCTATCTGGTTGAACAAATCACCAGCGCCAATCCCGATGACTCGCCCAATATTCTGATCAGTCATTGTTTCATCGATGGTTGGGACGAATCGGACTCGGAACGTCCACTGTCGATCGGCGGCGCTGATCGCATTAGTTACGAGGCTTTTGCCGGATTCGATTACGTCGCGCTCGGCCATCTGCACAGCCCGCAGCATAAAGGCGAATCCAATATTCGTTATTCAGGCTCGATTTTGAAATACAGCTTCTCCGAGCAAAACCAGCGTAAAGGCGTCACGCTGGTTGAAATGGCTGCCAACGGCATGAAATCGGCCACGCATCTACCGCTGCATCTATTGCGTGACATGCGTATTTTGGAAGGCGAACTGAATACCCTAATCGAACAAGGCAAAACCGATCCGCACAACGAGGATTACCTGCTGGTTCGACTAACTGACCGGCACGCGCTACTCGATCCGATGGGTAAATTACGTCAGGTCTATCCCAACGTGTTACACATTGAAAAACCAGGCATGCTGGATATGTCTGATCAGGCTATCAATCGGGACAAGTTAAAACGCGGCGAATTGGAGATGTTCCGTGATTTTTTCGAGCAGGTCCATGGGCAAGCCTTATTACCTGAGCAAGACGAAGCTATAAAAGAAATCATCTCGCAAATTCACAAGTTTGAGGGAGAATTGGCATGAAACCATTAAACCTCAGCCTTCAGGCATTCGGCCCATTTTCTGGTCGGGAGTCCATCGACTTTACTCAACTGGGTTCAAACCCCTTATTTCTGATTAACGGTCCTACTGGTGCCGGTAAAAGCTCAATCTTGGATGCTATCTGTTTTGCCCTCTACGGCCAAACCACCGGCGCAGAGCGCGAACCAGCACAGATGCGCTGCGACCACGCCGACCCCAATCTATTGACAGAAGTCATACTCGACTTTCAATTAGGCGAAACCGGCTACCGTGTGCGTCGTATTCCGACCCAGGAACGCCCAAAAAGTCGCGGAGAAGGCACCACCACCCAACAAGCCGAAGCGCAATTGTGGCTGCTTGATGGTACTGAGGACGGCTCATTGATCGTCGCCAAAAGCGTCAGTGATGCCAGCGATGAAATCCGCAAGCGTATCGGTCTGGATGTCGAACAATTTCGTCAGGTGATGGTGCTGCCGCAGGGCAAATTCCGCGAATTGCTCATGGCTGGCTCAAGTGAACGCGAAAAAATCTTCGGACAGCTTTTTCAAACTCAAATTTACAAGCGCATCGAAGATCAACTTAAAGCACAGGCTGCCGGTATCAAACAAGCCGTCGATCAGCATCAAAACCAGATCAAGGGCATCTTGCAAAGTGTGGATGTTCATTCCGAAGCGGACATTGACGATGAGCTGGCCCAGCTTGAGCCAGAGCTGAAAACCGCATCTCAGGATAAAGAGCAAGCCCAGCAAATCCAGTTGCAGGCGACTAAAGCCAAAGATCAAGCTATGTTACTCAAACAGAGATTTGATGCACTGGCTAACAAGCAAACCGAGCTCGATCAGAAAAAAGCTCAGCAGGCCCTAATCGATGCCAAACAAACTCAACTGGATCGTGCGTTAAGCGCCCAGAAGATTCAGCCCATTTTCGGGTCGTATCAGGAAAAATCAGCAGCACTGAAAAAACTGAATGAGCAAATCACAGCCAGCGAAAATTCAGTGGCACAAGCAACTTCGGATAAGAGCATCGCTGAAAAGCAATTGCAGGCAGCCCAGGCCGCTTTTGCCGAAGTCGAACCATTAAACAAACAACAAGTTGAACTTAACCAATATCAGGAAAGAGTCGCCGATCTAACTCAAGCTCAGGCAAACTTGAACAGTGCTAGCCAGCAATTCAACGACAGCCAGCAAAATCTGGATAAGCAATTAAAAGCCAGAGAATCTTTATCTACTACGCTCAAAACCAACACCGCCCAAATCGATCAAATTGCTGAGGCCTTGGATGTATTGGCTCCTAAGCAGATCGAGTTGGAAGCCTATCGTGTGCAGTTCGAACAACGCAAACTGCTAGAGCAAAAGCGCGGTAAACAAGCTGAATTAGAGAGGCACGAAAGCCTGTTATTGGCGGCTTTCCAAACCAAACAAAGCGAATTTGAGGCTGCTCAGAAAAAGGCCCGTCAAACTGAACTCGCCTGGCATTCCGGCCAAGCGGCATTACTCGCCCAAGAGCTCCAGGTAGATCAGCCTTGCCCAGTCTGCGGTAGCAAGGAGCATCCGGCGCCCGCTCATGCCGTTATCGACACCGAATTGGTGACTAAACAGCAAGTGGAAGTTGCCAGAGCGCAGGAAGATCAGTCGCGCAAAGCAATGGACACAGCAAAGGCCAAGTACGAAACCGCCCATCTGGAAACAACTGGCGTCAGCAAGGAAGTAAGCCAATTGATCGAACAATTGGCGGATATCGCCCAGCAAGCCTTAAGCGAAGTTGAACAAACTTACAAAACCAAGCATTCCGAAGTCCAAGGCTTGCTTCAGCAGCAAACCCAACAAAAACAGCTCACCCAGAACAATGCCGAATTGAACCAGCAACTGGCTGAGCTGGCGGAAACCATTGCGGCGTTGGAAGCTCAGGCCAAATCGGATAACGAACAGATGCTAACCGCTCGTGCCAATGTTGGGCAGTTGGAAAAACTGGTACCGGAAGCGTATCGCGATGCCCAGGTATTAAGCCAAGCCATTAGCGATCTTGCTGTCAAAATCAAAAAGTTGACCGATGCCGTTAGCAAAGCACAGTCCGAGTTTACGGAAAAATCCAGCACACTTGCTAGCGCCCAATCTAGTTTGGAAACCCTAGGCCAGCAACGCGATGCCTTGCAACAGGAATTCATTCAAGCGGGAGCCGCTTGGAACGATGCGCTAACCCAAAGTGCTTTCGCAAACCTTGATGCTTTCAGGCTTGCATTACTCAGCGATGAAGATCAGCACAGCCTGAAAAACCAGATCGAAAATTACCAGAGTGAGCTGGCCAATTTGCAAGGCGCGGTCGAGCAACTCCAGGCCGATTTAACCGGCCAGTCGCTTCCTGATTTGGAAAAACTCGAATTGGAACTCACCGACAAAACCAACGTATTCAATGCCTGTGACGTGGCCTGGCGCAAACTGCAAGAACGCCATAACCAATTACAAGCCGTAAAAACCAAACTCGCCAAAGCCCATGAAAAGAACGCCGAGCTGGAAGCTCAATACCGGATTTACGGCACCTTAAGCGATGTCGCCAACGGACAAACCGGCAACCGCATCAGCCTGCAACGTTTTGTCCTTAGCGTCCTACTGGACGATGTATTGATTCAGGCTTCGCAACGGCTACATATCATGAGCAATGGCCGCTACCAGTTAGTCCGTAAAGAAGATAGAACCAGAGGCAACCGAGCATCAGGACTCGATCTGGAAGTCGAAGACGGCTACACCGGCAAAAATCGCCCAGTGGCAACGCTATCCGGCGGCGAATCGTTTATGGCCGCTTTGTCCTTGGCCTTGGGTTTATCCGATGTCGTTCAGTCATACGCCGGTGGTATCAAGCTCGATACCCTGTTTATCGATGAAGGCTTTGGCAGCCTCGATCCCGAATCACTGGACTTGGCCATCAGAACTTTAATCGACCTGCAAGCCAGTGGCCGCATGATCGGCATTATTTCCCACGTCTCCGAACTGAAAGAACAAATGGCTTTACGTCTGGACGTGGTCAGTTCCAAAAAAGGCAGTAGTATCCGCACCATATCCGCTTGAAACTAAAGGTAAGGGAAAAATATGAAAACCATACAACTTGAACTTTCCGAGAGCATTTACGACCGCGTCATCAGCTTTCTGGAGCTGTTGCCTGAAAATGAATGCCATATTTTGGAAAACGTAAATACCCAACAACAGGCTTTAAAAGAAGCGCTGGAAGCGGCTGTCGCCACAAACGCTTTTGCCGACATCGTCGATCCAGCGGCATGGCAACGAGATATTCGCCAGGATCGTCCATTACCAGGTAGGGACGCATGATTTTATTGGACAGCAACATTCTGATTTATTTAGTGCAGAAAGAGCATGAAGCCTTGCGGCAGTGGTTGCTGACCACTCAACCGGCTTATTCCATCATCAGCAAAGTCGAGGTATTGGGTTACTGGAATCTATCCACAACACAGGCTCAAGCTATTGCCGCCGTATTATCGCCGATG
The DNA here is from genome assembly GCF_054172045.1 of Methylomonas sp. MgM2. Taxonomy (NCBI): domain Bacteria; kingdom Pseudomonadati; phylum Pseudomonadota; class Gammaproteobacteria; order Methylococcales; family Methylococcaceae; genus Methylomonas; species Methylomonas sp. MgM2. Next base: position 2,306 of record NZ_JBSYXO010000059.1, on the reverse strand, counting down.
CGCGAAATAGCATTGACTAAACGCCAATGCGAACAGGCTATCAGCCTGCGCCAACAACGCAAAATGTCATTGGGCGATGCCTTAATTGCCGCTACAGCGTTGGATCACAACTTGCCGTTAGCTACCCGAAATACCAAGGACTTCGACTGGATTTCAGGTGTGCAACTCATTAACCCCATGGATGCCTGATCGCTCAATGAACACCACCAACCTCAAAAAATACGCCCCGCAAGCCCGCCGCGATTTTATGGCCGCCATTAGCCAACGGCTCAATCAGTTTGGCATTCACGCAGACAACAAAGGCAAACTCACCATCAGCACGCCGGTCATTTCCGGCTCGGTGATGCAGATCGAAGGGTTGAGCTTCGATGCCAATCTAGCGCGTGCCCGCGATAAGCTCGTTCAGCGTGCCGAGCGTATGGGCTTTGAGCAGTTGGTGGAACAAATGGCTTACACCTGGTTCAACCGACTGTCTGCCATTCGCTTTATGGAATTGCACGGTTATTTGGATCACAAGCTGCGGGTACTGTCGCATCCAGAAAAGGCCAATAGTTTTGAAATCCTCGACCACGCCCAGGATGTAGCCACCGATCTGAGTCTGGATCGCAACCACATCGTCGAACTCAAACTGGCCGGTAACAAAGACGAAGAACTCTATCGCACCTTGCTGTTGGGCCAATGCCATCAACTGCATCAAGCCATGCCGTTTTTGTTCGAAGCCTTGGACGATGAAACCGAACTGCTGTTGCCCGACAACCTGACCCGCACCGATTCGATCCTGCGCGGCTTGGTGGACAGCATCCCCGAAGACGACTGGCAACAGGTCGAAATTATCGGCTGGCTGTACCAGTTTTATATTTCGGAAAAGAAAGACCAAGTCATTGGTAGCGTGGTCAAAAGCGAAGACATTCCCGCCGCTACCCAGTTATTCACCCCGAACTGGATCGTCAAATACCTGGTGCAAAACTCGGTCGGTCGGCAATGGTTGATGACCTATCCCGATTCCGGCTTAAAGGCACAGATGGAATACTACATCGAGCCCGCCGAACAGGAACCGTCGGTGGTCGAAGCGCTGGCCGCCATCACCCCGACCAGCATTGATCCCGAAACCCTCAAAGTCCTCGATCCCGCCTGTGGTTCCGGTCATATCCTGGTCGAAGCTTACGACATCCTCAAAGCCATTTACGAAGAACGTGGCTACCGTGTTCGCGACATTCCCAAACTGATTCTGGAAAACAATCTGTACGGTCTGGACATCGACGACCGCGCCGCGCAACTGGCCGGTTTTGCCTTGATGATGAAAGCCCGCGCCGACGACCGCCGCATCTTTACCCGCGACATCAAGCTCAACGTACTGGCGATTCAATCCACCCAAAATCTCGATTTGCCTGACCTGTGGCGCAAGCTGGCGTTAAACCAGGATGCCAAACGCGGCAGCATGGAATCCATCTTCGATGACGTGCAAAGCAATCTGGCCGATACGGTGGACGACATCGAGTTCAAGCAACTGCGGGCTATCTTGGCCTTGTTTGAGCAAGCAAAAACCTTGGGATCGTTAATTCAGGTGCCGCAGGAACAGGCCGAGTATTTGCGGAGCTTGACCAATCGATTGCAAGAATTGAATGAACAAGGCGATTCGATGCAGAAACTGGCGGCAGCGACCTTGTTACCTTATGTGCAACAGGCTGGGTTGTTGGTACAGCAATACGATGCGGTAGTGGCTAATCCACCGTATATGGGTGGTAAAGGCATGAATACCTTCCTGAAAGAGTTTGCCAAAAAGCAATTTCCCGACAGCAAATCCGATTTATTTGCGATGTTTATTGAGCGGTGCAAAGAATTTGGCAACAGAAACTCGGAGCTTGCGTTTGTAACACCGTATGTTTGGATGTTTATTTCTTCGTATGAAAAGCTGCGCTCGAAAATTTTAAATGACAATCACTACTTTAATTCAATTGGAATACAACGCTTTTGAGCCTGCTTGCATTCCTGTTTGCACATTTGTGCTACATAATGCCCACATTAAAAACTATGTAGGGAGTTATATTAAGCTGTCAGAATTTAAGGGACATGAAAACCAGGCCCCTAAAACTCTTGAAGCAATTCAAAATAATAACTGTGGTTGGTTTTACAAATCGAAGCCGGATGATTTTAAAAAAATTTCGGGCAGTCCTATTGCTTTTTGGGTAAGTGCGAAAGTTCGAAATATTTTTACCGATAGCATTCCTCTAACAGGCTGTTGATTTTATCGCCCCCGCAATCCGCATTGATTCGCTGAGCCAGCCGCTAGATTAACTTATAAAGCA
>NZ_JBSYXO010000058.1:0-14811 GCF_054172045.1 Methylomonas sp. MgM2 | reverse complement strand
CTTTTTCATCTGCATCATCGCCTCGAACGCGCGCTTGGCGGCAGCCGGATCGGGACCGCTGATCGCGCCGGTCAAAGCCAACGGCGTAATCTGCCAGGACACGCCCCATTTGTCCTTGCACCAGCCGCAGGCACTCTCTTCGCCGCCGTTGCCGACGATGGCGTTCCAGTAGCGATCCGTTTCGGCTTGGTCTTCGGTGGCAACCTGAAACGAGAACGCCTCATTGTGTTTGAACACGGGTCCGCCGTTAAGCCCGAGGCAGGGAATGCCCATCACGCTGAACCGGACCGTCAACACATCCCCTTTCTTCCCGGACGGAAAGTCTCCCGGGGCCCGGTGTACCGCGCCGACCGATGAATCGGGGAAGGTTTCGGCGTAAAACCGCGCCGCGTCTTCGGCGCCGCCGTTGTACCAAAGGCAAATCGTGTTTTTTGCAGGTTTCATCATATCCCTCCTCCATCGGTGGAATAACGTCAAAATTAGTATGAAATTCACCGTGGGAACGACACCTTGTCGCGACTACGCGTCGCTCCTACCGGGAATGCCTTTGATTGCCGTGAGGCGATGTGTCGCTTCAGGATCGTCAGGCTGCAAAATCCGCTTCTTCGTACTCCGGACGAATTTCAATGTCGGAGTCCTCCAGCATGGGATTGGGACAGCGCTTGACCCATTCGACGGCTTCATCCATCGATTTGACCTGCCAAAGCCAATAACCGGCAATTTGATCTTCCGGTTCCAGAAATGGGCCGTCGATGACGGTGCGCTGCTTACCGGAAAACCTGACACGCTTCCCCTGCGAGGTGGGCTTTAAACCGGCGCAGCTCAACATAATGCCGGCATTTTTCAGCTCCTCGTTGTACCGACCCATTGCAGCAAGCAATTCGGGGTCCGGCATACAAGCTATTTTTTCGCTGTCCTTGGTTGCTTTAACGATAATCATGCATTTCATCTAAATTTCTCCTGTTGAAGCCCATCGGGCAGTGGAACTGGCGGTCTTACAATCGATAGTCGAATGGCGTTTGCCGAAATCGACAAGTCGCCCGGAATTTCTTCAAAGCTATCTAACAGGCCATGTCCGCAGCGGAAAGACCCAGTGCCTGCAAGGTCTGCGCGTCTTCCGCAACCGGCCGCACTTCGACGCAACCTAGCTTCGCTCCCGGGATTCGTGACGCCACCTGGATTGCTTCATTCAAATCCGTGGCTTCGATCAGGTAATAGCCGCCGAGTTGTTCCTTGGTTTCCGCGAAGGGGCCGTCGGTGGTGGTGGTTTTGCCGTTCCGCACGCGTAGCGTAATTGCCTCATTGGCGGGCAACAGGCGATTACAACCTAGATAATGACCACTGTCTTTGATGGCTTGAGTAAATGCCATGTATTCGTCAAAGTGCTTGTCCGCATCGCTTTCCGTCATTTGCTCCATCACGGTTTCGGCGCAAATCAGGCATAGGTATTTCATGTTCGGCTCCTGTTAGTTAAAAACGATTTACCCCTTATTGTCGTCTCCGATTCGACGAATTCGACATCTCAGGAACGATATTCAGAAAAATCTTATCTGCCGTTTTGAAGGGCTTGATGATAGAGAGTTCACCACGAACGGAACTGCTGACGATCACATTAGTTTGCCGGCCACAGCATCTAGCGTGATAACTATGCCGACTCGATCGCCAATTTAGCACCTTTTCAAGCGCTACGCTAATCCCCTCTTCGGCTATTTCAGGAAAGCCATTATCTCCGCCATGACCTCATTCTGGTGTCCGACCCAGAGATGGCCACCGTCGGGAAAACTCACGAAGCGCGCGTTTGGCAGGTGATCGGCGGTATAGCGAGCGCCGGCAAGTGTTCCGAACAAATCGTCCCCCGTTCCGATAACTAGCGTGGGCACCGTGATTTTCTGCAGTTCGAAGCGTTGCAACGTCGCATTGATTTCAGCATCGTTGAGCAACCCTTGCCAACGAGACCTGACAGGCAGCATATTTTCAAACACCCGCCGAATTCGACTTTGCTCGTCCGCGCATGCATTTGCTAATACCTCGGTCGGTGTACCGAGAAACTCGCGGATGAGCGATTTAGGGGCAAGTTTGCTCGCCGCCCAGAACAGGAAGTTCCAGCGTAATGTAGTGCTGATCAGGAGTCTGGCCAGCGGCGAAAAATAGACCTGCGGTTCGCCAGCCGCACGCGGTGCGTAAGCCACCGGAACCAGCAACACCAGCGCCTTGACGCGTTCCGGATGACGAAGCGCCAACTGCATGGCCGACGGCACACCGGCCGACGCGGTTATCACGCTAACCCGCTCGACATTCAAAGCATCCAGCAAAGCGGCGTGGGTGTCCGCCTGAGCGGGCGGTGAGGCATCTTTGGGCAACGGCGTGCGCAAGTAGCCGAAGCGCGACATGGCGATCACGCGGAAACCGCTGCTGACCAAGGGTTCGGCGAACAACATCCCCTGGTCGTAGCCGCCTTCCCCACCGTGCACCACCAACACCGGCGGTCCTTCGCCGGCGATTGCGTATTCAATCGGTCCATGGCGCGTCTGCCCAATCCGACTACCGGTAGCGATGCGGGCGTAAGCAAGACCGATATCGCGTCGATAGCGGGCGCATGTCATAGCGGCAAACAGGCCGCCGATCATGAGAGCGCCCAGGCTAACAGTTGACATATTCGGACATGATGGGATTTCCCTTTGGTGACTGCGAATTATTTATCGCATTAACAAATTGTATCTATTAACGAGCCTGCAGTTCGCGCAATCTGCGCTCCAGAAAACGCCGCTCCGGCAGTTGACGGGTCAGGCTCAGGGCGCGTTCGTAAGCGGAGCGGGCTTGGTCGATTCTTCCCAAACGCCTTAACAAATCCGCCCTAGCCGAATGCGCCAGGTGATATTCGCCCAGTTCGCCGCGCGACAGAATCTCGTCAATCCGCTGAAGCCCCGCCTCCGGGCCGTCGCGCATCGCTATCGCCACCGCCCGGTTCAATTCGACGATAGGCGACGGATCGATACGCAGCAAGACCGCATAAAGCGCGGCGATTTGCGGCCAGTCGGTCGAGTCGGCGTCCGCCGCATTGGCGTGTACCGCCGCAATGGCCGCCTGCAATGTGTAGGGACCGAAGCGTCGCGACAGTAAGGCCCGTTCCACTAACTTCGAACCTTCGGCGATCTGTTCTCGGTTCCACAACGAGCGGTCCTGGTCGCTCAGCAAGATCAATTCGCCGTCCGCCGACGTGCGCGCGGCGCGGCGCGATTCATGCAGCAGCATCAGAGCCAGCAGGCCCTGGATTTCCGGGTCCGGCAACAGTTGGGCCAGTAAGCGGCCCAAACGGATCGCCTCTTCCGATAGGTCATGCCGGGTTTGCGTCGCACCGGCCGAAGCCGAATACCCTTCGTTGAAAATCAGATACACCACGCACAACACGCTGTCCAGCCGGTCCGGCAATTCGGCGGGACTCGGCACCCGGTACGGAATTTTTGCATCGCGGATCTTGGCCTTGGCGCGGACGATGCGCTGGGCCAGGGTGGGCGCCGGCGTCAGGAAGGCGCGCGCGATTTCTTCGGTCGCCAAGCCGCACACCTCGCGCAAGGTCATCGCCACCTGGGCTTCCGGCGCCAGCGCCGGATGGCAACAGGTAAAGATCAGCCGCAGGCGGTCGTCTTCCAGGTGTTCGTCGTCGGGATCGTCGCTTTCGTAGGCGGGGTCGGCCAGCGTATCGACATCATCCAGCATCTCGAAGCGGGTCCGGCGGCGCAGATTGTCGATGGCCTTGAAGCGGCCGGCCGATACCAGCCAGGCTTTCGGGTTGCCGGGGATGCCGTCGCGCGGCCATTGCTCCAATGCGGAGCGAAAGGCGTCGTGCAACGCTTCCTCCGCCAGATCGAAATCGCCGAGCAAACGGATCAGCGTGGCAAGGACATGGCCCGATTCGCGGCGGTAGATGCCGCTCACGGCCTCACGCACCGATTCCCGGTCGATGGGCGTCGAATTCTGGTTCGACGTCATGCCGATGCCGGAAAACGCGCCAGACCCTCAATACACTGATGGCTTCCGTCCGTGGCAGCGTATTCGGCGGCGCGGCGGATGACGATTTCGCAACCGGCCGCATATTCCGGGATTATGTTGTGATTTGGGTTCATGAGGTTCTCCAGATTCGCTTAAATCGCTTAAGGCAAAAGCCTGTCCGGTGGTATATCGCATGGCGTGTAGTCGAATCGACAACCGGGCCGAAATAGGCCATTGGTTTTATGTCGCCATCGAAACATGGGGTCCGATCGGCTCGCCGCCAAGCGTGTTAATCAGCGCGCAAAGCGAATCAATCGGCATCGAAATTTTGCCGATTTTTAAGCCGGGCGGATGCATCGCTATCCAGTCTATACTCTCAAGCAACAGCTCTAAAATCATTTTTTTAAAGTTAGCGGACTCCGATCATTAGAAAACTGAATGCCGATGAACACACAACTATCCGATTCGCGGGCTTCTTCATGAATATCAGGATCAAACGCGTCTATGAGCCGGCGGAGCCGCAGGACGGCCGGCGCGTGCTCGTGGACCGGCTTTGGCCGAGGGGTTTGACAAAAGAGCAAGCCCATATTGACCTATGGCTGAAAGGCATTGCTCCGAGTACCGAACTTCGGCAATGGTTCGGGCACAATCCGGAGCGGTGGGAAGCATTCAAAGAACGCTATCTGGCCGAGCTCAAGGACAATCCTGAACCGATACAGCGATTAAAGGAAGAACTGGATAAGGGTAAGGTGACGCTGGTCTACGCCGCGAAAGACGAGCAGCATAATCACGCACTCGTCATTCTGGAAAATAGCGCATTATTTCGTTAGTTAAACGAACCAGATGCAAAAAACGGCAATCCGATAAGCGTCGCGCTTAACGCCGGTTACCTGGTCGACCTTGTGATAAAAACGGCCGAAGGGATGAAATCTTCGGCCGTTTTAAGCCGTGCGATGAGCAAGGATATGGCGGCTAAGCGAACTTTTCCGAATAAATGGCCGTTTCATCGATTCCGAATGCGGTAGCCACTTCAGTGGCCGCCGTAATCAGCGGCGGCGGACCGCATAAATATAAATCATAGTCGTCCGGATGATCCCTTAGGTATTTTTGCAAGGCATCGGCCGGCGTGCCGCGGAAGCCGCCTTGCCAATCATCTGTCGGATGCCAGACGCAAAGCGTGTACGTGAGACCGGGCAGTGTCGACTGTAGCAGTTCCAGTTCATCGGTACAGAACAATTCATTTTCTGCGTTAACGCCGAATAATAAATGTATCGTCCTGTCCTCGGCCCATTCCGCCATGCGGCGCAAAATGGAAAGAAAAGGCGCCAAACCGGTACCGCCGGCGATGAAAATGGCGGGGCGGAAGCTATCGGCCTGTAAACCGAAGGCGCCGTTAGGACCGTAAACGTTCAAAACCTGCCCGATCTTTGCCTGTTGACTCAAATAATCGGAAAACTTCCCTTCCGGCTGCAGACGAATCAAAAACTCCATTTCGCCGCGCCAGTTGCCGGTATTGGCTAAAGAATAGGCACGGCGAATCCCGGTGCCGGGGTTCTCCAATTCCATGCATTGCCCCGGCTCGAATTCCACGGCCTTTCCGGCAGCATCATCGACCAGTATCAGCATCAATCGCACCGTGCGTTCGGCGATTGTTTCCAAACCGGTGACGGTCGCTTGCCTGATCTGCTCCTTACCAATACGAATGTGGGCGTAATCGTAAGGCGCTCGGATAGACAAATCCTGTTTCGGAAAGGTTCTGCACATCAGCACCTCTCCTTTGGCTACTGCTTCTTCCGATAATACGGCCTGATTGGTCTGGCTCAAACTATAATCGCCGCTGTCACAATGGCCTGCGCAAGCGCCGCAAGCGCCGTCCCGGCACAGGGACGGCAGCTTGATATCCGCCTGCTCGGCCGCACTGACGACGTCACAATCCTCGTTACAGGCAAAGCTTAATTCATGGCCATCCCGCGTCGTTAGCGTAATTTGATATTCGGACATGATGACTCCGGATTTTAAGCCGCGGCCCGCAGCGCCTGTTGAATGTCGTCGGCCGCATTGCCGGTGGCCTTTAAATCAAAGGCTTCGCCGAGTTTTTCCAATAGCGCCGGTGTCAAAAACGCCGGCAAGGTCGGGCCCAGACGAATACCGCGTATGCCCAAAGACAATAAAGTCAGCAATACCGCGACCGCTTTTTGTTCGAACCAGGAAATCATCAACGACAACGGCAAATCGTTCACCTCGCAATCAAAGGCCTTGGATAAGGCGCCGGCAATTTGAATCGCCGAATAGGCGTCGTTACATTGACCGATGTCCAATAGCCGCGGAATACCGCCGATATCGCCGAAATCATGGGTATTGAAACGGTACTTGCCGCAACCCAATGTCATCACCACGGTATCGTCCGGAGCCTGCTCGGCCACTTCGGTAAAATAATTACGTCCCGGTGCGGCGCCATCGCAGCCGCCGACCAGAAAGAAATGCCGGATCGCACCGGATTTGACCGCGTCGATGACTTTATCCGCCACGCTCATGACGCTGTCCCGGCCAAAGCCGATGGTGATCTGCCGGCCTGCGCTATCCTCGGCAAATCCCGGCAATGCATTCGCGGCTTCGATAACCGGTGAAAAGTCGCCGTTCGCGATATGCCGCAAACCTTGCCAGCCGACCGGTCCGGCCGTGAAAATCCGGTGCCGATAGGCAACGTCAGGTTCGATCAGGCAGTTGGAGGTCATGACGATGGGGCCGGGAAATCGGGCGAATTCGTGTTGTTGGTTTTGCCAAGCCGTACCGTAGTTGCCGACCAGATGCGGATAGGCCTTCAGTTTCGGGTAAGCGTGCGCCGGCAGCATTTCGCCGTGGGTGTAGACGTTGATACCGGTGTCTTTGGTTTGCTCCAGAAGTTGCAACAAATCGTGCATGTCGTGGCCGCTGACCAGGATGGCTTTGCCTTTGACCGTGCCTAGGTTGACGCTGCTGACTTCCTGGGCGCCCAGGCTACCTGTGTTGGCGGCATCGAGCATCTCCATCACTTTGTAGTTCAACTCGCCCATGCGCAGGCACCAGGCTAACAGCTGATCGGCGTCGGTTGGACGGTAGGCCAGAAAATCCAGCGCATCTTCGAAACCGGCATAGACGGCAGCGTCGCGATAATCGAGCATCAAGGCATGATAAGAATAGGCGGCGGCACCTTTGATCCCGTATAACAGCATGGCCCGCAAACCGATGATATCCTCGCCCAGTTGTTGCGCATTTAAATTGATCGCCGCCTGTCTGGCTTGAACCAGCAGGCCGGGTACATTGGCGGCCGGTTGCCATTGCAGGTGTTCCGAAACCGCTTCCAGCGCGGCGCAATCGTCCGGATTGACCGCCGCATATCGGGCCTTCAGCCGATCGCGAGTTTGGGCGGTATCCTTGATCAGCTGCACGAAACGGCTGGCGTTGAAATTGACGTTGGTCAGCGTGGTAAATAAGGCGTAGAGCATAAATTCGTCGGCTTCGGTTTGCGGCTCTCCAGCTTGCCGCAGGCGTTTCGCCAACTGCGCGATGCCTTGCAGACCGTAAATCATCAGGTCCTGTAAGTCGGCGGTCGTGGCGTCTTTTCCGCAGACGCCTTTCGGTTCGTGGCAGCCGGCGCCGGTGTTTGAACGGGTGGTTTGTTCACATTGATAGCAAAACATGCGGTCTCCTTCGATTGGCAAAAAATGTACAAAGCGGTTGCTAAGGTAATCGCCCAGCCTTTAAAGTGTCCTTGACTTAAATCAAGTGGGTTTTTATGCCGACCCGGATCAAACAACAGTTGTACAAGCACTATTTCTTTGCCACGCTGGATGACGAGCAATTCAACCGAATTCTGCCGGGCATTCAGGAAATCGAATTGGAGGAGAATCAGCATTTGTTTCATTTCGGCGATCACGCCAAATATTTTTACGTGCTGAGCGAAGGACAGATTCAGCTGTATAGACTGTCGCCGGCGGGCGAAGAAAAAGTGATCGAAATCATTCAACCGGGGCAGAGCTTTGCCGAAGCCGTGATGTTCTTCAACATCAACAATTACCCGGTCAGCGCCAAAGCCGTAATCGCGAGCAAATTGTGGCGTATAGAGATGAAGCCATTTCTGGGCTTATTGCAAGCATCCAACGAGCTCTGTCTAAGAATGTTGGGAGGCGTGAGCAAACGGCTGCATGGGGCGATTCAGGATATCGAGCAATTGACCTTGCAAAATGCCAGCATGCGGGTGATTCAACTGTTGTTGCAATCGGCACCCGATGGTGAAGGTAATCAATACAGTCTGGATTTGGAAACCCCGAAACAAGTACTGGCCTCAAGGCTGTCGGTGCGACCGGAAACTTTTTCGCGCATCCTGCAACAGCTCAGCCGTAAGGAACTGATTTCGGTGCAAGGCAAAACCATCCGTATTCTCGATTTCAACGGGCTGCAAAGAGAACTGAGTTTGGTTCAGAGCTCGTAGCTACGATTAGCGACCGCGTAATCGTAGGCATGCAGGCTCCCGTTCCTTCGATGATGCTACGCTAGACGGGGCCGCGGGCTGACAGCGGGCGGATTGCCGGGTGCCGCGATGAATGAAAAGTGTACCGAATTAGTCAAGAACCAATGAAGCGATGAAACAATCCGACGAATTGGATTAAATCACTCGGTCGCAATTGCACGAGTAAAACCGATTCGTCGGAGGAACGAGCTCTGTGTATGAATGGTGCCGATTGTCTGTCTTTTGTAGACATTCAATAATCGATTACACTAACAACTGCTATTAGCATATTCGTACTAGGCGCTACTCCGTGACGTATTTTTCATTCTTATTAGTAACTAACCAATTGATAATCAATGAAAAACTTAAAATTGACGCAAAACATTACGTCGTTTAGGACGTTTAATTTTAGTTAGCACTCATACTTGAGATTATCGAATGGATTTCCATATAGAGCGCATAATATCTGGGGGGCAAACTGGTGCCGATCGTGCTGCCTTGGATTGGGCAATTAAAGAGAATATTCAACATGGCGGTTGGTGCCCAAAAGGGCGTTTAGCAGAAGATGGTTTCATTCCATCCGTCTACAACCTTTCTGAGACGCCTTCTGAAGACTATGCATTAAGAACCGAATGGAATGTACGGGATTCAGACGCAACAGCTATTTTTTCGAAGAATGAGGTACTCAGTGGTGGAACAGAACTTACGAAAAAACTAGCCTTTAAATACCGTCGACCAACTATTCATGTTCATGTCGGTCTGGGGATCGAAGACGCCGCAATTCTAATCAAGAAATTCGTTCATCAGTACTCCACTAAGGTGCTAAATGTAGCCGGGCCTCGTGCGTCTGAGGAACCGGATATTGGAACGTTCATCACAAAAGTACTGGACGCGGCATTCAGTCAAACAATATAGGAAGCCGAACGATGACCGAGATATCTTTTCCCGTTACTGTTACAGCCACCGCCATCGCTAAAGCGTTGGCCTCCTTATGGTCGCAACAGACTTGTACGGCAGAAGAAGCATTTGAGGAAATCCGAATAGACGCGATAAAAACTGACAGTCCCAAAATCCTCTATGCTTCACTCGGCACCGCGGAAGTGACGGTTTTGCTTGCGCGTCGCTATATGGAACAGACATTAAAGAATGCCGAGCTGCCTAAGTTTGGTCGCGTTGTCGTAGCACGTATGTCGGACATTACAATTGAAGCGATGCTAGAACACGAACTACTTCCCAAGGAATTCAAAGCCCGCCTTGATAGCAACCTCGGTACACTTAAGTCTCTGTGCACCCAGCACAATGTTCCGTTTGAAGAGCATACTTGGGCCAAACTGCCTCTTTTCCATGGTTTTATCTATGGAAAGATGGCATACATTGGTCGATGGACAGTAGGCACCACGGGGCTTTTGTCTCACGATTCACCACTTCATCGACTTTCCGGCAGAAAATACTCCAACACCATCACTGTATTAACCAGCGCAGCATTTCCTTCGGCGGAACTAGGCAATAATGTTTGCTAATCGGGTAAGGGTGAGTTTCTCTCCCGCCCTCCCCACACCACCTAGCATGCGGGTCCGCTACTCAAGCGGTTGAAACAGGGTAATGAAAACGGACCCACTGGTCTTTGATCGACACCAAGCCTTGCGCTTTTAACCACTCGTTGTTCATCGCCATCTGCGTAATCGGTGTCCGCGACATGGCGTAAGGCCCTTTCGAGCTCACGCCGGTTTTGATCGCTTCCTTTAAACTAACGCCCGTTGGACAAGCCCGATGTTCGCAGGTGGGACTTTATATAAGAAAATATCTTTTCGGTGTTTTGAGTTGGAGGCGGCTTGTTTAAGGCATTAATGCGCCAAAACCAGCCAAAATGATCACCACGACAGTGCGCCCCCCCTGAAAAGGACGATTTTAAGTATACATTTTGCCCCTGATTTGGGATAAGCGCAGCCCTCGGCGCAAAAATGCCGCTTCATACTCGACCAGGGAGAAAGCTAAGCTTACATAACCTGTTCCATCTGAACTTCGTTAGCCGGAGGGCTTTGTGTTCCGATGGCAAACTGCGGCGGCATGCGCGTTTTGATAATGCTCACCCGATAACTAAGGGTGCGGGTTGCCAGGAACAAACGCTGAGCTTCCTCGACGGTGACGATATCCGGCAAACGCCGGGCCTTGGGTGGTTTGATCAGATGCGGCGTCACCCAGGATCTGCGCAGCACATGGGTATAATAGAACTTGAGGCCGTACAGATCGAGCTTGACCGCACTCCAGGAGTGAGACGCCGGCAAATCGGTGAAATAATCGGTCAGCTGCGCTTCGGACAGGTCGTCGATGTGTTCATCGAAATACGCGCCGACGCGCCGAATGTCACGGGCGTAAGCCTCTATCGTCTTGGGCTGAAGCCCTTTGAGTTTAAGGTGTTTAAGATGGGTTTGATAGTTGTGCTTGAAAGTGGATTCAGATGATGTCATTGACACGTAACCTCATGATTCGTCGTGGAATGCTCCCTCGGAATGAGGGCTTGAGGTTACATTTTATGAACTACCTGCCGCTCGGGATATTCTCCGCGTTAGCGGCTTCGTCCAACTAACGGTTATTTTTGCTGATACCTGACCATGCGCTCCAACAATAGCCCGGCATGGTATGCCGCGTCGGTGGTTTGTTCTAGAACGCCTAGAATTTCGGTCCAGTTATTTTCCTCGATTAACGACAGCACCAGCACCCGCCGCTGTTTCTTGCGCCATTCGTGATAGATCAGATCGGCCGTCTGCTCGCCTTCTTTTAGGGCCTTGCAACAGGCCTTCATATCCGCCAGATCGATATTCGGGTATTTGATGATTTCCGATTGCAGTTGCTTCGTCATGCCCAGTAAGGTCGACAGAATGTCGTGCGCGGCGTTTTCTATCCCTCTTGAATGGCAAATATCGATCAGCCTTGCGGTGTTGTTGATGCCGTCTACGATATCGTCCAGGCGGCTGACCAACTGCTCGACGATATAAATGAAATCCGAATATTGACGCAGCTCCAGGCTGCGATAGGCCTCGGCGGTCAGTTCATCGCCCTTTTCTTCCAAGGCCTTAACCCGAACGATATGTTGATCCGGATCGCCCAGATTCATGAAAAGCTCGCCAAGCGCCTTGCCGCATTCTATCGTGTTATCCAGGTGCTCCTTTAATATGGTTTCCAGCGTACGCGAATTGACACCCTCACCAGCATTAGCGCTCATACTATCCTCGTCTTCGATACCAAACATTTCGGATCTCGATCAATCGCAATCGATAAACCGTTGAATTTATTGTTTACGCCGGCAATATGCCGCCCAGTTAATGCCGTAAATCGTCCGCACCCATGATTTAGCCGGCCACTTGAAGGCGCACAAATTTCGGCTTAGCTGACAAACGCTAACAAATGATTATGTCATGTTTATGTAAGCGAACGATTGACGGGACGCTTCATAAAATTGTCACGTTGCCGGTATAACGTTGCCGACAATCCGCCACCACGCCCGCCGCATAATATGGAACTCTCGCTGCTGACCTTGAACTTGCATACTTACCAACAGCATCCGGTGCATTGCCCGTTCGAGACCATGCATTACCACGAACGCGAGGTGCAGATCATCGCCGAGGCCATAGCGCATTTGAATATCGACGTCGTCTGTTTTCAGGAAGTCGGCGAATATCTGCACGACCCGATCACTCATCCATACGGCGAAGCGCCGTCCAACATGGCTTTTCGGATTTGCAACCGGTTGCGCTCCTGGGGGCGTTGGTACCACATTCATCAGGACTGGAGCCACGTCGGCTTTTATCGCTGGCGCGAAGGTACGGCCATCTTGAGCCGTTATCCCATGCATCACAATTATTCGGCTTATGTGTCCAACGACCACCGCAAAGACAATTACATGTCGCGCAACGTCACGGTTTCCTGCATAGACGTACCTTGGTTCGGCCTGCTGCACGTCGCCAACGTGCATTTAAGCTGGGCCCACCACGGTTTTTTCGAGGAGTATCACCGCTTGAAACACCTGATCTATTCGCGGCATCATTTCGGCGTGCGCGGCGATTTGATCGTCGGCGACTTCAACGCACCGTCGGGCGAGCATGCCTATAACCATATCGTCGGCCATTGCGAGTACGTCGATCAATTTTTCGAGTTACACCCGCATCGCTTTTACGACCCCAGTTACCGCGGCCACATACACGGCTGGGAAAGCGGGCCGCCCAAACGCATAGACTACATATTCAAACGTAACGGCCACCCGATGAAAATCAGATCGATGGAGCCCATATTCAACGGCGGTTTTTATCCGGTGGTTTCCGACCATTTCGGCTATTGGGCCAAGTTCGATTTGTACTGATAAAAAAAGGCCCAACGGCGTATGCCGTCGGGCCCAAGCACAAACAAATGAGCGATGCGATTATTACGGCAAATGCGTAATTCTGTTTTGCGCACCCGGCTCGACCACAGGGCGTGCGGCAAAATAGGCTTCCAGCGCATCGAGGTCTTGAGCGCCGCCCAATCTATCGCCGCCCTGCGTCAACACGTATAGCTGATCGCCGCCGTCGGCCATGAAGCTATTCACGGTGACGCGGTAACTGGCGGCCGGATCGATCATCACGCCGTTCAACGTCATGCTGGCGGGATCGACGTTGTCGCAGGGCGTACCTTTTTCCTGCCAGCTATAGCTGAAGCCTTCTGAGACTTGTAGTATCCGGTTGAACGGCTGCCCGCCGGCCGGTGCCGTGGCGGGATAACCTTCGGTGCAACCGGTAAACTGCTGCTCCAACAAGGTGTGGAGCTGGGCGCCGGTCAGCGTCATCGTCACCAGGCTGTTTCCGAAGGGCTGTACCGTGAATGCCTCGCCGTAAGTCACGTTGCCGTCGCCTTCGTTGGCGGCGCTGGTTGCATAAGTCAAATCCGCCCGGATGCCGCCTGGGTTCATGAACGCGATCACCGCGTCGCCGAATCCCTCGTCTTTGGTGGCTTCCCATTGCGCGTCGGCTATCACGTCGCCCAAAGCCGATTCGCCTGCGGCATTGGTCGTACGGCTGACGTTTGCGCTGATGCCGCCGATCACCCGGTTGGCGATCGGTTGCGCGATGGTGTTGTAGTTATCGACGATGGCCTTGATGCCGGCATCCGGCAGGATCGCGCTGTTGCTGCGATCCACCACGATGTTGCGGGCCGCCACATCGATAACATCCCCTCTGCGCTTGTCTATGGTCAAATCGATGTCGGTCAGCACCCGGCCCTGGGCGTTGGCGCTGGTCACCGAAATCAAGCGGCCGTCGCGGTTGGCGATTCGGCAATTGTAGGCTTGGTGGGTATGGCCGGAAATCACCAGGTCGACCGCGTCGTCCAGTTGATTGACGATGCTCTTGATCGGCGAATTCAGCTCGAGATTGCCTTCGCACAAGTTGATGGTGTCGGCGCTTTGAGTGACCGGCACCACGCCGCCTTGATGGATCAATACCACGATCGCGTCGACATGGCGTTTACGCAGTTCGGGTATCAGGGCGTTGACGGTTTCCGCTTCGTCCTTGAATTCCAAGCCGGCGACGCCGCTGGGGGTGACGATGGTCGGCGTTTCTTTCAACGTCATGCCGATAAAGCCGATGCGGGCGCCTTTGACGTTCTTGATGGCGTAGGACGGAAACAGCGTTTTACCGCTTGCGGTTTCCACGACGTTGGCCGCCAAGAATTTGAATTGGGCGCCTTCGAACGGCACCGGCGTTCCGACGTCGGCGCCGCGGCAGCTGTTGACATCGGTCGGATGGCAACCGCCGTATTGCATGCGCAACAGCTCGTCCTTGCCTTCGTCGAATTCGTGATTGCCGACCGCGTTGAAATCCAGACCCAAACGATTCATGGTTTCTATGGTGCCTTCGTCGTGAAACAGGGCGGATACCAAAGGCGTTGCGCCGATGATGTCGCCGGCCGATACCACGATGGTATGCGGATTTTGTGCTTTAAGGTCGTTCACATAACCCGCCATCCAATCGACGCCGCCGACCGGAATATTGGACGGGCCGCCTGGCGATTGCCGAAAATTGCCCGGCGACTCCAGTTGGCCGTGGAAGTCGTTGAAGGCGACGATCTTGACGCTGGTCGTCTTGTGCGGGCGACGACCGTGTTTGCGTTCTTTGTCGTGGTGGCCGTCCGCCATGCAGGGTCCGATCAAACCCAAGCTCAATAACAGGCCGATAGCCAATTTGCTCCAGTTCATGATGCTATCCCCTATTAGTCATTATGATGTTTTTTATGGTAGATCGGAAGAGCACACGTCTGAACTCCAGTCACACACGACTATCTGGGGGGGGGGGTTTTTTTTT
>NZ_JBSYXO010000057.1:0-15087 GCF_054172045.1 Methylomonas sp. MgM2 | reverse complement strand
TCAATTTTTGGGGCTACTCGTGACATTCCTCCAACATTACATTATTAGCGCTTAATAACGCAATTAAGTACTAGATACAAGGTTCCGGATAGTGCTAAACAACAGATGCCGATTAACAAATAGGCGGTTGCTGAAGACTTTGGTTTACGCATAAGTGCTCCTCCTGTTAAAAAGAGACGACTATTTGTCCGATACTGACTTGAGGGTCGAAATAACGCTCTCCGGTGGCTGTACCCAATGAGTTGTCGTATTCGAATTTCAATTGCAGATAATTGCTGAATTCGTAGTTGAAACCGAGGTTCAACATCGATATATCTTCAATAGACACTGCACTGCCATCGTAATCCAGGCCGATGCGCTGTTTCGGCAGCCATTGACTGAAGCGGGCAAAGGCGCGGATCGACCATTTGATAAAGGGTTTCAAATCGACCACTAGCGTGGAGTGATAACCGAATTGATTGTTTTTGCCGACAGAGTTGCCGTACTGGTCGAACAATGGATTGCCGTCGGCATCGAAGGTTTGATCCCGATGGGTTTGTAGAAACATCAGCTCGTTTTCTAAGTGCCACGCGCCGTAATCGATGCTGAGATCAGCGCCGTAAACGCTGATACGATTATCGTTGTCGCCATCCAGTTGGCTGAGATGGGAAATGCCGAATTCGATACCTTTACCGGGATTATGTACGCTGTATGGCCGCTCTCCGAAGCGCACGCCCAGCCGGCCGCCGATGATGTGACCTTTGTCGTTATAGAAAGCGTCCGTCCCGAATACGGAAAAGTTAAGGTTGTTCCAGGCGCCGTATGACCTTATGCCGTCGGCGTTGTAGCCGCCCAATTGCATGACCGACGTGGTCAACGGAGGCGTCACTGTGATTCTATCTCTGGCGGCGAAGTGCTGATAATCGATGCCGAACGGTAAGTCGAAACGGCCGGCCTGAATATGCAAGCTCCGCTCATTGAAAATGCGGCCGCGCGGTGGAACCCGGGTCGTATAGGTGGTAATCGATCATTGCCACTGCGATACCTGCCATGGTATTGCCGCCGCTGAGACCGCCAGGACCGCTACTGCCGCAAAATACGGCGGCGGGTGCGCCGTAATCCGCGTTGTATGAGTTGCCGCACAGGACCAAGGCGCTGGCTGCACCGAAATGTGCGTCGTGAACGTAGTCCAAATCCAGTTCCAACGAACCGACGCTGAAAATTTGGTTAGTGGAATTGGCTGTTTTCGCATTGACGTCGAAGAAACCGCTTATTTCCAGGCCTTTTTCAGCGACGGCAGCTTTTAATTCGCCGACCGTTTTGCCCAATTCATGTAGTTTGGTGGAAATTCCGCCTTCGTCGCTGTCCGATTTGGCATCGGCTGTTTGTGCCGGTTCGTTCGGGTGGGTTTGCGCAACGTCTATCGGTGTCGGATTAGGTATATTCGGCGCGGAGGTCGGTTCCGGGTGTACTGAGGCCTGAGTCAACGCGTCGAGTTTCCGCTCCAATTGACGCACATGGTTTTCCAATTGTTCGATCTTCGTGTTTTTCTCATGCAGCATATGCTCTACGATTTGGCGAATTTTGGTGTCGTCGGAGGCGTGCACCGTTTCGAAGGACGATAAGAACACAAGTATTAGAACGAAGAGTAAGGAACGGAAGTTCATCGAATACGGATCCAGCATGATTCAACATGCACTGATTTCCGCGGGCGTTTCGTGCAATACGCCGGGCGTGGGCTTGCTGGCGAGAAACGGCTGCAAATAGCCTTCATCCATCTTCAGAACGCGGTCGGCGACATGGAAGTAATGTTCGTCGTGGGTGACCGCAAGCACGGTTTTGCCCTGTGTTTTCAATAATGGCAACAGTTCCATGTAAAAGCGCCTGCGGTAGCCCGGGTCTTGGTCGGCGGCCCATTCGTCCAATACCAATATGGGCCGGTTTTCCAGTATCGCGACCAATAGCGCCAGGCGCTTGCGTTGGCCTTGCGACAAGCGGCTGTCCAGCAGCCGGCTGTCTTCGACTTTGACTTTGTGCGTCAAGTCCAACAGATCCAGCCAATATGCGACTTGTTTCGGGTTGGCGTCGTGGCCGTCTGCACCTATTAACCCGTGGAACAAGTGAAAGTCGGAAAACACCGTGGAGAACAGGCGGCGATAAATTGGCAAGTCGTGTTTCGTTACGGTTGAATCGTTCAAAAAAATGTTGCCGGTATGAGGTGTATATAAACCTGTCAATAAGCGGGTGAAAGTGGTTTTGCCGCTACCGTTGCCGCCGATCAGGAATACGATTTCGCCGGCATTAAGCGTGAAGTCGAGTGGGCCGACCGAGAAGCGATTGCCGCGGTCGGTTTCCGGGTAACGATAGCGTATGCCTTGTAGCTCGATGCCTTTCCAGTCGGGCAGCAAGGGCTGAGGCGTTCGAGAAAAGTCGGACCTGTATTCCGGCAGCTGCAGGCTGTTGAGTTTATCCAGCGCGACGCTGCCGCTGATCAAGCTGGGGATCGCCGCGATCAGCCCTGTCAGCGAGGTGCGCAGAAACAAAATCGTCAAAGAGTAAGTCGTGGCGACCGCGTGGTCGGCCCAGTCTAGGCCCTGGGCCAAAAAGAACACCAAGCCGATCGAACCCAGAATCATCACGTTGGCCCAGTTCTCGTTAAAGCCGTTGAAGACGTCCGCGGAAATCTCGTGGTCGCGGCTGGCGGCGGCATGGCGTTCGAATTCGTCTTGGTAAAACCGCTGCGCGCGTTCGCGGTTCAATGTCAGTTCCTTGCGCCCCAGCAACGCGGCTTGGTAATCCTCGTACAACAAATCTTCGATGGCGCGGGCTGCGTCAATGCGGGCGTGGGTCTGGCGCATCAAAAGCCATCCCACGATCACGGTCAACAGCATCCAGCCGGCGGTGGCGGCGAATAGTGATTGCGACAGCCAGGCCAGGTAAGCAAAACCGCCCAGATTCAAGACCAAGCCGTAAACCGCCGACGGCAGGCTGATGAAGGCGGAGGTCAGATGGCTGGTGTCGCTGTTCAGGCTGGCAAGCAAGCGCGGCGGGCCGAGTTGTTCCAAGCGTTCCAAGTTGGTATCCAGGATGCGTTTCACCATGGTGCGGCGTATTTGATAGACCAGCCGATGCCCCAGCGTCGTCATGCAGATCTGAGAGGCGGTGCCGATGGCGAACACCGCCAGTAACAGGCCGGCGAACTCGATCAGCGTGGTCTTCACATCGGACTGCGGATGCAGCAAATGGTCGTTGGTATACGCGATGACCCAAACCGCCAAGCCGGCACTGCTGATGCTTAGAGTGAACACTAACAATAAGGGCAGCCTGAACTGGCTGAACATCAAGCGGATCAGATTCATGGCAAAGCCGCGCGTTAATGGACCAGGGTCAGTGACGGACGTTTTCTGACGGTCTCGGTCGATCCATGGGCCATGCGTTTCGATGCGCTTGTCATCATGGCTGCGAATTCGGCAAATTGCTCCACGTCGAAACGTAACGACATGTTCTGCATGTGCAAATGCACGACGCCGCAGTCGCGGCACATCAATACTTTGCCTGTATCGCTATTGGCCAGATATTCATGAGTGCAGGGTTTTTTAGTCATGGGATGTTTCCTCCGAGCAGGTGAAAAAGTAATTGCGATCAAGGTCGGCACGGGCTATTGGCCTTCGAGCAGGTTGCCGTCGTTGCCGAATTTCGATTTGGCTAGAGACAACAGCATCTTCCAGACGATTTGCTTCGAACTGAAATCCAGACAGCGGAAATCCGTGGCATGGATTTGGCCGTTTTCCATTAGCGAAGCCAGAAATTTCGGTTCGATTTCAAGCTTTACCGTTAAAGGCTTTCTAAAAAATGAATTCAAAAATTTCATAAAGAGGTCCTTTCGATAGTTTTAGTAAATGATAATGATTCTCATTTTATATGTAAAGCATTTTTATTTTCGCCTGCTTTCACTGAGCACATGCATTGCACTCACTTCATCCAGCACTCAACGGCCTGAAAATTTCCCGATTCATTAATTAAGCGGAATACTTTTGAAAAACTGGTTGACAACGGTTTTTAACGTAAGGAGAATAATAATCGTTCTCATTTAGATAGGCATTTATTATTCCTCTCTCGTCAATTGATGTTTGTCCTGAATAGGAACATCTGAACAGTCATCAACTTTTATTATGGAAATGAATATGAAGAACTCAGTCTCTAAACGTTTGAATCTTGCGGTGATCAAACCGTTGGCAGGCGCTGTTGCCTTGCTATCAATCTTGCCGACTGGTACGGCTATCGCAGATAGCGTAACCCGATCTTTTGCCAACCCAAGACCTATCGTTATTCAAGATACTTGTGCTAATCCGGATGATGCGGAGTGTGCAGAGCTATTGGATACTTATACCGCAGAGGGTGCTCCAGCCGTACCGGTGAAGGTGGCAAAGACCTATCCGGCAATGATCAATGTTCCCAAGGGAGCATTTCCTAAAGATGCCAAAATCACGGATGTCAATGTCACGATTAAAGGTATTCACCATGATTATTTGAACGATGTCGATATGTTGCTGGTAGCGCCAAATGGTCAATATGTGATGCTGGCTTCCAACGTCAGTGCTGCTGGCGCGACACCGGAAGGTGGCGTTTTGGGCGTTGTGGCGGAAGACCTGAACTGGAAATTCGACGACTCGGCACCTCTGCCGCTGCCTCGTTCTGTCAGCGATGATGGTCGGTTGAGTAGAAGAGAATTTAACCGTGACGGCACTCCTAACCCTCTCTATCATATTATCTATGATGAATGGGTAGGGGTATGGACAGATACCTCACTACGTGCATTCAAACCTACTGATTATGATAATAACCCGGATACCGATCATTTCCCTGCGCCAGCTCCTTTGGAACTGCAAGACCCGGCCACGTCAGTCGCTTTGACGCCAACTACCGTGTTGGCTACGCCGACAGCGGGCGATCCAAGCACTTACAAAAAAGTGACCAATGGTCCGAAACTCAGCAATCTGAACGGTATCGATCCATCGGGTCAATGGAAACTGTACGTGGTTGACGACTTTTACTGGTTTGCCGGCGAAGTCAAGGGTGGCTGGAGTCTGGAAATCACCGCCGACGATCAGGAGTCCTGCTCGGTCGAGTGACGGCAAGCTGGCCTTCAATAAAGCAAGCAACCGGTTAATGGCCGGTTGCATTCCACGACATAAATTCAAGAGATATTCAATATGAAAAAACTAACCTTATCACTACTGCTGGCCGCCGGCTTGGCCGGACAGTCGAGTCTTGCATCCGCGGACATCGCCAATTCCCTCAATCCTTACAGTGCCGGCTACGGTTTCGACTACCCTCAACAAGCGGTGTGGGGAGGCTGGAGTCGCGGCGACGCCGGTACCGTTTATGCGGAATGGGACAGTTTCAATTTCGACGGCCAGTTGCTGGCCGGCAGTTACGGGTTAACCAGCGCGCAATTCGGCTGGGACGGCGGCACCAGCATCGACGGCAACGGTAATCTGTCCAACGATAGCGATTCGATTTTCGCCTATGCCGATATTCAAGGCAGTATTGCGCAAGCCTCTCAGCAAGTGGTGCGGGTGGCGATGCAATTGGAAGCTTGGGTGGCTGGTGGCAATGGTGTTGACTACGACAACATTTGGTTGAACGGCTTGACGCCTACTTTTCTTGGACTGACCGACACCGGTAACAGTATTGTCGTCGACTCGATCGAATACGCGCTGTATCAATCACTGGCGATTTGGGATCTGGAGTTTGCTCCGACTGGCGATTCATACTCGTTTGATTTGTCAGCCGCGGCGGGTACTCGTATCGCTCAAGTCGCGATCGACATAGCTGCGGTAGCGCAAGGCGCGCCGATTGCCGAAGCGCCGGTCGCGGTGCCGTTGCCTGGCGCGGCCTGGATGTTCATGTCGGCCCTGTTTGGTATGTTGGCTGTTAGACGTAAATCTCAGCTATCCCAGTTATCGGCATAAATCGAGCTGTGGCGGCTGGAACGCAAAATATATGGATAGCAAGGGGTTTAAGGATATGACATGGAGGTCAGTCCGGTATTTGAGGCCATGGCTGGGTTTGTTGGTTCTAGGCTGTGCTTGGTTCGCGTTTGGGCAATTCTCACCCGAAAACGACAGCCTCAAATTGCCGGGATTGCCCAGGGCGATAGAAATCATCCGCGATAACCATGCGGTACCGCATATCTACGCCAACACTGTTGATGATGCATATTTTGCGCTGGGTTACATGCACGCCCAGGATCGATTGTGGCAAATGGATTTGAATCGCCGAGCTGGCTCCGGCCGCTTGGCGGAAGTTTTCGGCGGTGATGCGCTGGAGCAGGACCGCTTCATGCGGGTGCTGGGTTTGCGACGGGCAGCCGAGGCTAATCTGCAACAACTCGATCCGGCAACCCTCGCCAGTCTGCAAGCCTATGCGCAAGGGGTTAATGCCTATCTGGCGCAAGATTCCGTGCTGCCGGTGGAGTTTTACTTGACCGGCGCTCCCCGTCCGGAACCCTGGCAGCCCGCCGACTCCCTGGTCTGGTTAAAAACCATGGCCTGGCGCCTGTCCGGTAACTGGTGGGAAGAGTTGCTCAATCTCAGGCTTCAGCAGCGTTTGTCGTCGGAACAATTCGCCGACCTGTTTCCGCCTTATCCGGGCGATGCGCCAAGCGTGCTACCTGATGTCACAAATCTTTATGCCGAGCTGATGCCGCTGGCTGGCAAGCTACTGGCGCAACACCGCGAAGAAGCCCATAAAAGCATCGGCTCCAACAATTGGGTGGTCGACGGCAGTCGTACTGCCAGCGGCAAGCCATTGCTGGCCAACGATCCGCATTTGCCGCTGACCGCACCGTCGCTCTGGTATTTCGCTCATCTGCACGCGCCTGGCTTGAATGTCGTGGGTGCTACTTTACCCGGCATACCCGGTATTTTATTGGGACGGAACCAGCGAGTGGCCTGGTCCTTCACCAACACCGGGCCGGACAGTCAGGATATTTTTCTTGAACAACCGTTGCCGGCTCAACCCAATCGGTATTTGACACCTTCCGGCGCGCAGGCCTTCACGACTATCCGGGAAATCATCAAAGTCAAGGATCAAGCGGATCAGGAGCTGACTGTTCGCGTTAGCCGTCATGGCCCGGTCATTTCCGATGTCGATAACGACGCCCGGCAGGCGGCGCCGAACGGCAGGGTGGCTGCGTTGAGGTGGGTAGGCCTGCGCGAGGACGATGCCACCATTCGTTTCATGCTCAATGCCGGGCGTGCGCAATCCGCATCCGAACTGCAGGTATTTGCCCGCGATTTCCATACGCCGCAGCAAAATATTGTTTATGCCGACATTGACGGCAACATAGGCTTTATCGCCGCGGGACGGGTGCCGGTGCGCGGCGCTGACAATGTCCTGAACGGGCGCTTGCCGGCGCCGGGGTGGCTGGCAGCCTATGACTGGCAGGGACTGATTCCCTTCGAACAACTGCCTCAGCAGACGGCCAGCCAAGACGGCAAAATCGTCACCGCCAATCAAAAAATCACGCCGCCGGCTTACCCCTATTTCATCACCGCCGGCTGGGCCTTGCCTTTCCGGGCCGAGCGCATCGGCGAACTGTTGGATAGCCGCACCAAGCATGATGTGGCGTCGTTTGCAGCCATTCAAAACGATGTCGCCAACCCATTCGCGGCGCAATTATTGCCCAGACTGCTGGCGATAACGAGCAAGGGTCAAGAATCCAAACAAATTTTACAGGGCCTACGCGATTGGGATATGCGCATGGCCGACGACTCCGCGCAGCCCCTGATTTTTGCCGAATGGATCAGGCAGTTGGCCGCAATTTTGTATCAGGAAAAATTAGGTGATTTGTACGAACTGGTCGGCGATTATCAACCGCAGTTTTTGCTGCAAGTGTTAAACAACAGTCATGGCGGCGGCGGGCGCTGGTGCGCCGCCGTTGATTTAGGCGCGGCGTTGTGCGATGCGGAAATCGAACGAGCCTTGCAAGCAGCCTTGCTGAATCTCAAACGGCATTATGGCAACGATCCGAAGCAATGGCGCTGGGGCAAGGCGCATGTCACTGTCTTCAAGCATCACCCTTTCGGCCAAGTGCCTTTCCTCAGCTCGTTGTTCAATGTCGAAGGCGAAAGCGCCGGCGGCATGGACACCGTCAACGTCAGCGGCTACCGCTATGACGAAGATAGCGGGCGCTACCTGGGCGAAGCGGGTGCAGCCTTTCGGGCGATTTACGATTTGGCCGAGCCGGAAGACTCGGTTTTTATCCTCGGGACCGGCCAGTCCGGCAGCCCGTTTTCCTCGCATTATCGGGACATGACGTCGGCTTGGCTGCAAGGCGGCTATGTGCCGTTAATGACCGACCGGGGACGCATTCTGAGCAGCGCTGTAGAACGTATCCACTTGCAACCCGAATAATGCGACCTTTTATTTTCACCATCATCACAGGACACAGCAATGAACGACACTCTTGATCTGGCCGGTATCGGCATCGGGCCATTCAATCTCAGTCTGGCGGCATTGCTGTCCAAGGTTCCGCAATGCCGGGCTCGATTTTTCGAGCGCCGCGACAGTTTCAACTGGCATCCGGGCATGATGTTGCCCGGTACCCAGATGCAAACCTCGTATTTAAAGGATCTGGTCACACCCGTCGATCCCAGTAGTCCGTATGGTTTTCTGTCCTATCTGGTTAAGAAAGGCCGGTTTTACCGGTTTATCAACGCCGAGTATCCCAGGGTGCGGCGGGTCGAATTTGCCGATTATCTACGCTGGGTGGCGGAACAATTGCCGAATCTGCGTTTCGGAACCGGCGTGGATGGCGTCGAGTTCGCACAGAATGGCTTTAAACTTAGCGGCGATGGTTTGGATGGAGTGCATAGCCGCCATTTGGTGGTGGCGACCGGTATGCGGCCCAACATCCCGACCTGGGTCGAGCGCTATGTTGGTGAACAATGTTTGCATAGCCATCATTACGTGACTTCCGATTTTTCAGTGACCGGCAAACGCGTTGCCATCATCGGCGGCGGGCAAAGCGGCGCGGAAATCTTTCTGGACTTGATGGCCGGCCATCGCGGCAAAGCGGAGCAGATTACCTGGATCAGCCGTCGCGCGAATCTGGAACCTCTGGACGAAACCGCCTTCATCAACGAATACTTCACGCCCGATTACGTCCGCCATTTCCATAAGCTGCCGGAACCAGGCAAGCCGCCTATCGTCAGCTCGCATAAACTGACCGGCGACGGCGTCTCGCCGGCAACCTTGCAAGTCTTGTCGCAATATTTATATGACACGGACTTTCTGAATAGCGATACGACGCCCTACGCCATTTTCCCGCATCGCGAGGTGCATCTGATGGGGCGGGACAAGGGTGGCTACCATCTGCACATGCGCAACGGTTTCAATAATGACGACGAGTCGGAGGTGGCGGACATGATCATCCTGGCGACCGGCTACCACTACCAATTACCGTCATGCCTCAGTGCGCTTGCCGGCCGACTGGATCTCGACGAAGAAGGTTTTCCGCGCTTACGAGAGGATTACACCGTCGCCTGGGATGGCCCTGAACAACACCGTATCTATCTGCAAAACGCCGGCCGCAACAGCCACGGTGTTGCCGACGCCCAACTTAGCTTGGCTGCCTGGCGATCGGCGATGATCATCAATAGTCTCCTGGAAAACCCGGTTTACGACGTCGATCCTTGTCCAACCGCATTGAAATGGGTAAGGAATACACAGGATCAAATCGAAAGCACTGCAAGCACTTTAGAGGCCGAGAAGATTTATCGGGTGGGTTGAGATTGCGGCTTGACCAATCAAATGATAATCATTATTATTTACAACAGCGTAAACAGTCATTAAATAGCGACACCATTTAGCTTTTATTCATGAATCCGAACTTTTTGAAACAAACCTTGCCCGGTGGGCGGCAGGTGGACTTAATACTCGCCGAAGCTGAGTTGATGATCACCCTTGATCAACAGCATAGCGCCGTATTTCAACTGGCTTCGAGTCCGGGGAGTATGGCTGCGCTACAGCTAATAGAGATTGGCGGGGTTGAAACCGATACCGGCGTTCCCGTGTTGCTTGCGGCTCTACATGGCATGTTCGACAGTCATCCGCAATTATTGGAAATCGAACTGTCGCTGGTCGAGCACGGCCAATTGATTGCACCGTTGGTTGCAAGCGGCGCCGCGACCCGGTCCAGCGAATTAAGCGAATTGGTTATCAGCCGTCGCGGCATGCTACGACAGATTGTTGAGCTTTTCCTGTCTCAATTTAACGCCTACGCGTTTCCGTTGCACTACACGATCACTGACGGTAAGCGTCATCCGTTGCGTGCGCCGGTTGCGGCCGGCGAGGTTTACCGCCGCTATTTGCCTGAACAGGGCTTGTCGCTGTCCTTCCGTACCGTAGACCCTGAAACGGATTTGGACACTTTCCACGCCTGGCACAACAATCCTCGGGTTTCCGCATTCTGGGAATTGGCCGGCAGCAAGGACATGCACCGCGAATATCTGCAAAAAGTCACCGCCGATGCCCACATGCATCCGGTTTTCGGCTGTTTCGACGGCGAGCCGTTCGGCTATTTCGAGATTTACTGGGCCAAGGAAGATCGCATCGCGCCGTATTACGAGGTCGACGATTACGATCGCGGTGTGCATATGTTGGTTGGCGATGAACGTTGGCGCGGTCCTCAGCGAGTGGCCGCCTGGCTGCCGTCGCTGGCCCATTTCATGTTTCTCGACGATCCGCGCACACGCAACTTGGTTGCGGAACCGCGAGCCGACAATACCAAGATGATCGGCTATATGCAGCAGGCCGGCTTTTGCAAACCCAAGGAATTCGATTTTCCGCACAAGCGCGCTGCGTTGATGATGCTGTCGCGGGAAGTATTTTTCGACCAATTTTGCATTTGAGAACAGTATGAGCATAGATAGCGAAGACACCGTATTTCAAGTCGTCGTCAACGGCGAAGAACAATATTCGATCTGGCCGGATTACAAAGCCGTGCCGAACGGCTGGCGCACGGTCGGCAAGTCCGGCGTAAAAAAAGAATGTTTGGAATACATTGAACAGGTGTGGACCGACATGCGTCCCTTAAGCTTGCGCCGATTCATGGAAGAGCAAGGGCAAGGATAACGCCATGCGTCTAATGTGTTTTCCTTACGCCGGTGCCAGCGCGACTGTATATTTGCGTTGGCGGCGACAATCCCCGAGCTGGCTGGAGATCAAACCGGTCGAATTGCCGGGGCGCGGAATTCGCCTGTTAGAACCGTTGGCACAGAACTGGAACAGTTTGATCGAAACGGTGGTTGGCGAGATAGCCGGCTTTACGGATCGGCCTTACGCGCTGTTCGGCCATAGTTTCGGAGCGCTGGTTGCGTTCGAGACTGCACACGCTCTGCACGAGCTCGGATTACCCATGCCCCGCGCGCTGATGGTTTCGGGGACGCACGCGCCCAGTCGCCGCGACAATCGCCGCTTTGAAAATTTGGAAACCGATGATGAATTGCGGGTGGAAATGCGCCGTTTGAACGGCACCGACTCGGCTGTATTCGCGAGCAAGGAGTTGATGGCATTGGCGCTACCCATATTGCGCGCGGATTTTCGTTTATGCGCCCTATATCTCCAGCGCCAACGCACGCTTTTAACTATGCCGATCCATGTGCTGGCCGGCAAACAAGACGAGACCACCCCCGAAACCTTGGGCGCATGGCAGTTGGAAACGAATGCCGAATTCACGTTGGATGTTTTCGACGGCGACCACTTTTTCATTCAAAGCCAAGAAACGCGGGTTTTGGCCACCCTAAGCCGTTATTTGGGCCGCGCCCGGGTCGAGCGTTCGGGTGTTTGCCTTGCAGAGAGTTCCCAATGAAGTCATCTCGTTTCTCCACGAAGTTGATTCTCTCAGGGCAAACACCCGAACGCTCGACGGTCATTAATCAATTTTCTGACTAACACATTGCATGAACGCCATAGCTCCGAATTTGGTAACCGAAAATCTGATAGCCTCCGGCAGTTTACCCTTGTTGGTCAGACCTGCGGTGCCAGGCGTCGCATTGCTCGACGTAATGGACGAATTGCGGCGGTTGGCCGAACGCGAGCTGTCGGGTTGTGGCGGTTTGTTGTTCCGCGGTTTTGGTGTATCCGGCCCGACCGAGTTCAAAGCCTTCGCCGCCGGTTTCGGCCATCCGCTGTTGAGTTACGAGTTCGGTTCCACCCCGCGCACCAAGGTGGAAGAGGGCGTGTATACCTCGACCGAATATCCGCCGCACCAATCCATTCCGCTGCACAACGAACAGGCTTATACCCGCGCATGGCCGATGAAAATCTGGTTTTACAGCGCGCTGGTGGCCGAACGAGGCGGAGAAACGCCGATCGCCGACAGCCGCGAAATCTATCGCCGCATCGATCCGGCCATCCGCCGCCGCTTCGAACAGCATGGCCTGATGTACGTGCGTAATTACGGCAACGGCCTGGATGTGCCGTGGACGCAAGTGTTCAACAGCGAAGAACCGTCCGTGGTCGAGCGCTACTGCCGCGAACACGGCATCGTCTGCGAATGGAAGGACGACGGCGAACTGCGCACCCGGCAGATCTGCCAAGCCACCGCGCAACATCCCGTCACCGGCGATTGGGTCTGGTTCAACCAGGCGCATTTGTTTCACGTCTCCAATCTGGAGCCGGACGTGCGCGAAGCCTTGCTTGAAATACTCGAGCCGGAAGACTTGCCGCGCAACGTGTATTACGGCGACGGCAGCGCCATCGAGGACGGTATTTTGGCTGAAATTCGCGGCGTGCTCGACGAACTGACCATCTCCTTTCCGTGGCAAACCGGCGACGTGATGATGCTGGACAACATGTTGGCCGCCCACGCCCGCGCGCCGTTCAGCGGTCCGCGCAAGGTCGTGGTGGCGATGGCCGGACCTTATTCGCAACCTCTCCCCGCTTAAAAATCACGATGATCATCAACCCCGCTCACGCCCAAAATTTCGTCGATTTGTTAGTCCGGCGCACCGAAATGCATCCCGAGCGCATCGCTTTGCATTGCATCGCCGACGGCGCCGGCGAGGTTTCGAGCTACAGTTTCGCCGATCTCGATCGCCGCGCCCGCGCGGTAGCCGCGCATTTACAAACGGTTTGCGCGCCCGGCGACAGGGCATTGATCTTGCTGCACAGCGGTATCGATTATGTCGGTGCGTTCTTCGGCTGCCTGTATGCCGGCGTCATCGCGGTGCCGGCTTATCCGCCGGAATCGCAAGCGCCGCAAAACTTAAAGCGCGTCGCGTCGATCTTGCGCGACGCTCAACCAAAACGGGTGCTAAGCCATACCGCACTGCTGGACGGCGTGAACGCGGCGTTGGAAACTCTATGTGTCAGCGAACGTCCGCTTGCGCTCGCTGTTGACCGAATCGACAGCGCCGAGGCGGACACTTGGCGCACGCCCGTAATCGCTCGCGATACTTTGGCGTTTTTGCAATACACCTCGGGTTCCACCGCCAATCCCAAAGGCGTCATGGTCGGCCACGACAACCTGCTGGCCAACCAACGCGCGATCAAGCACGGCTTCGGGATACGTGAAGACGACGTGTTCGTCAGCTGGTTGCCGCTTTACCACGACATGGGCCTGGTCGGCAGCCTGATGCAACCTCTATATAGCGGCATTCCGTTGGCTTTGATGTCGCCGCGCCATTTCCTGGAGCGGCCGCTGCGCTGGTTGGCGGCAGTTTCGCGTTTCGGCGGCACCATCGGCGGCGGACCGGACTTTGCTTACCGTCTATGCAACGAACGCATTAGTGAAGCGCAAATGCAGGGCTTGCGCCTCGACAGTTGGCGCCTGGCGTTCTGCGGCGCCGAACCGATACGCCACGAAACCCTGAGTACCTTCGCGGAAAAATTCGCATCCGTAGGTTTGCCGGCGAGTGCGCCGTATCCGTGCTATGGCCTGGCGGAAGCGTCCTTGCTGGTCAGCGGCGGCTTACCCGGCCAGGGTGCGCAAGCCGTGGTTTGCGCAGCCGACGCGCTGGCCCAACATCGCGCTGAATTGACCGAAAGCGGCAGCGTCATCGTCGATTGCGGGCTAGTGCAGCCGGAACACCAACTCGCAATCGTCGATCCCGCCAGCGGGGGCGACTGTAATGAAGGCCGTATCGGCGAAATCCGTTTCAGCGGCCCCAGCGTCACCCACGGCTATTGGCAAAATCCGGCGGCAACCCGCGAAACCTTTGTTTACGCAGACGGCAAAACCTGGTTGCGCACCGGCGATTTGGGTTTTGTTCGTGATGGCCGCCTGTTCGTGACAGGACGGGTCAAGGACATGATACTGATTCACGGT
The DNA here is from genome assembly GCF_054172045.1 of Methylomonas sp. MgM2. Lineage (NCBI taxonomy): Bacteria > Pseudomonadati > Pseudomonadota > Gammaproteobacteria > Methylococcales > Methylococcaceae > Methylomonas > Methylomonas sp. MgM2. The sequence continues at coordinate 770 of NZ_JBSYXO010000057.1, read as the reverse complement.
CAAAACCTGTATCCGCAAGACATCGAGCAAGTCTTGGAAGAACAGATCGAACTATTGCGCAAGGGCCGGGTCGCCGCATTCGCGATTGATGCCGACGGTCGCGAGGGCATAGGCATCGCCGCCGAAATCGGCCGCGGTACGCAAAAGCTGGTGCCGGCGGAAAACCTGTTCGATGCCGTCAACGAGACGCTGGCGCAGTGCTGCCAGCAACCGGCGGCACTGATCTTGCTGCTCAATCCCGGCGCTTTGCCTAAAACCAGCAGCGGTAAATTGCAACGCCGCGCCTGTTATCAAGCCTGGTGCGAAGGTACTCTGGATGTGTATGCGTCGCAATGGTACGGGCAGCGCCAGCAGGGACAAGCCGCTGCCGAAGAATTGACCGATTTCGAGCGTCAAGTCGCGAGGATTTGGCGCGAGGCATTGAACGTCACCACGGTCTCGGCGCAGCAGAGCTTTTTTGCCCTGGGTGGCCAATCGATTGCAGTTATCCAAGCCGTCGCCGCTCTGCGTGAGAGACTCGGCGTAACGGTTGAGCCCGTACTATTTTTCGAGAAACCGAAACTGCGAGAATTTGCCGCCGCAGTCGAAACCCTGACTAACGAGAGCGCGGCGGCAACCGTAGCGTCGATAGCCAAAGGCGAACAGAACGAGGGGCTGTTGTTGACTTTCGGCCAGGAAAGTTTGTGGTTCTTATCTCAACTGGACCCATCGAGCACGGCCTACCACATAGCCGGTGGGGTACGTATCACCGGCGAACTGGACCGCGCGGT
>NZ_JBSYXO010000056.1:0-15166 GCF_054172045.1 Methylomonas sp. MgM2 | reverse complement strand
GTTTTTCCATGGTCAACGTGACCGATTGTGCCGACGTTTACGTGCGGTTTTTTTCTTTCAAATTTTTCTTTAGCCATGAGTCAATACCTAAATATTTAAAGAACTAAGTAACTTTTCTAATAATCGCTTCCGCAACATTTGCAGGCGCTTCGTTATATTTTTCAAACTGCATACTATATGTTGCTCTTCCTTGAGTGGCCGATCTCAAATCAGTTGCGTAACCAAACAGCTCAGCCAGAGGTACCTCGCACTGCACCGCCTTTCCGGCCGGCACATCTAACATGCCATGGATTACGCCTCTCCGTCGGTTTACATCTCCGACCACATCACCCATATATTCTTCTGGTGTCACCACCTCTACTTTCATGATGGGCTCCAGCAACACAGGGTTTGCAGCTTCCGCACCGTCCCTAAACGCGATCGATCCTGCAATTTTGAAAGCCATTTCACTCGAATCGACATCATGATATGACCCGTCGAATAAACTAACTTTTACATCCACTACGGGAAAACCGGCTATTATGCCATTTTCCATTTGTTCTTGTACGCCTTTATCAATAGCAGGAATAAATTCCTTTGGAATCGCCCCCCCCACCAACTCGCTTACAAACATGTATCCCGCCCCCAATTCCCTGGGTTCCAATCGCAACCAAACGTGCCCATATTGGCCCCGCCCACCGGTTTGCCTAATAAATTTCCCTTCACATTCCACCGGTTTTTTAATCGTTTCGCGATACGCGACCTGAGGCGCGCCAACGTTGGCCGCCACCCCAAATTCCCTTTTCATTCTGTCGACAATGATTTCGAGATGAAGCTCGCCCATCCCCGAAATAATCGTTTGTCCCGAGTCGCTATCCGAGTTGACACGGAACGACGGATCTTCCTGAGCCAACCGCGCCAACGCATTACCCATTTTATCTTGGTCAGCCTTTGTTTTAGGCTCGACCGCAACCGAAATAACCGGCTCCGGAAATTCCATTTTTTCCAACAAAATCGGCGCATTCATTGCGCAGAAGGTATCGCCGGTCGTTACTTCCTTTAAGCCTATGATTGCAGCGATGTCACCCGCGCGCACCTCACCGACTTCTTCCCGACTATTCGCATGCATCTGGACAATCCGCCCGACACGCTCCCTTTTAGCCTTTATCGCATTTAGAATTACATCACCGGACTTTAATACGCCCGAATACACCCTAAAAAACGTCAAAATCCCAACAAAGGGATCCGATGCAATTTTAAATGCGAGAGCTGAAAACGGCTGGTCATCACTTGCCGATCGCTCCTCTTCTCTCTCACTCCCGGCCACAAACCCCTTAATCGGCGGCTTATCTAGCGGCGAAGGCAAATAGTCCACAACCCCATCAAGCAAACACTGCACGCCTTTGTTTTTAAAGGCCGACCCACAGTAAACGGGGACGAGTTTATTGTGAAGCACCTGCATCCTAATGCCCGCCTTGATGTCGTCATCAAGCAAGACACCTTCCTCCAGGTATTTTTCCATCAATTCTTCCGTTGCTTCGGCCGCCGCCTCCATGAGCTGCTCGCGAAACGATGCCGCCTCGTCAACCAAGTCGGCCGGGATATCCTTTTCCTGATAAGAAAGACCCAAATCTTCTTCATTCCAATAAATCGCCTTCATCCTAATAAGGTCGACAACTCCGGCAAAAGAATCCTCAGCCCCTATAGGCAATTGCATAATGACGACGCTAGCACCAAGGCGAGCTTTTATTTGCCCGACGACTCGCAAAAAGTCCGCCCCGGTGCGATCCATTTTGTTAACAAATGCCAACCGCGGCACATGATATTTATTCGCTTGACGCCAGACGGCTTCAGACTGTGGCTCGACACCACCGACCGCACAAAATACCGCGCACGCTCCATCCAACACCCTGAGGGAACGCTCTACTTCGATGGTAAAATCCACATGCCCGGGCGTATCGATGATATTGATACGATGCAAAGCATGTTGCTTATCCATGCCCGACCAAAAGCAAGTGGTAGCCGCAGAGGTGATCGTTATCCCTCGCTCTTGCTCCTGCTCCATCCAATCCATTGTGGCCGCGCCATCGTGCACCTCGCCCATCTTATGAGACACACCGGTATAAAATAGAATCCGCTCGGTTGTCGTCGTCTTACCGGCATCGATGTGCGCCATGATCCCAATATTGCGGTAATGCTCGATAGGCGTCTTCCGTGCCATAACAACAACCTGATCTAACGATCGCTTACCAGCGATAATGAGCGAAAGCCTTGTTAGCCTCAGCCATTCGATGTGTATCTTCCCGCTTCTTAGCGGCCGCACCACGACCCTCGGAAGCGTCCAGCAATTCACCGGCCAATTTAGCAGCCATGGTCCGTTCGTTGCGCTTTCTAGCTGCATCGATCAACCAACGCATGGATAAAGCAACACGTCTTGACGGCCGCACTTCGACAGGAACCTGGTATGTTGCACCACCAACCCGACGAGATTTAACTTCGACTCGCGGCTGAACATTTTCGAGAGCCTTAGCCACCAATTCAAGCGATTCTGCATGCCCCTTAGACTCGATGACATCTAACGCCCCGTACACTATTTTTTCAGCGACCGACTTTTTGCCATCCTGCATAATCATATTCATAAATTTCGACAACATTTCGCTGCCGAAACGCGGATCCGGATTAATTATTCGCTTTGCAGCTATTCTTCTTCTAGACATTAGTTAACAGCCCTTATTTTTTAGGTCGCTTCGCGCCGTACTTGGAACGACCGCATCTTCTATCTTTTACACCTGAGGTATCAAGACTTCCCCGGACAACATGATAACGAACACCAGGCAAATCCTTAACACGACCACCGCGAATCAAAACGACCGAGTGCTCTTGCAAATTATGCCCCTCGCCACCGATATAACTGCTAACCTCGGCACCGTTAGTCAATCTAACCCTTGCAACTTTACGCAAAGCCGAATTGGGCTTCTTGGGCGTGGTGGTGTATACACGGGTACAGACGCCGCGCCTCTGAGGACAAGCCTCTAATGCCGGCACATTTGTTTTCTCAAATTTTTTAGCACGAGGCTTTCGGACCAACTGATTGATCGTGGCCATTCTTAACTACTCCGATATGCAATTTGTAACAACCAAGACCCGCGAAGAACCACATCGCAAACCCGGTTACCAGACCCAAATCTCTTGACTCATGTGAGCAGAGCATGATACCTACTCTTTTACACATGGTCAAGATTTTTTTGGACGTTTCTCTATTCGATATTTAAAGCTTGCTTTAGGGCTTCCTCTACGTCTACAGCCTCAGCAGCACTGATTCCCGCTTCGGTATCCGCATTAACATCTATAGCCCTACGTTTTCTGCGTTGTTCATGATAAGCCAAACCGGTACCTGCCGGAATTAATCGGCCAACGATCACATTTTCTTTAAGGCCGTTTAAGTTGTCACTGATACCTCTCACCGCAGCGTCGGTCAGCACACGTGTCGTTTCTTGGAAAGAAGCCGCCGAAATAAATGATTCAGTTGCCAGCGACGCCTTGGTAATGCCCAATAACAGCGGTTCGTAGCTAGCTGGAATACGCCCTTCTTTTTCGGCTAGCTCATTTACCACGTTTAGAAGGGTACGTTCGGCTTGCTCGCCTTTAACGAAATCGGTTTCTCCCGAAGCGGTAATCTCGACTTTGCGCAACATCTGGCGAATAATCGCCTCGATGTGTTTGTCGTTGATTTTCACCCCTTGTAGGCGATAAACATCTTGGATTTCTTTTACCAAATAATCGGCTAATTCCTCCACGCCTCTCAGACGCAAGATATCATGCGGTGTCAGTTCACCTTCCGCTATGGTCTCGCCTTTTTCAACAAACTCCCCTTCGAACACTGTGATATGGCGCCACTTGGGAATGAGCGTCTCATATTGCTCCCCTTCGGCATCGGTGATGATGATACGCTGCTTACCTTTAGTCTCTTTACCGAACGACACCATGCCGGTCGCTTCTGCCAAAATTGCAGGATCTTTGGTTTTACGCGCCTCGAACAAATCGGCAACCCGAGGCAGACCACCGGTGATGTCGCGAGTTTTACTAGACTCTTGCGGAATCCGCGCCAAAACGTCACCGACCTTCACTTCCCCACCATCTTTTACCCCGACGATAGCTCCAGCCGGCAAGAAGTATTGAGCGGGAATGTCGGTTCCCGGCAAGTTTATCAATCCGCCATGTTCGTCGATCAAACGCACCATCGGGCGCAGCTCCTTACCAGCCGCACTTCGTTGCTTAGGATCCGTCACGACTCGCGATGTCAACCCGGTCACTTCATCGGATTGCTCTTGGACCGTTACACCATCAATAAAATCATGCAATTGAATAAAGCCGTCCACTTCTGTAATCACAGGGTGGGTGTGCGGATCCCAGTTAACAATGATGTCACCGGCCGCAACCATGCTACCGTCCTCAACGGAGAGCACCGCACCATAAGGAATTTTGTAGCGCTCACGTTCGCGGCCATACTCGTCCATGACGCCGACTTCGCCGGACCTAGATACTGCAACCAGATTATTTTCCCGGTTTTTCACAGTCTTCAGGTTATTCAACTTCGCCGTACCGGCCGACTTGACTTGAACGTTACTGATTGCCGCCGATCTCGACGCCGCCCCCCCGATATGGAAGGTACGCATGGTTAACTGAGTACCCGGCTCGCCGATGGATTGCGCCGCGACAACCCCAACCGCTTCGCCGATATTGACCAAGTGACCTCTGCCCAAATCGCGACCGTAACATTTAGCGCATACGCCTTGCCGCGATTCACAGGTAATAACCGACCGGACGATCATCTTATCGACCCCGTGTTCTTCTATCACGGCAACCAAATTTTCGTCGATCATCGTACCCGCCGGAATAAGCACCCTATCGCTAGCCGGTTCCGTGACGTCTACAGCGGCCACCCTGCCGAGCACCCGCTCAACCAGCGGTTCAACCACATCACCGCCTTCGATAATAGGCATCATAGTTAAACCATTCTCAGTGCCGCAGTCGGATTCCGCCACGACCAGGTCTTGCGCGACGTCAACCAAACGGCGGGTCAAATAACCCGAGTTGGCCGTTTTGAGCGCGGTATCTGCCAAACCTTTACGGGCGCCGTGAGTCGAGATAAAGTACTGTAATACATCTAAGCCCTCTCGGAAGTTTGCAGTGATAGGCGTTTCGATGATCGAGCCATCCGGCTTGGCCATCAATCCACGCATACCGGCCAACTGCCTGATCTGAGCAGCGGAACCCCTCGCACCGGATTCCGCCATCATGAAGATAGAGTTAAAGGATTTTTGCTTAATGGTTTGACCCGAGGCATCGACCACTTCTTCCTCGCCCAGACCTTCCATCATGACTTTAGCCACTTGATCGTTGGCCCGCGACCAAATGTCGACGACCTTGTTGTATCGTTCGCCATCGGTTACCAATCCGGAGGAATACTGGTTCTGGATTTCTTTTACCTCTCCGTCGGCGGCACGAATGATATCGGCTTTCTTAGCCGGAATTTCCATATCTTCAATACCGAAAGACACGCCGGAGCGAGACGCATAGCGGAAACCCAAATACATAATTTGGTCCGCTAATATCACGGTCTCTTTGATGCCTAGATACCGATAACAGTAATTGATCAGTCTCGATATATTTTTCTTGGTCATATCGACGTTAACCAATTCATAAGGAATACCGTCCGGAACGATATCCCAAATAATCGCCCGTCCGACGGTTGTCTGCTTCCTGCTGACCACGGCATGAAATTCGCCGTCTCCATGTTTCAACTTTTCTGTGACTCTAAGTTGGATCTTTGATTGCAGTTCAACGCTTTTTGCATCAAGCGCTTTCATGACTTCCGAAAGGTCGCCGAACACACTGCCTTCCCCTCTGGCGTTGACTTTTTCGCGGCTAATGTAATACAAGCCCAAAACTACGTCCTGAGAAGGATTGATAACCGGCTCGCCGTTGGCGGGCGACAAAATATTATTGGTCGCCATCATCAAGGTACGCGCTTCCAATTGCGCTTCGATGGATAAGGGAATGTGCACGGCCATTTGGTCGCCGTCGAAGTCCGCGTTGAACGCGCTACATACCAAAGGATGTAATTGAATTGCCTTGCCTTCGATCAGAATCGGCTCGAATGCTTGAATACCCAAGCGGTGCAGCGTCGGCGCACGGTTCAACAATACCGGATGCTCCCGAATGACTTCTTCGAGGATGTCCCAAACTTCGGCGCCTTCTCGCTCAACCATTTTCTTAGCGGCTTTGATGGTCGTCGCCAAACCTCGCATTTGCAGCTTACTGAAAATGAATGGTTTGAACAGCTCTAATGCCATTTTTTTCGGCAAACCGCATTGATGTAAACGCAAGGTCGGACCAACCACGATTACCGAACGGCCTGAATAATCCACGCGTTTACCCAGCAGATTTTGCCGGAAACGACCTTGCTTACCTTTGATCATGTCGGCCAAGGATTTCAACGGGCGTCGATTGCTGCCGGTGATTGCGCGGCCGCGGCGCCCGTTATCGAGCAAAGCGTCAACCGATTCCTGCAACATCCGTTTTTCATTGCGTACGATGATATCGGGCGCGTTCAAATCCAATAAGCGCGTCAAACGATTGTTACGGTTGATGACGCGGCGGTATAAATCATTCAGGTCCGAGGTCGCAAAACGTCCGCCGTCCAACGGTACCAATGGGCGCAACTCAGGCGGCAGGACCGGCAACACATGCATAATCATCCATTCAGGACGATTATTGGAGGCCAGCAGCGAATCTAAGACCTTCAGACGCTTAGAATACTTTTTGATTTTAGTGTCGGAATTAGTCGAGTTGATTTCTTCGCGAAGCTTTGCGATCTCTTCTTTCAGGTCGATAGACTTCAGTAAATCGTAAATCGCTTCGGCCCCCATTTTGGCGACAAAATCGTCACCATGTTCTTCAACTGCGGCCAGATACTCTTCGTCGGTCAAAAGTTGACCTTTTTCGAGTGGCGACATGCCCGGATCGGTCACGACGAATGTTTCGAAATACAAAACCCGTTCGATGGAACGCAGCGTCATATCCAACAACAAGGCGATACGTGACGGTAACGATTTCAAAAACCAGATATGGGCTACCGGACTAGCCAGTTCGATGTGGCCCATGCGTTCACGACGTACTTTGGACAGAGTCACCTCGACGCCGCATTTTTCACAAATGACTCCGCGGTGTTTCAAGCGCTTGTATTTACCGCACAAACATTCGTAGTCGCTGATAGGCCCAAAGATCTTTGCGCAAAACAGACCGTCTCTTTCCGGTTTGAAGGTACGGTAATTGATGGTTTCCGGTTTTTTTACCTCACCATAGGACCAGGAACGAATCATGTCCGGCGATGCCAACCCGATGCGAATAGAGTCGAAATCATCTGAACGACCTTGACGCTTTAAGAAATTCATTAAATCTTTCAAGAGCTTACCCTCTTTAAATGTTAACCATTATCAACCAGAATCCAGCTAGCAGTGCGGGAGCAATTAGTCCTGCTCCATTTCGATGTTAACTGCCAACGAACGTATTTCTTTAACCAATACGTTGAAGGATTCCGGCATACCGGCTTCCATAGTGTGATTACCGTCGACGATGTTCTTATACATCCGGGTTCTACCGGATACGTCGTCCGACTTGACGGTCAGCATTTCCTGCAAAGTATACGCCGCGCCATAGGCTTCCAACGCCCAGACCTCCATTTCTCCGAAACGCTGTCCGCCGAACTGCGCTTTACCACCTAACGGTTGTTGAGTGACCAAACTGTACGGACCGGTCGAACGCGCATGCATTTTGTCGTCGACCAAATGGTTCAGTTTCAGCATGTACATGTAGCCGACCGTGACTTCTCGTTCAAACGGTTCTCCGGTCAAACCGTCGTAAAGCACCGTTTGTCCATGATCCGGCAAATCAGCCAGACGCAGCATCGTACGAATATCTTCCTCCGAAGCCCCGTCGAATACCGGGGTCGCCATCGGAACGCCATCGACCAAATTAGCCGCGAGTTCAAGAACTTCGTTATCGGTGAGTGAATTCAGATCTTCTTTTCTGCCGCTGCAGTTATAAATTCTGTCCAATAATTCTCTAATTTCTTGAATCTTAGCTTGAGCCTCCAACATTTTGCCGATTTTGATACCGAGTCCCTTCGCCGCCCAGCCTAAATGCGTTTCCAACACCTGTCCGACATTCATCCGCGACGGCACACCTAACGGATTCAACACGATATCGACAGGTGTACCGTCGGCCATATAGGGCATATCTTCAACCGGTACTATTTGAGAGATAACCCCTTTGTTACCGTGGCGGCCCGCCATTTTGTCGCCCGGTTGAATACGCTTTTTGACGGCCAGATACACTTTGACCATTTTGAGCACACCCGGCGCCAGATCGTCACCCATCGTGATTTTCTTTTTCTTCTGTTCGAAGCGCTCGTCAAATTGCTTGCGTTGCTGCTCGATCTGGTCGGCAATACCCTCAAGATATACGTTAACATCCTCATCTTGAGTTTTGATTTTAAGAATATCCGAGTATGTCAAAGTATCCAGATACTCTTTGTCGATTTCGGCGCCTTTTTTTAGGCTGTTGGGGCCTTTTTCGGCCTTTTTACCCAACAGAGTCGACTTGACACGCGCAAAAATATCCGCTTCGACGATCTTAAGCTGGTCATCCAAGTCTTTCCGATAGCGTTTGATCTCCGCTTCTTCAATTTCCAACGCACGCTTATCTTTTTTGACACCATCACGCGTAAACACCTGCACGTCGATAACCGTCCCGCTTACGTTATTCGGCACCCGTAGCGAAGTATCTTTAACATCCGCCGCTTTCTCACCGAAAATTGCGCGCAGCAGTTTTTCTTCCGGCGTTAACTGAGTTTCGCCTTTTGGCGTGACTTTACCCACCAAGATGTCGCCACCTTTTACTTCCGCACCGACATAGACGATACCGGATTCATCCAGTTTAGACAGGGCTTCCTCGCTGACGTTGGGAATATCGGCCGTAATTTCTTCCGGACTGTGTTTCGTCTCGCGAGCAACGCAGGTCTTCTCTTCGATATGGATGGTCGTAAAACGATCTTCCTTCACCACCCGTTCGGAAACCAAAATCGAGTCCTCAAAGTTGTATCCGTTCCATGGCATGAACGCGATCAGCATGTTTTGGCCCAGCGCCAGTTCTCCCACGTCAGTAGAAGGTCCATCGGCTAAGATATCGCCCTTGTTAACGATATCTCCGAGCTTAACCAGCGGCTTTTGATTGATACAGGTGTTTTGATTGGAGCGGGTATATTTAATTAAGTTGTAGATATCTACGCCGGGCACCCCGGCTAAGGTTTCGTCATCATTGACGCGTACCACAATCCGACCCGCATCGACCGCCTCGATGCGTCCGCCTCGCGTAGCAACCACAGTGACACCGGAATCTTTAGCAACTACACGTTCCATACCGGTGCCGACTAATGGTTTCTCAGCCCGCAGAGTCGGGACGGCTTGACGCTGCATATTCGAACCCATTAAGGCCCGGTTGGCGTCATCGTGCTCTAGGAACGGAATAATCGATGCCGCTACCGAAACGATTTGCTTAGAGGATACGTCCATGTATTGCACCGTATCCGACGAAGCTAACGTAAATTCATCTTTATGGCGACAGGACACCAAACCTTCGACCAATTTGCCGCTATCATCGACCGCCACGCTGGCTTGCGCGATGACGTATTCGCCTTCTTCGATTGCAGAAATATAGTCAACTTGGTCGGTTACATAGCCTTCGACAACTTTACGGTAAGGGGTCTCCAAGAAACCATACTCATTCGTACGCGCATAAACCGCCAAAGAATTGATCAAACCGATATTCGGTCCTTCCGGGGTTTCAATTGGACAAACCCGGCCGTAATGAGTGGTGTGTACGTCCCGCACCTCGAAACCGGCGCGCTCCCTGGCCAAACCGCCCGGTCCCAATGCCGAAACCCGGCGTTTGTGGGTAACCTGAGACAGCGGATTGTTTTGATCCATGAACTGAGAAAGCTGGCTGGAACCGAAAAACTCCTTAACCGCAGCGGACACCGGCTTGGCGTTGATGATTTCCTGCGGCATCAAACCTTCGGAATCGGCCAAGGTCAGACGCTCTCTTACCGCCCGCTCAACGCGGACCAAACCGATGCGGAATTGGTTTTCTATCATTTCACCGACCGAACGCACGCGCCGGTTGCCCAAGTGATCAATATCGTCGACTACGCCGTTGCCGTTCCTGATTTTGATCAGTTCTTTCAAAACGTCGATGATATCTTCGTTGCTGAGCGTACCCAGGCCTTCGATTTCTTCGCGACCCAGGCGGCGGTTGAATTTCATCCGGCCGACCGCAGACAAATCGTAGCGCTCTTCGGTGAAAAACAGGTTTTCGAATAAATTCTCGGCGGATTCGGCTGTCGGTGGCTCCCCTGGGCGCATCATGCGGTAAATCTCAACCAGGGCTTCCATGCGGTTGGTCGTGGTATCCAAGCGCATCGCGTTTGAGATATAAGGACCACGATCCAAATCATTGACATACAAGGTGTTGATTTCGCCAACACCGGCTTCAATCAATTTATCCAATAAAACGTCAGTCAATTCGTCATTGACGTTAGCGACCAATTCACCGGTCGTGGTATCGATGATGTTATTTGCCAAAATCTTACCGTAGAGGTAGTCTTTGGGCACTTCAATCTCCGTAACGCCGGCTTTTTCTAACTGGCGAACGTGTTTTGCGGTAATACGGCGGCCTTCTTCAACAACCACCGTTCCATTGTGCTTAATATCGAACACGGCCATTTCGCCGCGCAAACGCTCAGGAATCACGTGGAACATAAATTTGTCCGCGTTTACCGAAAATTTGTTCGTCTCGAAGAACATGTTAATCATGTCTTCGTTATCATAACCCAACGCCCTGAGCAAGATCGTCGCCGGAATTTTGCGCCGCCTATCGATACGCACATATACTGCGTCTTTATGATCGAATTCAAAATCTAACCAGGATCCGCGATAGGGGATGACTCGCGCGTTGAACAATAACTTGCCGGACGAGTGTGTTTTACCTTTGTCGTGATCGAAAAACACGCCGGGTGAACGGTGCAACTGCGATACGATCACGCGCTCGGTACCGTTAATAACGAAAGTACCGTTTTCGGTCATCAGGGGCAATTCGCCCATGTAGACTTCTTGTTCACGGATATCTTTTACGACTTTAGTATTGGCGGGCGCGTCTTTGTCATAAATGACCAGGCGCACTAAAACTCTTAGCGGTGCGGCGAAGGTCGCGCCACGCTGCTGGCATTCTCTTACATCGAAAGTGGGTTCCCCCAAGCGATAATTTACATACTCCAGTACCGCGTAGCCTGAGTGACTAACCACTGGGAATACACTGGAAAACGCCGCATGCAACCCTTGACTACGTCTTTTTTCAGGCTGCACCCCGGATTGCAAAAAGTTTGCGTATGAATCTATTTGTGTGGCTAAAAGATAGGGAACGTTTAATACTTCAGAACCTTTCCCAAAGTTATTGCGGATACGCTTTTTTTCGGTAAAAGAATAGGCCATATTGCTTCTATACCTTTGTCATCAGAGATTATTTACTACCGCTTTTTACAAGCAGTAAAAGGCCGACGGCAAAATGCCGTCAGCCCGGTTTGCTAGGCTTTCGCCAGATAAGTGCGCAAAACGCTTATTTAATTTCGCAGGTTGCGCCGGCTGCTTCCAGTTCTTTTTTGGCTGCTTCAGCTTCGTCTTTGCTGACACCTTCTTTCAAAGTGCTTGGCGCACCTTCTACTGCATCTTTCGCTTCTTTCAAGCCCAAGCCGGTCAGACCGCGAACAGCTTTAATCACCGCTACTTTGTTGTCGCCGAAACCTGTCAGAACAACATCAAACTCGGTTTTTTCTTCTTCTGCAGCGGCGGCGGCTGCAGGTGCCGCAGCTACAACCGCAGCTGCTGCCGAGACGCCGAATTTTTCTTCCATCGCCGAAATCAAATCAACGATTTCCATTACAGTCATGTTTGCAACTGCATCTAAAATGTCTTCTTTTGAAATTGCCATTGTATATTCCTCTAAATTTTAATGCGTGTTAACTGTATGATGCGAATTATGCCGCTTCTTTCTCTTTCTCATCTCGGACTGCGGCCAACGTACGCGCCAGTTTCTCAACAGGTGCCTTCATGACCGACATCAACATGGCGATACCTTGATCGCGTGTTGGCAGCTTCGCTAAGCGATCCAGTTCGCTACCGTCAAAAGCTTGCCCGCCTATCGCGACGATTTTCGCAATCAGGGTTTTATGAGTTTTAGAAAATTCGCTGATTAAACGGCCGGCACAACCCGGGTCTTCCATGGAAAACGCCAAGATTAATGGGCCTACCAGCTTTTCCTGCATACATTCGAACTCAGTTCCAACGACCGCACGCTTTGCCAGAGTGTTTTTGACCACACGCAAATAAACACCCGTTTCTCTCGCAGTCTTACGCAGCTCCGTTAATTCGGTAACTGACAAACCACGATATTCCGCCGCGACAGCAGAATGGGCTTTTGCGGCATATTCAGCAACTTCCTCTACGACAACTTTTTTGCCATCTAAATTGAGTGCCACATCTACCTCCGGTAGTTTCCTGATTCACATCAGGAGCTATGAAACGCATCTTACGATGCCCCTTACGGTTTCTTTCCCCTCATTTGGTTCCAGCCCCCGTCTGCGTAGGACTATTAAGCGTAAAGCACCTACGGTCTTTGACGGTTGCCGAGGAATTCGGCAACCCAAAGTCTTTAAATATCGATACTATTTTGATCTATCCACAGGCCAGGCCCCATGGTTGAAGAAATCGAAATCTTCTTCAGATAAACACCTTTTGCTGCGGTCGGTTTCGCTTTTTTCAAATCGACGATCAGATGCTCTAAATTTTGCTTAATCGCATTTTCGTCAAATGAGACCTTGCCAATTGAGCAATGTATGATACCGGCTTTGTCGGTACGATATCTGACCTGACCGGATTTGGCGTTTTTAACTGCGGTCGCAACATCAGGAGTTACAGTTCCCACTTTTGGGTTTGGCATCAAGCCCCTCGGCCCCAAAATTTGTCCCAATTGACCAACAACACGCATAGCATCGGGTGAGGCAATGACAACGTCGAAATTCATTTCACCTCGCTTGACTTGCTCAGCCAAGTCGTCCATACCAACGATATCCGCACCGGCTTCCTTCGCGGCATCGGCATTGGGACCTTGGGTAAACACAGCCACTCGGACCGTCTTGCCGGTTCCGTTAGGCAATACCGATGCACCACGAACATTCTGATCAGATTTACGCGGATCGACACCCAAATTGACGCTCACATCAACCGATTCGTCAAATTTGGTATTGGCGAATTCTTTTAATAAGGTCACAGCCTCTGCAACAGAGTATTGTTTGACGGTGGACACTTTCGCTTTGATCGCTTTCGCTTTTTTACTCAACTTTGCCATTACACGCCCTCCACGTTCAAACCCATACTGCGCGCGCTTCCGGCAATAGTCCTAACCGCCGCGTCCAAATCTGCCGCATTCAAATCAGGCATTTTCGTTTTCGCGATCTCTTCCAATTGCATACGGGTAACGGTGCCAACTTTGCTTGAGTTAGGCTTGCTGCTTCCGCTTTTTATACCGACCGCTTTTTTCAACAAAATCGATGCCGGCGGCGTTTTAGTGATAAATGTAAAACTTTTATCGCTATAAACTGTTATAACGACCGGCAAAGGCATGCCTTTTTCCACGTCCTGGGTACGAGCATTGAAAGCTTTACAAAATTCCATAATATTGACGCCGCGCTGCCCCAATGCGGGACCGACCGGCGGACTCGGATTCGCCTCGCCTGCTTTTACTTGCAGCTTGATATATGAATCAATCTTTTTTGCCATTTTATACTCCTAAACGGGTTCAAACGCCTTTCGGCTCCCCAAGAAACAAAAATCCCTGGCATTGAAAAATGACAGGGACTCGTTAAATACAGACTTGTGAGAAGTTAAATTTTCTCAACCTGTACAAACTCGAGCTCTACAGGTGTAGAACGACCAAAAATCAGCACGGAAACCCTAAGGCGGCTCTTCTCGTAGTTAACTTCCTCGATGCTGCCGTTAAAATCTTTAAATGGACCATCGATAATACGGACAACTTCGCCAACTTCGAACAATATCTTAGGTTTAGGCTTATTAACACCTTCTTCAACTCGATTTAGGATCGCCATCGCTTCTTTATCAGAGATAGGCGAAGGCTTATCAGAGGCGCCGCCAATAAATCCTAAAACTCTTGGTACGTTTCTAACCAAGTGCCAAGTTTCGTCATTCAATTCCATTTGTACTAGTACGTACCCAGGAAAAAACTTTCTTTCGCTTTTCCGCTGCTGGCCCATTTTCATTTCGACAACCTCTTCGGTCGGAACGAGAATTTTGCCGAAATATTGCTCTAGACCTTCACGCTTGATGCGCTCTTCTAGGGCCTGCTTTACCTTATTTTCGTAATTTGAGTACGCATGTACCACATACCAGCGTAGCGACATTATTGCATCCCGTTAGTCATGAGAAGTTGAACAGACCACAACAAGAACATGTCCAACAACCAAAGGATTAAGCCAACGATAAATACCATAGTAAAAACCAACAACGTCGTTCTTATGGTTTCATCTCGAGTAGGCCAAACGACGCGCCTCATTTCCTGCTTCGATTCGGCCATAAAGTACCAAACCGCTTGCCCTTTTGCCGTCGTAAAACAAAGACCGAGCGCGAGACCAACGACTACAACCAAGCCCAACACCCTGTAAAGCAAAAGGAAATCAGAAAAGTAATAGAACGCGACCACACCCGCAAAGACCAAGATCGGGCAAATTGTCAGTTTTACTATATCCGCCACCGAAGTAGCTTGTTCTGCTTGTGCGCTCATTATACTTTTACTTAAAACTGTATCTGGTGGCAGGCCAGGAGGGACTCGAACCCCCAACTTGCGGTTTTGGAGACCGCTGCTCTACCAATTGAACTACTGACCTATTCCAGAAAAAAGAACTTCGTCTATCGACCGATTGATTACTCGATAATAGAAGCAACAACACCCGCACCGACGGTACGGCCGCCTTCACGAATCGCAAAGCGCAAACCATCGT
>NZ_JBSYXO010000055.1:0-17858 GCF_054172045.1 Methylomonas sp. MgM2 | reverse complement strand
TGGCCGCCGCTTCGGCTTTTTGCTTGGCTTCGGCGTCCGCCTTGGCCTTGGCCGCCGCTTCGGCTTTTTGCTTGGCTGCGGCATCCGCCTTGGCCTTGGCCGCCGTTTCGGCTTTTTGCTTGGCTTCGGCATCCGCCTTGGCCTTGGCCGCCGTTTCGGCTTTCTGCTTGGCTTCGGTATCCGCCTTGGCCTGTTCAGCCGCTTTTTGTTCCTGTAACTTCTTTTCCCGAGCTAGTTTTTCAGCTTCCAGTTTGTTTTGCTTTTCCGCCGCTTCCTTGGCTTGCTTTTCTTCCTGTAAACGTCTTTCCTTTGCTTCTTGCAACTTACGTTCTTCTTCTTTGCGCTCTGTTTCCAATCGTTCGCGTTTTTTTTGTTCTTCTAATTGCGCCTGCTTGAGCTTCTCAGCCGCTTCTTTGGCCTTTTGTTCTTCGAGTAATCGCCGCTTCTTAGCTTGCTCCAATAATTGTTGTTCGCTCTTTCTGGCATTTTCCAACCGTTCTTGATGCTTTTGCTCTGCCAACCGCTTATCTTCTTCGATCTTTTTCAGGCGATCGGCTTCCGCCTGAATGCGTGTATCGTCAAGTATGGTCGCATCGATAATCTCCGGTATCGGATCAACTCTCGCGACTTCGGGATTAGAATGAAAACCTAAACTAAACATCAATACAATGGCAAAATGAAGCGCCAATGCCAGTGCAAATGGAAGAGTATATTTCCGCATGGAATACTGAATTTACTTCTCGGGAGGCGGGGTAGTCATCAAACCAACTCTAGGGGCACCGGCGGTTTTCAATGCCGCCATCACCGTTACAATTCTGCCGTATTCAACCAAATGATCGCCGCGTACGTAAATTTGCGCCTGCGGGTTATTACGCAGTACAGCCGCAACCCGGGTCAATAAAACACCTTCTTCAACCGGTTCGTCTTGCCTATCTCCGATATCGATAAAAAAGCTCCCGTCTCTTTTGATCGACACAATCACCGGCGGCTCGTCCTTTAAATCGACCGCGGCCGTTTCTGCCTGGGGCAAATCCACATCGACCCCCGTTTGAACCAGCGGCGCGGTAATCATAAAGATCATCAACAACACGAACGTGACATCGATGTACGGCACAACATTGATTTCGGCCATCGGCCCGCGGCGTTTGCGCGATTTTCGGCTACTTCCGGCTACGTTCATTTAGTGTGCGCCTGTCTTTGCAAAAGGACGACAAATTCGTCTACGAACAATTCGTAACGACCGGCCAGCCGATCCAAACGCGTCGAAAACCGGTTGTAGGCAATCACCGCCGGAATCGCCGCGAACAATCCGATTGCCGTTGCGATCAAGGCTTCCGAAATACCCGGCGCGACGTTGGTCAACGTGGCGTTTTTTACGTGCCCCAACGCCTGGAACGAATTCATGATGCCCCAAACCGTGCCGAACAGGCCGATGTAGGGACTGGTGGAACCCACGGTCGCTAGAAACGGTAAAGTTTCATCCAGTCTTTCCAGTTCTCGCGCCAACTCGATACGCATCGCCCGTTGCGCGCTTTCGACCTGTACGACCGGGTCGACGTCCCCCTTCTGCCGCATGCGGGCGAACTCGCGATAACCGGCTAAGAAGATTTTTTCTATGCCCTCCGGATCGAACCTGTCGCTGGACATTTTTTTATACAGTTCGGCCAAGCTGACGCCCGACCAAAACTCGTCTTCGAAATCATCGGTAATGCCAACAGCCTGGCTTAGCTCTTTTCGTTTGCTGAAAATAAATGTCCACGAGGCAAGCGACGCCGACAGCAGAATAAACATGACAAACTGAACGACAAAACTGGCTTCTTTGACCAAATGCAATATGGACAAATCGGTATTCATTTAAGTTAATTGCTCCAAGATAGAAACGGGAATAGACGTCGGCCTCATACTTTTGACGTCGACGCAGGCAATACGAACGGTTCCTTTACATAACACCTCTCGATCGCGGGTGATCGACTGCTCGAAGATAAGGCTGGTTTTTTTGTTTTCAATGATTTTGGCGCTAACATCGATTTGATCGTTGAAGCGGGCCGGCTTTAAATAATCGACCGTGACCGAACGCACCACAAAAACAACCTTATCTTCCTCGATCAACCGATCTTGTTCGAAACCAAAGCTCCGCAGCATTTCGGTTCGCGCCCGCTCGAAAAACTTCAGATAATTGGCGTAAAACACCACGCCACCGGCATCGGTATCCTCGTAATAAACCCTAACCGGCCAGCTAAATTCTTTCATTCACTTCTTAACGCGGTATTAAACATCAAATAGGTCGTCGGTCGCCTGGATTTGCTTGGGCGGCTGCAAGCCGAAATGGATATAGGCTTTCTGCGTGACCACCCGCCCTCTGGGCGTCCGCATGATAAAACCTTGCTGCAGCAAATAAGGCTCCAGCACATCTTCGACCGTTCCACGTTCCTCACTGATCGCCGCAGCCAAAGTATCCAACCCGACCGGCCCCCCCTGAAAATGTTCAATCATCGCCTTCAGCAGCTTTCTATCCAATATATCGAAACCGTTTTGATCGATTTTCAGCATTTCCAAGGCCTGCTTGGCAATATCCCGCGATACTATCCCGTCGCCTTTAACTTCGGCAAAATCGCGAACTCTACGCAACAAACGATTAGCGATGCGGGGCGTACCTCTGGAGCGGCAAGCGATTTCATCGGCTCCACCATTTTCCATCGCTATACCGAGCATCGCCGCCGAGCGGATGACAATAATCGATAACTCTTCGATGCTATAAAACTCCAAACGCTGGACGATACCGAATCGATCGCGCAACGGAGACGTCAGCAATCCGGCACGGGTCGTTGCACCGACTAAAGTGAAAGGAGGGAGATCTAGCTTGATCGAACGCGCGGCAGGGCCTTCGCCTATTATAATATCAATTTGGTAGTCTTCCATAGCAGGATAAAGCACTTCTTCAATAGCCGGGCTAAGCCTATGAATTTCATCGATAAATAATACGTCGTGCGCCTGCAAATTAGTCAGCAACGCCGCCAAATCGCCTGCCTTATCCAATACCGGCCCCGAGGTCTGCCGAATATTGACGTTCATCTCCGCGGCAACGATGTTAGCCAAGGTGGTTTTACCCAAGCCCGGCGGTCCGAAAATCAATACGTGATCCAACGCTTCCGACCGGCTAACGGCGGCCTGGATGAAAATTTCCATTTGCTGCCGCAGTTCCTTTTGCCCTACATAATCTTTCAGCCGCTTCGGCCGAATCGCTCTATCCAGACGCTCCTCGTCGTTATTGCCCTGGGCGGTGATTAGCCTATCGCTTTCTATCATTTGACCGTACTCCTGAGCGCCAAACGTATGATGTCCTCGCAACTCTTGTCTTCACCGGCAACGGACTGCACCATTTTAGACGCATCTTGCGGCTTATAACCCAGCGCGCACAGGGCACTAATTGCTTCTTGCTTAGGACTGTTAGGAGCGGAAACAGAAGATCGAGAACGATAGTCCGATGCGGCAACCCCGCTCAACTCGGGTAAACGTCCGCGCATTTCGACCATCAAGCGTTCGGCCGTTTTTTGGCCAACGCCGGGCAAACGCACCAAGGCTTTCACATCATTATCGTCTACGCACCGATAAAACTCTTCTACGCTCTGGCCCGATAGAATAGTCAGCGCCATTTTAGGCCCCACACCGTTAACCTTAATGAGCGTTCTGAACAGGGTACGCTCCATTTCGCTGGCAAAACCGAACAAAATATGAGCGTCCTCCCGGACGACCAGATGGGTGTGCAATTTGATTTCTTCGCCCAACGCCGGCAAATCATAGAACGTGCTCATTGGCGCTTCGACTTCGTAACCAACGCCCTGCACGTCCAACACCAACTGCGGAGGCGACTTATGTATCAATTTGCCGCGTAAAAAACCGATCACGATACAGCCTTCTGCAGACGTTGCGCCGTTTGCTGATAATGGTAATGACAAAGGCTTATCGCCAATGCGTCTCCGGCATCGGCTTGAATTTCACCCTGAATACCGAGCAAGATTTTGACCATGTGCTGAACTTGCAGCTTATCGGCATTTCCTTTGCCCACCAACGCTTGCTTGACCTGACGCGCGGCGTATTCGAACACCGGCAGATCCTGATTCATAATCGCACAGATCGCGGCTCCGCGGGCTTGGCCCAACTTCAATGCCGAGTCGGCGTTTTTATGCATGAATACCTGCTCTATTGCCATTTGCCGCGGCTGGTAGACGGAAACGATCTCGGAGACGCCGTCGAAAATTTGCTTGAGGCGAGAAGGAAAATCCTCGGTCTGCATTCTGATACAACCACTGGCAACGTATCGAATACCATTAGGCGTGGTTTCCACCACGCCGTAGCCGGTGATACGAGAGCCTGGATCGATACCGAGGATTCTAGTCAATGTGTCGAAAGGTCAGAAACTAAATTATGCGCCGACCGCATCCATGATTTCGTCGCTGATATCGGCATTGGTATAAACGTCCTGCACGTCATCCAAATCTTCAAGGCGGTCAATCAACTTCAACATTTTTTCAGCCGCATCGGCATCCAATTCGGATTTGGTGTCGGCATGCATCGTCACTTCGGCGTTTTCCGGCTCGAAGCCGGCGCCAACCAACGCCTCTTTGACGTTCAGATAATCGTCGGGACTGGTGAATACGTCGATCGAACCGTCGTCGTTGCTGACGATATCCTCGGCACCGGCTTCCATCGCCGCTTCCATTAACGCGTCTTCGTCGACTTCGTTGGAATAGCTGATGATGCCGACCTTGCGGAACATGTACGCCACCGAGCCATCGGTCCCCAAATTGCCGCCGTGCTTGGAAAAGGCGTGGCGCACCTCGGCCACCGTGCGGTTGCGGTTGTCGGTCAAACAATCGACCATCACCGCCGTACCGCCCGGGCCGTAGCCTTCGTAACGCACCGATTCGTAAACCACGCCATCGACCGCTCCGATGGCCTTCTTGATCGTGTTATCGATCGTGTCGCGCTTCATGTTGGCGCTCAACGCCTTATCGATCGCGCTGCGTAAACTCGGATTGTTAGTCGGGTCTCCGCCGCCGGGGCCTTTGGCCGCCACGGTGATTTCACGAATCATTTTGGTGAATATCTTGCCGCGTTTGGCGTCCTGAGCGCCCTTGCGGTGTTTGATATTGGCCCACTTACTATGCCCTGCCATTGTCTCTCTCTAGTCTAAAACTTTAAAAGTGCCGGATTTTATCATCGTGATAACGGCTAATCGAGTCCCTTTACAATACATAGGGCAAGATGGCCGTCAATGAAGCGTCGGGTATAAAAAGGTCGGATCGCTCCTGCACCAAAGGCCGCTTGACCACGCCGCCGAAACCTATCATGTAGGCGCCTGATTTCTTGGCTTCAAGATCGGTCTGACCGTCGCCTACCATCACCAGAGATGAATGATGCATCCTGAGCCGCCGGCAGATCCTGGCTTTGCCGCCGCTGACCGCCAACGGCGATTGCCGGGCGAAATCCAGATATTGTCCGTTTTCGTCGAACATCACGTCGACCGCATGCACGCGGCTTTCCGGAATACCCAGCAGCGCGGCCAACGGCAAGATGGCCTGGCGCAAACCGCCGCTGATGATATGGACTTGCTTACCATGTTCGAGCAAGGTTTTGACGGTTTCGGCCACCCCGTCGACGATCTCGGCGATATACAAATCCGCCAGCCAATCCATCGCCGCCTTGTCAGGCTTGATCAACTCCAAGCGATGCCCGTACACGTCTTCCAGCGCTACTTCGCCGTTCATGGCTTTATCGGTCAACGCCGCCACCTCGTCGAACATTCCGCGCCGGCGCGCCAGCTCGTCTACGCCTTCGACCCGGCTCAAGGTACTGTCGCAATCGAAACAAATCACGTCGAAACTCATAATACGACCTGCCTCGCGCTTTGCACGGCGGACACATCGCAAACCGCTTTCAAAATCTGCTCGTTCAGAGGATCGGACACACTGATGACCATCATCGCCAACTGATTGTCGTCCGCAACGCTGACCTGCATGCGGGTGATGTTGATATTCGCGGTGCCCAGAACGGAGCTAATCGCCGCGATCACGCCCGGCTTGTCGTCGTGCCGGGTGATCAACAAGGCGCCCTCCGGCACGACCTCGATCTCGAAATGATTGATGCTGACCAGACGCGGATGGTGGTCGCCCAGCAAAGTACCGGCCAACGAGATGCTTTTGTCGACGCAGTGGCCGGTGATCTTGATCAACGACTGGTAGCCTTCCGATTTTTCGGTTTGCGATTCGACCAAGCTAATCCCCTGCCGCTTGGCGATATTCTCGACGTTGACTTGGTTGACCGGCGTCGAAAACTGC
This sequence comes from Methylomonas sp. MgM2, assembly GCF_054172045.1. Lineage (NCBI taxonomy): Bacteria > Pseudomonadati > Pseudomonadota > Gammaproteobacteria > Methylococcales > Methylococcaceae > Methylomonas > Methylomonas sp. MgM2. The sequence goes on along the minus strand of NZ_JBSYXO010000055.1, from coordinate 11,520 downwards.
CCTTCCAGCAAACCGACCAGGGCTTCGCTGGAAATCGGCCGGATTTTAGCCAAAGCCGCCTTGCCGTAGACCGCGACTTCCAGTTTTTGGATGGGCTGGTCGATCAATCCGAATAGGACATTACCCAGTATGTGCGCCAGATTCATGAACGGCTGCGCCTGCTTCAACTCTTCCGCCGACAGGCGCGGCAGATTCAATGCATTGACGGCTTCGCCGGTTTGCAAATATTTGACGACCTGGCGGGCGATTTCCACACTGACGGCCACCTGGGCTTCCTTGGTCGAAGCGCCCAAATGCGGGGTAAACACCACGTTCGGCAGGCTTAACAGCGGCGAATCCTTGGGCGGTTCGTGTTCGTAGACATCCAAGGCCGCGCCGGCGATACGGCCTTCGTTCAGCGCATCGTACAGCGCCGTTTCTTCGACCAGACCGCCGCGCGCGCAGTTGATCAAACGGGCGGTTTTTTTCATCATGGCCAGTTGATCGCGTCCGATGATATGGCGGGTTTTTTCCAATAGCGGGCAATGCAGCGTCAGATAGTCGGCCTGTTTGACCAGGGATTCCAAATCGACCATTTCGGTACAATATTTCTCGAAGATTTCCGGTGCGACGAAAGGATCGTAGGCAATCACCCGCATGCCCAAACCGTTGCCGCGCTCCGCAACAATGCGGCCTATCGTGCCGAAACCCAATATCGCCAAGGTCTTGTGGGCGACTTCGGCGCCGGTCAACTTGGAACGCTCCCATTTGCCCTCGCGCACCGATTGGTTGGCGGCCGGCAGGTTGCGGCTCAACGAAAACATATGCGCTATCGCCAGTTCGGCCGTGGTCGTGGCGTTGGCATCCGGCGTGTTCATGACGATGACGCCCTGCTCCATCGCCACGCCCAAATCGACATTATCCACGCCGATACCGGCCCTGCCCACCACTTTCAGTTTTTTCGCGGCTTTTAGCACCTTTGCGGTCACCTTGGTATCGCTGCGGATCAACAAGGCATCGTATTCGGGAATAATCTCACACAACGCATCCTCATTGAGTCCGGTTTGAATATGGACCTGTAAACCTTCTTGCTCGGTCAGGAAATTGATGCCATCCTCAGCCAGCTTATCGGAAATCAGTATCTTTTTCATCGTCATGATTCGGGATTATTGGATAAGATAAGCATTCTAACAGTTTTAGGATTTACGCCGTAATCGGCATCGCCCAAACAGCGACGACTCTTTCGCAAGCATGCATATCAAACAATTAAGCACCGCTCTTCTAATCATCGGACTAATCGCCGCGCTAGGCTGGTATTGGCAAACTCAAACGGTGCGCGCCGCGCCGGATGTCGGCTTCAAGACCATCAAAGGCGGCACCATAAGATTATCCGAGCTGCAAGGCAAGCCGGTAATCGTCACTTTTTGGGCGACGGACTGCCCAGGTTGTATCGAAGAAATCCCGCACCTGATCAGCCTGCATCGCCAGTACGGTGGAGAAGGATTGAACATCATCGGAGTAGCGATGCCCTACGACCCGCCCAATCACGTGGTAACCATGGCGGAGTCCAAACAACTACCCTATGCGGTCGCGCTCGACCCCTCGGGTGAATTAGCCCAAGCCTTCGGCGAGGTGCGCTTGACTCCGACGACGTTTTTGATCGATAGAGCCGGTCATATCGTCATGCAAAAAGTGGGAACATTTGACTTGCACGACATGCAACAACGCATAGAACAGTTGTAAAAACACAAACAATTGATGCTAATTAACATCAGTCATCCCATAGTTTGTTAAAATCAGGCGTCGGCTCACTCGCGCAGCCGAAATTAATCGAACATTTTTCAACCTTGCAATCGCGGTTTTCCAAGTTCTAAATACCGCGCTGCAAATAAAAAATCGGATTAGTCATGTGTTTTAGTGCAAATATGTCTTTAAGTCTCGGTATAGTCGGGTTTGTCGCATCCGGCATCACATTTATGGATAAAGATGAACCGTTTTGGATACGCCTTGCCCGCGCCTATGCCATATTCCACTTCTCGCTAATGGAGCTGATTCAATATTTCGCCTACCCGGTCGCCGATCAATGCGGCTACGGCACCAATTTACTCCTAAGCGAATTGTCGACCTATCACATCGCCTTGCAGGCCTTCGCCATCATGCCGGCACTCGCTACTTATTCCAGCGATAAATTGGCCCTAAAAAAAGCGACCATTACCGGCATCGCATTGAGTACCCTGTTTTTGATTTGCACCTTTTTACCGAAAGAATGGCAATTATTCGGCATCAACCCCAACTTCATCGGCGACAAGGTCGCCTGCTTATTCATGGGTAAATACCATATCGGTTATCTCATCCCTGCGGCATTTGGCTTGCTTGTCACCCACGGCTCCTTATTCGGATTGGCTTTCAGCGGATTTCTGTGGAAAGACAACTGGAGGATCGCATCGTACCACTGTTTCATGGCGCTGATGACCCTATTTGTTCCGCAATGGCTGTTTGGGGTTTCGACCGGCGAGGCCGCGGCCATTTATTGTTTTTACTCGATTCCGATTACCGCCAGCTTCATGCCTTATTTCAAAAACTTTTTCATGGCCAAACCCTTACAAACGCAAACGGCGTAATCAGCATGAACACAATCTATGGCTTTACGGTTAACGACATCAGCGGAAAACCGGTTTCGTTGGAATCCTATAAAGGCAAAGTGCTATTAATCGTAAACACGGCGAGCCGCTGCGGATTCACGCCGCAATACCGCGAATTGGAAAGCCTATATCGACAATTCAAAGAACGCGGCTTGGTGGTGTTAGGTTTTCCTTGCAACCAATTCGGCCGGCAGGAACCGGGAGACAGCCGGGAAATCGCCGCCTTTTGCGACGCAAATTACCAAATCAGCTTTCCGATGTTCGAAAAAATCGATGTTAACGGCAGCCGGGCGCATCCCTTGTATCAATTCCTGAAGTCGGAAGCGCGCGGCGTGCTGGGTAGCAAAGCCGTCAAGTGGAACTTTACCAAATTTCTGATCGACGCAAACGGACACGTGTTTAAGCGTTACGCGCCATTGGTAACCCCAAACACCATTCGAAAGGATATCGAACGTTTGTTAGAGTCCCAATAAACTCAACGCCGTTTGCAAAATGCGCCTAACAGCCGATTAGCTAAAAAACCATGATCGTGACTTTGGGAGCAGGGTTCTTTCATCATAACGGCCGTCTCCTTTAACGGCACGGCCGGTAAACCGCTTCATCCTCGGCGAACTCGACCGGCCCGGCAAAATGTGTTCGGATGATTTTCAGCGTTTCCGCCTCGCTATTCCGCGTACGTTGCATGCGATGGGACAGCACCAGACGTTTAACGCCGGCGTCGGCCGCCAGCTTTCCTATCGCGGAAGGCGGCATATGCAAACTCAACGCAACTTCCGCGGCGTGCTCCGGAACGGCATGGTGGGCAATCAACAGATCGCTGCGATGCGCCAGCTTGGTCAGGCCGGTACCCGGCCGATTCGTATCGCCGGTAAACGTCACCGCACAGTCCTCCGATTCGACTCGCCAAGCCAGTGCGGGTATCGGCCCGTGCGGCACATTCACGGCAGTGGCGTTGATATCCGGCGTCAATCGCACTGACCGGAGCCCGTCATTCGGCGTTACCACGTTGTGCACCTTGAGCTTGTAGGCTCCCGAAACACCGGGAACGAAGTACTCCCGCAAATAGCGGTAAACGCCGCGGTCGCCGAACAACCCTTCGACGAATTCCGCGGTCGAAGGCATCACCGCATTCCCGTCGGGTCCGTAAACCGGCAAATCCCGATTGCGGCCGCTGAAATAGCCGGCTTTGATGTAAGCAGGCAAGTCGGCACTGTGATCCACATGCAAATGGCTGTACAGCAATGCGTCTATGCTATTGAAATTCGCGCCGCTGGACTCGAAATGCAAACTGCTTCCCGGTCCCGTGTCCAACAAAACCCGCGCCTTCCCGTTCAGGCTGATCAAATACGATGTGGACGCGCGCTGATCGCTCAACTCCGGCCCGCCGGAACCCAATACCCGCACGCTCAATGCCGCCTCGTTCGCCAGCGCGGAACCTGCGCAAGCCAAAACAGCAAGAGTGACGGCCAAACGCCAGCGGCGGAGATAGGTCTTTGAATCAGTGTAATTCGCTTTCATATCACCCCCTCAAGATCCGTATTTACAGATCAGCTGTCTGAAAAATTCTGCGGAGTCGCCAGGACCGAACCAACCATAAAGGCCAACGTCGTCAACAATAAACCGGGTCTGATTCAATAGTGTGACAGCTAACAATTACCCTTCCCAAACCAAAACGCCAGGAAGATTTCGAAGCGTCTACCATAAGGCGGTGAAATGGCCGATATAGTTCATCGGCTTTAAAAAATAGCGTTTAGCGCTTAAGCCCTACTAAGGATATCGTCCAAAATAACTTCCCGATATGACAATAGTCACTGGGGACGTAGCGAGTGAGGATGTCGGCGGCAAGGACGCTGCCGTCAAGCCCCCATGGAAGGGTTCACGGCGTTCCTCATTCGGTATGCCCCAGGGTTCGCACCGGCAAAACGGGAAGTGGTTTTTGGCCAAATCCTAACTGCCAGCCAATGTAAACCGTTGAAAATCCGCCAATCTTTTAGATTCCGCAACCTCATCGTGCGGCAATAGTAGGTAGATCCAAGACTTTGTGCCATTTTCAAGCGCATGATCCGAAGCATGCCGACACCAACGTACAGCAGCAGCGGCTTTGGCCTGAACCTCCTGCGAATCCATGTCCCCGCGCGCCTTGGTTTCGACCATGAAAATTTGCGACTCGGTTTCTGCGACAAAATCCGGGACATACTCGGGCTGCTCGTTTCCTAGTTTGTAATAAATCTGAAACTGGCCTTTAGCGGGCTTAAACCACTTTTGCGCGTCTCTTTCCAAGATGACAGCAAAACGGCGCTCGGTGTCCGAATCGAATTTTTGCAACGGGTATAAACAACGTTCGAAACCGCCAAACAGCATTTGTTTGATACGGCCGGCTTCGGTGACTGTTTCCCTGTAGTGATGCGCGATTATCCCCGGGGACGGGGTGTATGCCGCAGAATTGCCGGGAGCAATTACGGCGCGGCCGGCAGTGTAATTACAGGGTTTTAATTCGGTAAAACCGCGGCTGACTTTAACCTCGTATTCAGTCGCCTGTTCCCAAAAATGCGCCATCATCTGCGCGTGGATTTCGCGGGCAATCAGCCGCCGGTCGCGATCCAACACGCTTTGCACGTCCGCCTCCGAAAGATAGCCGGCAAGATGCTTGACCATTTGACCGGCCAGGTCGTAGAGCAATTCGGCATGCGTGAAATAATCAATGTCGTCGTAATCAACCAAGGCATGAACAATGTAGTCCTCCAAGCGTTGTTCAACCAAACCGATTTCGGCGGCCAAGGTGAATTGTTCATTGGTTCGTAACAGCTGCCCGACAATTTCGCGTTCGCCCGGCTGGAGGCGGAGCTGCGCAATGTCGAGCGTGAATGGATGAAATCCCGTTGTGACTTCGCCATTGGGCACCACGGTGATACGCGGAATATCAATCGTTTGCTGAACAACCACCTCGGTAGTGGTTTTCACCACATCGACGAGATCGATGCGCTCATCGGCAAATAATTCCGACTGTAGCGGCTTTAGCCTTTCAGTCACTTCCTTGAGGATTTCTTCTTGCACTTCCGGCTTGAGCAGCGCTGCGCTGTTAGGAACTAAATCTCGTTTGACTTCATAGCTGCCGATCACCTCCATCACGACGCGGGCGGCTTGTAATTCGGACTCACGGGAAAAGAGCGGGGCCGGTTTGACATCATTCACGTCACCGTTCACTTCCCCTGTGTCGGAACGATATTGCTTTGTAACGGTCGGTGTCACGCCTAAACCCAATCGAGCCATTGCCACCGATACGACTTCTACGCTGACTTTGCTGTCGTCAGCACTCGGCGCCTCCAGAATCAACTGTTTTAGCCGGATCGGCGAGTCACCGCGATTAGCCTCATCCACAATCTCTTGAAACTTATCGTGAGCCACGATATTCAAGCGATCCACCGCCGCTACGCCGGTACGCTTGCCATACGGCAGGCGCAGACCGCGCCCGATGGATTGCTCAATCAAGGTGCGCGCATTGGCCGCGCGTAACGGAACGATAGTGTACAAATTGGTCACGTCCCAGCCTTCCTTGAGCATGTTCACGTGAATGACAATTTCCGTGGGTTCCTCGACATGCTCCACCGCGAGCAAACGGGTAATCATCGCTTCTTCTTCGGCGCCGGAGCGGCTGGAATCAACCTGAATCACCTTGCCGCGGTAACGGCCTTCGTAAAACGCATCGGATTCCAACAAGGTCAATAACTGTGCGGCATGCGTCGTATCGCGCGCAATCACCAACATAAACGGTTTGACCGGCTTGGCCCCGTTTTCGCGGGCATAGGTCAACAGCTCGACTTTGGTCGATTCATGCAAGCGCACGCCGTCTTCCAGCTTGATCTTTTCCAGCTCTTCCGGGGTGTGCGCCTTGGCGTCGAAATTTCGCTGCGTCACGACGGCGGGGTCTTTGACGAAACCGTCTTCCATCGCCCGCGCCAGCGGATAATCCATCACTACGTTTTTAAACGCCACCGGCCCGCGCGCCGATTCAACGAATGGAGTTGCAGTCAATTCCAAGCCAAACAACGGTTTCAGCTCATTGATCGAACGCACCCCGGCGCTAGCCCGGTAACGGTGCGACTCATCCATCAGCAACACCAGATCGGGCAGCTCGGCCAGATAATTGAAGTAGCTATCGCCCAACACTTCGCGCATGCGTTTGATGCGCGGCTCCCTGCCGCCGCGCACTTCTGAATTGATTTTGGCGATATTGAAAATGTTGACCCGAACTTCCGTGAACAAGTCGGAGGTAATATCGAAACCCGTCTGATCGTAATTATCGCCGGTAATGATGCGCGGCGCATTGATGGCAAAATCGCCGATGCCCTTGAACACATACTTCGGCGTATTCGGCGTAAAGTCGGCGATCAGCTTGTTATAAATCGTCAGATTCGGCGCCAACACAAAGAAGTTGTTGATGCCGTGCGCCAGATGCAGATAAGAAATAAACGCGCCCATCAAACGGGTTTTACCCACGCCGGTTGCCAACGCAAAACACAACGAAGGAAAGTCGCGCTCGAAATCTTCCAGGGTCGGAAATAACGATTTCAAACTGGCCAGCACCGAAGGCAAATCTTTCTCGTGCTGCAATAATTCGGGGGCCATGTCCAAAGCACGCACCAAACGCGCCAAAGATTCGGCCTGCGGCGGACGCAGCGACAAACGCCCTGTGACGGCATTCAATATCCGTTGAGTCATGAACAATGATCCTTCAAACCATTAAGTTGCTGAATTAAACCCGGCATGTTTTGCACATCAAACATCGTAAGCCTCCTGCTCTATAAAGGGCTGCAGTTCAGCTCGAAGCGCCTTGTCGGTCGCCAAATCCACCGGACAACCCAGCAAATTCTCCAGATAAAACTGCACGCCGAAATAACGCGCCGAGGTGGCTGGGCCGTCGAACTCGACCAAAATATCGACATCGCTATCGTCTGTTGCCGAATCACGTACCGTAGAGCCAAACAACGCCAAACGGGTAACGCCGAAACGCTCCACCAAAACGGATTTACTTTGCGCCAATAGTGACAACGCTTTATCGCGTTTCATGCCGCAACATCGACACTTGAATTTTTCGGCTTGCGGTGGGTTTGAAACTGAAAATCCATCACATCAACCGGATGCGGCCGCTTGCTGAGATGCAAAATTTCTACCCCGATCACTTCGCCGTTGATGTCGTAGTCCACAATCACGCTGGGCGCTACTTCTTCCGATTCGATAACGTCGTTATCCACCAATTGCAAATGCAAAGCATCTGCTGCTTCATCGATACTCAGTTTCATAACTTACCCCTCATGGCTCGGTCGAAAAATACGGTTATCACGCGGATCGGGTCGACATGCGGATTGACAACGACCCGCGGAACCCCTCCATCAAATTCATCGATTTTGCCGGGTCTATGCTCCAATTCGGCATCGATGGCATCGGCTTCTATTCTGTGCGGATATTCAAGCACCCGCTCCAGCCATTTCAGCTGGATGTTCCGGCGTTTATTCAGACTTTCCTGTGCATGCACCGTCAATTCGTAGTTCATGCTTCACCCTCGAACAAATCGAGGTTAAGACTATCTTTGACTTTCGTTCGCGGGCGGCTGGTTGGTTCCTTGAGCGCAGACGTCGGTTCAGCCATTGGCAGATTCGCCACATTCAGGCTGTAATCGTCATGCCCCCATTCGCAACGTGCCAACACCATTTTGGGTATTTTCTTCAGCGTCAGATTCGGCCAGCGTTCGTTGGCTTGTGCTGCCGTAATGCCGTGAAACGCCGAACAACAAACGAGCAGGCTCTGTAGGGGCGAATTCATTCGCCCAACGTCCTCGTGGGCGGATAAATCCGCCCCCACACCGACCTCGTCGGCCAGCGCCTGCAATTGTTCGGCGGACAAATTTTGCGTGGTGACGTAGATAAAATCGCGTTCGCTGGAATGGCCGTGCTGCCACCAGCGGCTTTCCGACGGCGCATAGACAAAGCCTTCCAGCTTGCACAAGGCTTCCGCCAGCATCGCCGCGTTGTAGTCGGGATTGACCACCGGATTGCCCCAGCGGTCGTTGACGATCAGACTGGGCGCCAGTTTGTAATAACGGAAACCGCCGCCGCCCTGCCAGTTAACCGCTTTGCTGATACCGCCCTGATCTTCGCCGGTTATGACTTTTTGCAGGCGCGGGATGATGTGGGTGTGGCAATGCTCGCCCAACTCGACCATGATCCAGCGGCGGCCCATTTTGTGGGCGACCGCGCCGGTGGTGCCGGAACCGGCGAAGGAGTCGAGGACGAGGTCGCCGGGGTTGGTGGCTATATTTAGAACTCGTTCGACTAAGCGTTCTGGCTTCGGTGTATCAAATGAGGTATCACCTGGAAAAAGCGTCCGCATCTCGTTTTTTGATGTTCGGTTACTGCCGACATCCTCTTTCGACCACAAGGTTCGTGGAACCAAATCGCCCACTTCGGATAGATAACGCTTAATACTCGGCCGTGCTGAACCGTTTGGCCCCCACCATACTCTCCCACTTTCGTCTAACTCTCGAAGCTTATCCTCTGAAATTCGCCAATACCGACCAGGCGGTGGAGAAAACTGTCGACCAGTTGGGCCAGTGATCGTATATTGTCCTTTTGAATATGGTTTGTTCGCGTAGGGGTCACCCGGCAACCACGGACCACGCGGATCGTTGTCTGGGTTGGAGTAGATAGAGTTTGCCTCCTCACTTCGCTCAAGCTTACGCGGAACCCATTCAGGATTCTTGGAATAAACCAAAATATGGTCATGGTCTGTAGAAAATTGCCGTGCTGAATTTCGAGGGGAATCGGCTTTTTGCCAGATCAAATTGCTAACAAAATTCCCCCGCCCGAACACCTCATCACACAACACCTTCAAATAATGGCATTCGTTGTCGTCGATGGTGATCCACAACGAACCGTCGTCCGACAGCAAGCGGCGGATGATTTCCAGCCGGTCGCGCATCAAACCCAGCCAGATCGAATGCTCCAGCCCGTCGTCGTAGTGGGTAAACGCGCTGCCGGTGTTGTACGGCGGATCGATAAACACGCACTTCACCTTGCCGCTAAATTCCTGCTCCAGCGCCTTCAACGCCAACAGGTTGTCGCCGAATATCAGCCGATTATCGAAACTATCGTTGTCCGTCATCCTTTGCTTGGCATGATACGACTTCTCCGCATCCTCCAACAAAATCCGCGGTTCCAACCGAGGCCGCTTGTCTTTCCCGATCCAGGTGAGTTCTAGTTTTTGTTTGAAAATCATAATGTATCGTTTTACTGGCCTGGTTGATGCAATCGATCACCAAGATAGAACAAACCCCAGAAGCTAGTAATTAGCATCTGCCAAAAAATAAACAAGAAAATCAGCATATATGCCGCTGATACCAATAAATGATAGTGCGGACTGAGAATTGCTTTAACCGGTAGGTAAATTGCCTGCCCAAATATGGCAAGAATAATCAATGTAAAGCTTTCAGCCGTTAAAAATGCGAACATTGAACAAAGAAATCGCCTTCTTGTTAGTTCAATTGCTACGCTTTGACCTCGCACCGTTATATCAAGCCTTGGTGCTGGTGCGGGCATTGTTTTATCTATATCTGCTTTATTAAAAGTGGCAATTGCTGCTAATGCGGCAATATAAAATCCTGGAAGACATTGAACAAAACCAAGAATTTTTGAAATAACTGCGCCATCTACATAAAAAGCAATATTTCCAAATATTTTCAGATAGAACAGTATGCTGGTTGATATTATAGATAGAATAAAAGGATAAAGCCAATCCACCCTCCATTTCTGCTTATGCTCAATCGATAAATAAGAAAACGGTCGAAGCAAACGTTTAAACATTATCATGGCTCCTGATTTAAAAGCTCCATCATCTTCTCGAGGACTGAATTACAGAATTTGTCGTACGAAGACTTCAATTCAATCTCAAATTCTTCCAGCTTTCCTTTTTTTACATAACCTTGTGCCGATGCGTCATTTATATCTATCTCTACTGTCCTATCAACACCCGTCGGTGTTTTGAACTTTATACGGGCTCGACTATAGTCATCTTTCTTTTTTGTAAAAACTTTCTTAAGCCGATTGAACTTGTCTTTTATTGAGTTATTCTCGTCTTTTAAAGTCAGAACTAACGTTTTGCATTTTTCTTGAATATAACCATCTTCATCAATGATGGTATATTTTTCTTTTTCTGTAATGAGTTCAATAGACTGTACTTTCCCGTTATCAAGATCGTATTTCAAATCATCAGAAATATGACCCTCAAAGTCACATTTAAAAACAACGTTGTATTTTTTAGGTTTACCGCTTTTGTCAACTGCTCCATCTGGATGTAACTGCTCAAAATCTTGAGGCGCTATATTCTTTGCATCTTGCAGAATTTGGTTTAGAAGTTTCTGAATCGTAGAAACTCCGAGCCCCATACAATATTCAATTAGAACTAAAGCTGGTTGTAAGTCATCTTGTGGTAATTTGATTACAATATGAATAGAGAAGTCTTGGCCTTCATGTTCTTGCTTTTCTGCCGTACGACGTTTCTTTTCTTTTGGTATCGTGAAGACTGGATCCGACAGCCCTTTATCCGACTTATTAACCAAAATACTAATAATTTCACCGTCCCATTTCCAATCAGAAACATAAAGCTGTTCTCGTCCCTTTGATATTTCTTTGATCCGTTTTTCAATAGGAACAAGCTGCATCAATTGAAATGCCTTTTTAACAGATATAGATTTTGGCGCATTGAAAGTCCTAGACTCTGCCTTAATGGTCAAATCATAATAAAATACCAAACGTTCAGTTTTTTTCACCCGCTGCGAAACCTTGGAAACGAAGCGCCAGCGAGTGAAGGTTGAGTAGTCCCTGGAAGCCGTAGCGCCGGGCGGTTT
>NZ_JBSYXO010000054.1:0-17869 GCF_054172045.1 Methylomonas sp. MgM2 | reverse complement strand
CAATGCTTTATAAGTTAATCTAGCGGCTGGCTCAGCGAATCAATGCGGATTGCGGGGGCGATAAAATCAACAGCCTGATAAATAAAGCTGATTGTTTATGTTTTGGTTTATTAAAGTTTATTTTTTCTATACTATAAAGGAAATTAGCACCATAACTTGGACGTAGGCTAACAGAATTTCCGAGAAAGGATCGCAACGATCCCGAGGAAACGGTTCATATCATTGGAAAAAGGTCTCATGCGAAACACAACAGGCAGACTATCACGGCGTTGAAGCACCGCCGGATCAAACATAGATCGAATAACTATCCTCAAGGAGGGCATCCCACATGAAAACCCATGACCCATCATTCCCTGCCGATGATCCGGATCAATTGGTCATCGATCAAGTCAAAGACCCCGAGCATTACCTGGGTAATGCACAGGTCGTGCATAAATTCGTCGGTGACTTCGCCAATGAAGTCATCAGCACTTATGACCAGTTTCTGGCCGGCACAAAACCGACGGACCAAGTGCAGCAGGAGATCAACGTCATTATTAAACGCTATCGCGATGCACTCATGGGCGAAGACCCCAACTGGGAGATCGCGCCCTGGCAGGGCAAGCGCTTGCGCGGCAAGTGTCGGGCGTGGGTACCGATGCATGGCCTCGATGATCCGATCGAGGCGTTTTTTCACCATCTGGCCTTGCAATGCGTCAAGGCGGCAATGTCGATCGCGGCCGGCAAAATGTCCAATGAGCAAATCGGCCAGCAACTCAAGAGAATGCTGGATGATTACCGCAGCCGGATTCTGGGCGTAAAGGTCTAATGGGTGACGGACTCAGCCCGTTTGTATTTTTTTACCAAAAAAGGACCACGATAAATCATAGAGCAACCAATAGCCTACCGTTCCCGCAAGCAAGATTGTCCCGCCTGCGGGATTTACCTGACTCGATCCACCGCAGTCGATGCCGATACCTCGCCGGTACCAGGCGATATCAGCGTCTGTAGTAAATGCCACACGGTGCTGCAATTCGATGAGGCCATGGAATTGCAACTGGCGCCGCAGGAAGTCATCGACGAGGTGGCCGAGATACTCAAACCGTTGCTGAACAACTTAGAGCAAAAAGCCTATAGCTTGGTCACAATCGACGGTCGCCCCGGGATTATGTGCCACCAATGCGGCCAGAGCAGCACCAATTCCAACGATGTTAAACACCGCTATTGCGGGAATTGCCACCGGTTCCTGGAAGATGCGCCGGTGCCGCGCGGCATCGGAGAGGCGGGCTGATGGCGTTTCATGTGCCGGAAAAGCACCGGCTTAAGACGGGGCCGCTGGCTTCGAATTCTAGTTATGGCAATAACGGCATTTTTTTTGTCAAAAGCCTGAAATTACAGCGCGTGCTGCGCTGCCAGGCCTCGGATGATTTTGGTTGGGAACACGTCAGCGTCAGCTTGCCGACCCGCTGCCCGAGCTGGGCCGAAATGTGCCAAATCAAAGACCTGTTTTGGGATCCTGACGATTGCGTGCTGCAGTATCACCCGCCGCAGTCGGACTACGTTGATTGTCATCCCTTTTGTTTGCATTTATGGCGGCCGGTCGACCAGGCCATCCTGCGCCCGCCAGCGATTCTGGTCGGGCCAGTTACGCATGCGGTTAATCGATAGGTTTATTTTTCGCGTTGTAATCTAGGAGGTAGCATGAAATTCTATAAATCCCACGTCCGGGCGCATACCCGTAAAGACGGGGTATTCGTCGCCGAGTACAATACCAAGGTGCTGAAAAAACCCGGCGTGCATTTCGGCAGCTTGCCGCCTTGGTTCAAGAAAAAACCCGAGTACAAAGCCTGGCATCCAAAAGGACGAGAAGGGCAAGGCGGTCGGCATCGAGGATCCCGATCGCGAAACCCCGTGGGAGCACTGGCATTTCGACGATGAGGTGGTCACGGTGTGTCCGGGTGGCCTAACCCCGGACCGGCTCAATGGCGTCGCATTCAGTTCCTAGCGGGATCATCCGCGCAGCGCGGCCGGCTAGAACCGGGTCGAGGGTCAGCGTCCCAATTTGCACGAACCGGACTTCCCTCGCCTCGACAAAGGCAAGCATTACGCCGCCGGCGTTGTGATCGAAGAGCCGGACGGGCGTTGCTGGATGGTGGCGCCGACCAATGGCTTCGGTGGCTACGAAGCGACCTTCGCCAAGGGCACCATCGAGGACGGCATTAAGCCGCAGGCCTCGGCCATCAAGGAGGCTTACGAAGAATCGGGCCTTAAAGTCGAAATCGTAGGCTTTATTGCCGATGTCGAGAAATCCACTTCGGTGACCCGTTATTACCGGGCCCGGCGGGTCGGCGGCAATCCAGCCGATATGGGTTGGGAGTCCCAGGCCGTGCATCTGGTGCCGAGCGATCAAGTACACTATTACATCAATAGCCCGTATGACTTACCGCTGCTGGCGTATATTGAGCATAACGAATAAGTTGGCCATTAGAGGTACTTTGATGAGCTGATTGAACCGCCCAATTTGAGCTCCTATTGGTCAATATTTGGCAAGTTTCTTTACTCAAGTTGTCATTAATAAATAATTAAGGTTATAAAGACACGTTAAAAAAACTGATCCAAAGGACTTGGCACCTTATGAAAAACGTCTTTGATTTCCGTGACGAGCTGATCGCTGACTATAGTTCTTTCTCTCGAAGTTTTACCCGCATTGCATCCGCTGACATCATTGAAAAAGTCGAAGCCGAATACAAAGATGGTCGCTACTGGCCGGAAGCGCTGATTCAGATCAACCCTAACTACAAACGACAATCGACTGTTCAAGAACTGGCCCAACAAGGCATTTTACACAAGCAGTGTGCCGATATTTTTCAGGTCGGTAAGCAGGAAAAAAATCCACAGCCTCTTCATTTGTACATCCACCAGCTACAAGCAATCGCCAAGGCACAGTCAGGGCAAAGTTATGTGGTTACTACCGGTACCGGTTCCGGTAAGTCGTTGTCGTTTTTCATTCCGGTCATCGACAAAATCCTAAAAGAAAAGGCGTTAGACCCAATCGCTCGCACTAGAGCCGTCGTCATTTACCCAATGAATGCGCTCGCCAACAGCCAGTTGGAAGAGTTAAATAAATTCCTCGAAGGCTACGCTCCAACAGAACAACCGTTTACAGTTGCACGTTATACCGGCCAAGAAAGCACCGCAGAACGTGAAGCCATTGCCGCGACCCCGCCGGATATTCTGCTCACCAACTTCATGATGTTGGAACTGATTCTGACACGTTTTGAAGATACTGATCGTCGTGTGGTTGAGCATTGCAAAGGACTCAATTTTTTGATTCTCGATGAGTTGCATACCTATCGGGGCCGCCAAGGGGCTGACGTAGCATTATTGGTACGTCGATTACGTGAGCGTTTGCAAGCAAACCAATTAATCTGCATTGGTACCTCCGCCACGATGTCCAGTACGGGCAGTGTGTCCGATCAAATGCAAACTGTCGCTGATGTTTCCAGCAAGCTATTTGGCACGCCCATCTCACCGAATGACATCATCCGCGAAACACTGGAACGCGTTACCGATGCATCCAAAGATGTCTCATCGGTTAAAGGACAATTATCGGATCGATTGACTGATTCTGATTTTTCATGGTCGACCTTCGATGCCTTTAGGCAAGACCCGTTAGCGATTTGGGTTGAACTGAATTTAGGGATTGAATTACCAAAGGATGGTGAACCGCATCGCGCTAAACCCATTAGTTTGTCGGAAGCGTCCAAACGCTTGGCACAAGATGCCGGTTGCTCGGAAGAAATTGCTAAATCGGGGCTGCAAAAATTTCTGATTGCCGTTCAACATGAAGTGGAAACACCTCAAGGACGTTCGCCATTTGCTTTTAAACTGCATCAATTCATTTCCGGCCCAGGAAAAGTACATGCCACATTAGAATCGCCAGACAAAAGGCACATCACGCTCGATGCCCAACGCTTTGCTCCAGGTCGTCAATCCGAATCAGTACTTTTATATCCGACTCATTTCTGTAGGGAATGCGGACAGGAATACCATCCGGTATGGCGGGAAGAGTACGGCAGCATACTTTATAGGCCAAGGGAAATCGACGACATCAGTTCAGACGATAACGAAGACATCAAATTCGGTTTTTTATGCCCCGCTAATTCCTCTCAGCAATACCAAGGTCAACTGGAAGAATTACCCGAAATTTGGCTCGATCTGACCAAATCAGAACCCAAAATAAAATCGAGCTATCGAAAAGTCGTTCCAGTTGCTACACGGGTTGACGCGCAAGGCAGCGAAGGCCGTGGCGAACACTTTTGGTTTATTCCTGGCAAGTTTCGGTTCTGCCTAAACTGTGGTTTCGTCCATGAAGCCCACGGCAAAGATATCAACCGTCTGGCCAGCCTGTCGGGTGAAGGTCGTTCATCTGCAACGACGATGCTAACGCTAAGTGCTTTGCGGCAACTCTTTGCAGAAAAAGACATACCGGAAGGGCTTCCTGACCCCAGAAAATTACTGGGATTCACCGACAATAGGCAGGATGCAGCCCTGCAAGCGGGTCATTTTAACGACTTTGTGTTCTTGCTGACCTTGCGCGCTGGGCTGTTGGCGGGATTACAAATCAACAGCGGTTTATTAAATGAAGAAAACCTGGCCGACGAAGTCTTCAAGGCACTGGGTTTTAACGGAACCGATGCAGCCACGCTAAGCGAATATTTGCGTACGCCCAAATTAATGGGTCTTGCACGAACAGAGGCTCAGCGTACATTACGCTTTATTCTAGGCTATCGTCTATTACGCGATTTACGCAGGGGTTGGCGGTTTAATAACCCGAATCTCGACCAATTGAATTTATTGATCATCCAATATCGCAGCCTGGACGAGTTTTGCAAGGATGATTCGGTCTTTGGTCAACCTGGCTCGATTTTGCATAGCTTATCGCCAGACAATCGCGCGGCTTTCTGCCAATTGGTGTTCGATGAAATGAGGTGGGCGCTTTGTCTGGAAAGTCGTTATTTGGATGCCGTCGAACAGGACAAAGCCAAAACCAGTGCCCACCAGTACCTAAATGAACGCTGGGCCTTTGCACCCGATGAAACGCTGGCTACGTCAAAATACCTCATCCTGGGTAAGCGTCCAGAATATAAAGGCAAGCCACGCGCAGATTTGGTGAGTGCAGGCCCTCGTTCTCGGATCGCCAAGCAAATCAAGCGTGCCGCATTTTGGAAAGACTCTCCGTTTGCCCATCAGGTCACCAGTTGGAAAGAGCAGGAGTTCGTTGACGTACTTGAATCACTGCTCCATGCGGCGGCCAATTATGGCTATGTTCACAAGCACACCATCGATAGTTCAATTCTGGGTTGGCGACTGAATGCAGCCGCCATGGACTGGTGCACGCCGCCAGTAGCTGAATTTACTGACTCAAGTAAAACCAACACCTTTTTCCGTCAGCTTTACTTGGTGATGGCGGAAATGCTGAAATTACCCAGTCATCCATTGTTCGACTTCGAAGCACACGAACACACCGCCCAAGTGGATGCGGCGCGTCGTCAATTATTGGAACAACGCTTTCGCTTCACCGATAAAGACCGACAAGATTGGGCTAACGATCCTTCTCACGAAACGCCTTTGGAGCGCTTGCCGGTGATGTTTTGTTCGCCGACCATGGAACTCGGTGTTGATATCTCAGCGCTGAATACCGTTTACCTGCGCAATGTGCCACCCACACCCGCTAATTATGCGCAAAGAAGTGGGCGTGCGGGACGTTCCGGTCAGCAAGCATTGGTCATCACTTATTGCGCCGCCCAAAGCCCGCACGATCAGTGGTTTTTCCATAACGCAGACAAAATGGTACATGGCATCGTCAAGCCGCCAACCCTCGACCTGGCAAACCGCGATTTAGTGGAAAGCCATTTACATGCTGTCTGGCTTGCATGCTGCGAGGTCGAACTCGATAGCAGCATCGCGCCACTGATCGATCTGGAACAAGACGGCAAGCCGATTAAAGCTGAGCTACTGGCAAGATTTACCAATCCCGATGTGTTGGTAAAGGCCAAACAATCGGCACAGCGCGTCATCGATCAATTAGAGTCGGAAATTAAAAGCTCAGGCTGGTTTCATGGTGGTTTCGTAGATCAGATTATCAACGACTCACCGCAAGCCTTTACCGCTGCCCTGGATCGTTGGCGTAATTTGTTCGAAGCAACGCTTAAACAAATGGAGATGAGTAATGGTATTGCGAAAAGTTACACTGCATCAAACTCTGATCGAAACAACGCCCTTCGACGTTACGGTGATGCGGTTCGGCAAAGGTCAATCCTTCTAAAAAAGGATAACACGCAAAACTCGGATTTTTATACCTATCGTTACCTTGCCAGCCAAGGATTTTTGCCAGGCTACAATTTCCCGCGTTTGCCGTTGATGGCCTGGATACCTGCCCGTGGCGGCGCGACAAATAACGGCAAGGACGATGAAGGCTCAATGGTCAGCCGACCACGCTTTTTGGCTTTATCCGAATTTGGCCCGCGCAGCTTGATCTATCACGAAGGCCGCATGTACCGCGTGGTTCGGGCCAAACTCAACGTTGGTTCATCCGATCACGTTTCCAGCAACAGCAGCTTGGGAACAGTCTCCGCCTTGGTTTGCAGTCAATGCGGTTATGGGCATTTGGGCGATGAAAATGGTTCCGCCCCCCTAGAAAATCGTTGTGAAAATTGCGATGCCTTATTGACTGAGAGCGATTGGGTCAACCAACTTTACCGTATCGAAACCGTCGAAACCCTGCCGGTTGAGCGAATTTCGATTAACGACGAAGAGCGTCAACGCCAAGGTTTCGAGTTGCAAACTACTTATCGTTTTTTGCCTGGCATCAACGGTGAACAGCAAAAACAAGTCGCCAAGGTCATCCATAATGATGAAACCTTATGCGAAATCACTTATTCGCCTGCGGCCCGAATATGGCGGATCAATCGCGGTTGGCGGCGGCGTAAAGACAAAAACCAACTGGGTTTTTATATTAACCCCATCACTGGTGTTTGGAGTAAACAAGACGACCCGAATCAAGATGACAGCGGCAACGAAGAAGCGCTATTAGATAAAGTCCCGCCCCAGCGCATCGTTCCATTCGTCGAGGATCACCGCAATGTATTGATTTTGACCCCCAATCCATCGCCAGCCCCTTTATCGACTGAGGCCATGGCGACATTGCAATCGGCACTCAAGCGTGGCATTGAGCAAACTTTCCAGATTGAGGAAGCTGAACTGGTTGTCGAACCTTTGCCGAATGGTGATGACCGATTAGCCTTGCTGTTTTACGAAGCCGCCGAAGGTGGGGCAGGCGTGTTGACACGCTTGATTAGCGAGCCGACCAGCTTGGCTCTGGTTGCCAAAGCCGCATTGAATGTGATGCACTTCGATAATGTCGATCAAGCCACTGATCTGGATGCATTGCTGCAACATGAAAGGAAAAATGCAACCGGTGACAGCACTTGTGAAGCGGGGTGTTACCAATGTTTGCTGTCGTATTTCAATCAGCCGGATCATGAAAACATTGACCGCCGTAATCAGGATGCGCTGAAAATTCTGATCGGTTTGGCACACGCCATGGTGATTCCAACAGAAATCGAACCCAGCATTGAACAGGCACCAGAAACTGAATCAGGTGTGATCGAGCAATGGCTTGCAGCGTTGCAACAAGCCAATCTGAAACAACCCGATGCCGTTGCGGTGTCAATCAGTCAAGGCCAAGCTACCGCAGCCGGACAATATAAAGCTCAGCGGGTTTTGGTATTCGTCGAAACCATAAGTGAAGAATTAAAAAATCAATTACAAGACAAAGGCTGGCAAGTGCTGGATTTCTCCGCACCGAATCAATGGCCAAACCTATTTGCCCAATACGCCGATCTCATCGGTAAAAAATAAGAGAACATTGCATGAATATGCCTGCTGCCAATTTTAGTATCGGCAACCTCGTTCGAGCACGTGGACGTGAATGGGTCGTACAACCCGAATCCAAAGCCGAATGGTTACGCCTGCGTCCCTTAGGCGGCGCGGATGATGAAATCATAGCCCTGATACCGGAGTTGGAATTTCAACCCGTTGAACCCGCTACGTTCCCTGTGCCCGATCCTGAAAAGCCTGGCAACCATGCCGCTGCATTGTTATTACGCGATGCCTTGCGTTTGAAATTGCGTGCCGGTGGTGGCCCGTTTCGATCCTTTGGCAACATTGCCGTCGAACCACGCGCTTACCAGCTCGTTCCCTTATTGATGGCGTTACGCCTGACCACCGTTCGGTTGCTGATTGCCGATGACGTGGGTATTGGTAAAACCATCGAAGCAGGTTTGATCGTGCGCGAGTTAATGGATAGGGGGGAAATCAACCGTTTGGCGGTACTGTGTCCACCTCACTTGGTCGATCAATGGCAAAGCGAATTGGCCGAACGCTTCAATTTACAAGCCGTCGCGCTAACCTCGGCTAGTGCTGCCCGCATTGAGCGTGACTTGCCACATGGTGTCAGTCTGTTCGACCATCATCATTGTGTGGTGGTCAGTTTGGATTACATCAAAAGCGAACGTCACCGCGAACATTTTCTGACCATCGCGCCGGAATGCGTCATTGTTGACGAAGCCCATACCTGCGCCAGTAGCGGTCAAGGCAAGCAACTGCGCTTCGAGTTGTTGCAACGTCTGGTTGCCGATGAAGAACGTCATTTGCTGCTGCTCACCGCCACCCCGCATTCCGGTGACGAGGCGGCTTTTTACAACTTACTGTCTTTACTCAATCCCAAGTTCGCCGAGCTACAACACAAAACATCCGCCAATGATCCGCTAAGACAAGAACTGGCTCGCCACTTCGTGCAGCGCCGCCGCAAAGACATCGATGAATGGCACGATACGCGTGGTTTTCCCAAACGCATGACCACCGAAATCACCTATCAACTCAGTGGCGCGTGGGGTCAGTTTTTCGATGACGTACAAAGCTATTGCCGCGAGTTGGCGGAATCCGTCGAGGCAGCAGGCAACGGCAATGCCCGCCTGATTTGGTATGCCACGCTGGCTCTGTTGCGTTGTGTTGCTTCATCGCCAGCCGCAGCAGTGAAAGCATTAAATACCCGTTTAGCCGGAGCTTTGGATAATGAGAATTGTCTGACCGATGATCGCTTGTACGATGGTCAAGCCGATGATTTGGCCGGTAGCGACTTGGAGCCACCAGCGCAATGGCAAGATATCGGCAGATTGCAAGACCTGATCACGCAAGCCGAAAGCCTGAGCGGTAAATCCGGTGACCCCAAACTGGCGATACTCATCGAACATATCAAACACCTTCTCGAAGAAGGTTATCACCCCGTCGTATTTTGCCGTTACATCGCCACTGCTCATTACGTGGCGGAACATCTGCGAAAGCAATTTCCGGCAATCGCTATTGAATCAGTGACTGGAGAGTACACCTCTGACGAACGTGAGCTACGTGTTCAAGCGATGGAAGATGCCGATCAACGCCTGTTGGTAGCAACTGACTGTTTATCCGAAGGAATTAACTTACAACACTTGTTTACTGCAGTCGTCCATTATGATTTAGCATGGAATCCTACCCGTCACGAACAACGCGAGGGCCGTGTTGATCGATTTGGTCAGCAAGCACTGCAAGTGCGCTGTTCCATGCTGTATGGCCAAGACAATCCGGTTGATGGCTTTGTATTGAATGTAATTCTGCGTAAAGCAGAGGCAATCAAAAAAGAACTCGGTGTTTTGGTGCCGATGCCGGAAGACCATGTTCGAATTAACCACGCGTTAGTAAAAGCAGCGTTAATGAAACGAACCGATCGTAACGCGAGCCTGTTTGATTATTTTGATGCCGATGAAAGTCTGGAGCCGTTGGTTACTGAATGGCACGACTCGCTGGAAAATACCAAGAAAAACATCACCGTTTTTGCTCAGCGCCGTATTCGCCCCGAAGAAGTTATGCCGGAATGGCAGAAACAACAAGCAGCATTGGGCACAGAGGAAGACGTCAGACGTTTTGTGCAAACCGCTTGCGCCAAACTGAATGCGCCGCTGGGAGACGGCAAACGCAACAATTACAAACTGTTGCCACAATACTTCCCAGAAGTTTTAAAACAACGTCTGGCCGATGAAGGCATCGAAAAACCCTTGCTGCTGAATTTCACAGAATTACACCGCAGCCATCCGGTGGTCACTTTACTAGCCGAACATCTGCTGGAAGAAGCCTTGTTGGGCGACAAGCCTTTAGCGGCTCGCTGTGCCGCCACCGTAACAGAAGCAGTCGATGTCGTCACCACGTTGTACTTGCTCCGCCTACGCCATCAACTCAGCTATGTGCGCCGCCGCCAGCCGTATCAGCTTATGGCCGAAGAAACCGTGACCTTGGCCGTGCGTGGCCGCACCAAACCGGAATGGCTGATCGATGAACAAACCGACAATCTGTTGAAATGCCAGCCTAGTGGCAACTTGCCCGCCGAAGTCATGCAGCGTGAAGTCAAGCAAGCATTGGACTTTATCCAGGCGCAATCAAACCGCGTCGAAGCATTGGCCCAGCAACGTGCCGAAACCTTGTTAGCCGATCATAGCCGTGTGCGCGAAGCGGCCCGCGATGTGGGGCAATACAGCGTCACCCCGTGTTTGCCGGTGGACATCATCGGTGTTTATGTCTTGTTGCCGGATGCGCTGTAAGAAAACAGGTAAGGAAACAGTATGAAACGCGTCAGAAAAAATCATTCCACCGTCTTGAATCTGCCAACCTTGCATTTGGAAGGTGGCCTGTTTTTACCCGATCAACTGGAAAAAGCCGCTCTCGGCCAAGCCACTCAGCAAACCGCAGCCGATTACCGCATACCAACCGGATTAAAACTCAAAGACGAATACAGCCGTGCCTTCCAAATCGCCTCGGCGCAATGGAAACAGTTTGCCCCCAACCTGGAACGCAAAGATATCGACTCCGTTCAGGTGACGGTTAAATTTGTCTGCGATCTCTTGCGCGATGCGCTGGCATATCAACCTATCGATTTGATCAGTGAGTTAGCAGTAGGCGATCGCCATTACCCCATCACAGCCTTGGCAGGTAACGCCATTCCAGTTGTCATCGCCCCGCATAACCTGGGTCTCGATGAACCCGATCCGCATTTTGCCATCATCGGCAGCGGTGCCCGTAAGAAAAGCGCCTTTCAATTGGGGCAGGAATTCGTCAACGCCAGTACCGACCATCTTTGGGCAATCGTCACCAACGGCAGGCAACTTCGACTGTTGCGCGATGCCGCCACCCTGACGCGACCCAGCTTTTTGGAATTCGATCTGCAAGACATGCTGGACGGTCAGCGTTTCGCAGAGTTCGAAATGGCTTGGCGCATCCTGCATGCTAGTCGTGCACCTATGCCGCTTCCCTCGCCCTCTGGGAGAGGGGTTGGGGGAGAGGGTTGCATATGGGAAGCTTGGCGCGGCGAAGGCCAACGCGAAGGTACCCGCGTGCGGGATGGCTTAAGACTAGGTGTCACCGATGCTTTGCTCCAACTTGGCAACGGCTTTATCCAACATCCTGCCAACGAAAAACTGCGCCTGGATTTACATGAAGGTCGTTTGAGCAAGGAAGATTATTTCCAGCAATTGTTGCGATTGGTTTACCGGTTGATCTTTCTGTTTACCGTCGAAGAACGCGGCGTTTTACATACCGACGACAACACGCCCACCGCGATTGCAGCCCGCAAAGCCTATGCCGAAGGTTATGCACTGGCCCGTTTGCGACACCGCTGTTTGCGCCGCCATGCCCGCAATCAATTCGATGATCAGTGGCAGGCGCTACGTATCATATTCCGCAGCTTGGCTACAGGTGAACCGCGCTTAGCATTACCCGCACTCGGTGGCTTGTTTGCCGTTGGTCAATGCTCCAACTTGGATGCTGCCAGTCTGAGCAATGCCAGCTTATTGGAAGCAGTCAAACAACTGCGCTGGTCGAATGTCAGCGGTACCTTAGCGGTAGTCGATTACCGCAACATGGGCACCGAAGAACTCGGCTCGGTCTATGAAAGTTTGTTGGAACTGGTGCCGGAAATCGACATTCCGGCCCGCCAGTTCGGTTTTGTTGGCCTGACCAGCGAAGGCAGCACTCAAGGCAACGCTCGCAAAACTACCGGCAGCTATTACACGCCGGACAGTTTGGTACAAGAACTGATCAAATCCGCACTCGATCCGGTCATTGAAGATCGTCTGGCCAATAACCCCGACAACCCAACCGAAGCCTTACTTAGTATCAAGGTCATCGACCCCGCGTGCGGCAGTGGCCATTTCCTATTGGCCGCAGCCCGTCGTTTGGCCGAACGATTGGCGGCATTGCGCGCACCGGAAGGTGCGGTCAGGCCGCAAGACTACCGGCATGCGCTACGCGAAGTCATCAGCAAATGCATCTTCGGTGTAGACCGCAACCCGATGGCCATCGAACTGGCCCGTACCGCATTGTGGTTGGAAGGCTTCGAAGAAGGTTTGGCACTGTCGTTTTTGGATCACCATCTAATCTGCGGCGATGCATTGATCGGTTTGACCGACCTCAAACAATTGCAATCCGGCATACCGGATGCGGCTTTTAAACCCTTATCCGGCGACGACAAGGCCGTTTGCAAAGAAATCAGTAAAGCCAACAAAGAAGCGCTGAAGGCTTTTGGTAAACTCAAAAACAATCGCAATCTGGATATTGCCATTGATGATGCTGCCGGTTTATCCGAGCTGGAAGCGCTGGAAAATTTGCCGGATTCAACGCCGAAGCAAGCGGCGATCAAGGAAGCCGCCTATCGCGAGTTTTTGCAGCACGCCAAGGAGCACAAGCTCGGCCATGCTGCTGATTTACTGATCGGTGCTTTCCTGGCAACTAAGGCTGATGAGCATGCAAAAATCAAAACGCCGACCAGCCATAACCTGTACCTGGAACTGTATACCGACCAATCTGCCGCTGACCTGCATGGGGTTTATCAAACCGAACGTTTGGCAACCGCACGCCAGTTGTGTGCCGAAGCGCGGGTATTGCATTGGCCATTGATCTTCCCGCAAGTGTTCGCCAAGGGCGGTTTCGATTGCGTGCTGGGCAATCCGCCTTGGGAGCGCATCAAACTGCAAGAGGAAGAGTTTTTCGCCACCCGAAACCACTATGTCGCGGAAGCCAAAAACAAAGCCGAACGCGGGCAACGCATCGACTGGCTGGCCCAAGGCATCTTGGCGCAGCAACTTTATCCCGAACTGCAACAATCCCCGCATGAATGCGAAGCCGAACAGCGTTTATATGAGGAATTCATCAGCGCTCGCCGAACTGCCGAGGCGGCCAGCGTGTTTGCTCATGTCAAAGGTGACGATGGTGGGCGCTATTCGTTGACCGGTGTTGGTGATGTGAACACCTATGCATTGTTCGCTGAAACGATCACTCAAATTCTATCTCCGACTGGACGCTCTGGCTTTATTGTGCCAAGCGGCTTAGCTACTGATAATTCAACAAAGGCTTTTTTTGGCAAATTGATAGCTGATTGCTCCCTTGTAAGTTTCTTTGAATTTGAAAATGAGGGCTTTTTTAGCGGTGCTGGACAGGGACATATGCTTAGGTTTGCTTTGACCACTGTTGTTGGGCATGCGCAAAGCTGTAACGAGGCAACTTTTTTATTTCAAGGCAAAAAGATTGAAGAATTACTTAATTATGAACGAGTGTTCAATTTGACTCCTGATGATATTTTTCGAGTCAATCCAAATACTTTAACGTGCCCAATTTTTCAGTCTCGGCGAGATGCTGAAATTACTAAAATCATCTATAACCACTCCCAAGTTCTGATTCGAGAAGGCAATGTATCCGAGCACGAACATAATCCTTGGGGTATTTCATTTATGCGCATGTTCGACATGTCGAATGATAGTCACATTTTTAAAACCTTTGACCAGCTCTTTGACGCTTCGTGTAGCAAAACTGGAAATAAATTTGTCAGTGATAACGAGTTACTTCTGCCGCTATATGAATCAAAAATGATTCAACTATACACTCACAGGCATGGTGATTTTGCCGACGCTAATAACGAACGAGCACATATATTGCCATCGATATCAGCTGAAAAACTAAAAAGCCCTGATTATCTAACAACGCCATATTACTGGGTTTCTGAAAATGAGGTTAAAGAAAGAGTAAAAGAAACCGGTTGGAAGTATGACTGGTTTTTTTGCTGGAGAAATGTAGCAGATTCACGGGCAAGTGCTAGGACATTGATAACAAGTGTTATTCCGTATTCTGGAGTAGGCAATAGCTTGCCAATTTATATGCCTTTGATTAACTCGACACCAGAGAGGTTGTCTGTTCTTTTAACAAACTTGTCTAGTATCATTCTGGACTATGCGGCCCGAATGAAAGTCGGCGGTTTGAATTTTAATTTCTTCATTTTCAAACAGCTTCCAGTATTGCCACCAAACCACTATACCGAAACTGATCTTGATTTCCTTGTTCCCCGCGTTTTAGAGCTAACCTACACAGCATGCGATTTACAACCCTGGGCGCAAGACCTCGGCTACGACGGCCAACCATTCACCTTCGATCCTGATCGCCGCGCCCAACTGCGTGCCGAACTCGATGCCTGGTACGCCAAAGCCTACGGCCTAACCCGCGACGAACTGCGTTACATCCTCGACCCCGCCGACGTAATGGGCGACGACTACCCATCCGAAACCTTCCGCGTTCTCAAAAACAACGAACTCAAAGAATTCGGCGAATACCGCACCCGCCGCTTGGTGTTGGAAGCGTGGGATAAATTGGAGAATGGGGAGCTTTCATCATGACCAACAACAATCCGTTATTGAATATTTACATTGATGAGTCATGTCATTTGGAAAACGATGGCATGCCTATCATGGCTTTCGGGGCTATTTGGTGCCCTAAAGATGAAGCGCGACGACTATCTCAGGAATTACGTGATATCAAAACAAGACACAATGCGCGTGGAGAATTAAAGTGGGCCAAAGTTTCTGAAGCCAAACGCAATTTTTATATCGAGTTAGTTGACTGGTTTATCGCAGAGCAGCCGCTGCATTACCGAGGTCTGGTGGTGCAAAACAAGCATCAACTCAACCATCAGCAATTTAACCAAGGCAACCATGATTTGTTTTATTACAAAATGATGTTTTCGTTGCTGAATAAAATCCTTAGTCCTGACTCCCGTTACGATATTTATCTGGACATCAAAGATACGCGTAGCCGTCTGAAGCTAAAAAAATTGCGCGAAGTGCTTTGTAACAATGTTTATGACTTCACTAGCCAAATGATTCATCATTTGCAAAACGTCCATTCACATGAAATGGAATTAATGCAGGTAGCCGATCTCATCACGGGGGCTATCAGTTATAAGCATCGTAACCTTTCGGGGAATTCTGCAAAACTCGCGGTCATCAACCGTCTTGAACAACGGCTTGGACGCTCGCTGTTGCATACATCTCCTCTCGTTGAACAAAAATTGAATTTGTTTATTTTCCAGCCGCAGCGGGTGTAGTCATGAATCAGCTACCTGGATGGTTGCCGCCGATGTTCGAGATGTCTCCGTGGTCAGTTGAGTTGATGGAATCGCTATATGCGTTGTTCAGACATGATTTCATCGAAAATCCTGCCAGCTATGCTGGGCATTCGGTCTGGTTCTTTCCCCAAAAAGACCGTGATAAAGAAGAGATTTTCTGGCATTTGGTTGAACGAGAAGATCCACCTAAATCAGGCAATCGTTTGCCAGATTTCAGACGTTCGGAGCGGTTGCCATGGGCAAGACCAATGCTGGACAACTTGTCCGAACCCGATATTTTGCATTGGGATTATCAGGAAGGTGATAAAGACATTCATACCTATGTTTGGTTGAAAGACCTTGATTACCTGATTGTGATGAAAAAATACAAGGATGGGCGGCGCCGGCTTGTCACTGCTTATTACGTAGACTACGACCATACGCGCCGTAAGCTACTAAAAAAATATGAAAACCGCATTGCGTAGTGCTATAAAAAATCGGCCCTACAAATAAAAAAGCCAACGCACATGGCGTTGGCTCAACTCCTTCAGCCTTTGGCTGATGAGATGAGCAAAGTATGGAGAGTAACTAGCTACTTGTCAATGACCGAGTTGAAACTAGTTAGTCCTGAGTAGTCTTCTTAAGATTATGCCGTAAGGTTGACCGACCTTGATGTAGCTAGTACAGAACCAAATACTCAAAATCCTTGTGATTGGAAAACCTTTTAGAACAGTTAGTTACCTTTAGCCAAAAGATATAGTTATGAAATATTCTAATATGACACTATATGTGGTGTCTCAATGAGTGCTAGACTACGTATTCAAGAAGCAATAGATCAATTACAGCAACATAAAACCAATCTATGTTGTGAAGATGTAAAAAGGCTATTACAAGGTTTAGGTTTCGAGATGCGGGACGGCAAGCAAGGCGGACATAAAATTTTTGTCCATCCAGGCCTGCCTTCGTTTATGAGCGGTTCGTTCAACTGCGGCCATGGCAAAAATCCTGAAATCAAACCGGCTTACATAGGCAAGATTATTCAAGTTCTCAGGCAGTATAACGATGAGCTTGAGGCTTATCTGGAGAAAACATCATGATAGATCCTTCAAATTACAATATTACCGTGCGCAAAGGCTGGTTCGATGGTGAAGATTGTTACGAGGCCCGTGTCGCGGAATTACCTGACGTTGCAGAATACGCAGACAGTTTTGAGGAGGCCTATGCTCTCGCTATCGACACCATTGAGGTAACAGCAGAAATGTTGGCTGCTCAAGGTAAAACCATGCCATCACCTATGATTCCGGCTGACGAATACAGTGGTCGTGTGACGTTACGTTTGGCTAAAAGCTTGCATCGCTCGCTTGCTCAGGCTGCCGACAAGGAAGGGGTTAGTTTGAATCAGCATCTGACCAATATACTGAATTATTACGCCGGTTATGCGCAGGCCAGAGAAGAACGCCATAGCGAAAATTTCTGGCAACCTATGGTGCAGCTTGAAAAACCTAAAAACCATTTACGGTTAATAAGCACTTCCGAACCCAATGCGTTAGAAAAACAATACGCCTGATGAACGCAAATCTACAAAAAGCCATTGATAAACTGAAAATCCACGACGTTTATCAAAGAAGCAGTGTTGCGCAATGTGTTGGGGACTTTGAGCCAAAGTATGACCAAGACACTGAAAAATTGGTAACCCAAACCAAGCACACCGTTAAACAAACACAGTTGGCGATGGTTGACGAAAACCAATGGCTAGTGCGCGTGTTTATTGAATTGGGTATCCGTCTTGTTGATCCGAGTATTGAGGAAGAAGATAAGTCTGTCCGAGCCTTTATCGAAGCTGAATTTGTGGCGGAATATACGATTGACGAACAGCTGGAGCAATCCTGTATCGACGAATACGCCCTGAAAAACGCCAGCTATCATGTTTGGCCTTATTGGCGTGAATTTCTGATGAGTCAGTGCTCCAGGATGCATTTGCCCAGGCTGGTTTTGCCTACCGTTCAGTTTGCCCAGAACAGGCACGCTACTACGAATGCCGAGAAGGATTAAGCTGTCCGCGCTGAATTCTACGACAGACATACTCAACGACTTATCTTGCTAATTTGAACATCCTGAAACGTGCTTTAATTGAAAAAACAGGACACGAAAATGGCTTTGAAAATATTCTTTCAAGCCATGATAACGGGGTTTTGCTAGGATCAGCCCTGCACGGTATTCAAGCGTTGATTGCCGAAGACAATTACCAATGGATTGTCGATATTCATTCAGAAGTCTCCAAATATCTCTATTCCGAGTTGACTCGGTGTTTTCCAAATGCAACTCGTCCGGATCGTAAGTTTGTTCTGGTACAAATCAATGATCTAGCTATTT
>NZ_JBSYXO010000053.1:0-18201 GCF_054172045.1 Methylomonas sp. MgM2 | reverse complement strand
TGGCAGGTTGCCATGTGAAAGTAGGTCATCGCCAAGCACCAAACTCGAAAGCCCGCCGAATGACGCGGGCTTTTTTTGCACCTCGAATATGAATTGAAGTAAATAGCAACCAGTTATTCTTTATTCATCTAGAACTCGTCAACTTTCAGTATTTTAATTACGGAATACGCGGGTTGCTCATAAGGGTGGTTATCTAACAGCGCTTGGAGAGCCTTTCGAATATTCTCTTCTAAGCAGATCATTTCAACTTTATATTCGGGAACGCTTTCTATTTCATTTATTTTTCCAATATAAGGCTGACTGTCGCGTAACGGCCTATATTGTCCATGTCCTAACGTTTGCCAAGCGCAATGATCATAGTCTTGGTATTTTCCTGCTCCCGCAGCAAACAGTGCATTTTTTACTTGCTCAAGATGGCTACCAGGCACATAAAAACAAAGCTGATACATTGTGGTAAGTATTAATTTGACCCAGCAAGGAAAAACATTCCCCAGATTACAACAATTAGGGTTATTTCCTCCAGCATATTAATCGCGGTTTGCCTATGTCGTCGAATTTGCATGGCTAGTTGATTCAATTTTTGATCGCGCATGTGAACGGAATAACGCATTATGACGGTCTCCTAAGGTTGGGTATAACTACGCATTTGTCCAACTAATACCCCTTGAATTTCGATTTGCTCAGGCTTGTAGCGCATGGCTTGCATTTGAGAGTTGGCCGGTATCAATAGTGTTTCGTGTGGATATTGTTCAATGTATTTCAAGGTGGCTTCAGCTTTATCGATCAATGCCACGATGATTTCCCCGTTACGAGCGTAGCTCCGTTGTTCGATGATGACCCAGTCGCCGTCGAATATGCCTTCTTCTATCATCGAATTACCTTTAACTTTCAGCACATAACAGGTTTTTTCGGTTCGGATTTGCTCAGGAATTTTCATGTATGAAATGTTTTCCAGCGCCTCAATCGGCTGGCCAGCGGCAATGACGCCGACCAATGGCAAAGCACTTGCGTCCTCGTCGGGTTGCGCGAATGACTTGCCGTAACTCGTTAAACGAATGCCGCGTTGTTTTCGCTCCGGAGCTTCGACTAGCTTTGCTTCTATCAAGGCTTTGATCTGCCCGTGTAAGGAACCTCTTGACTTTAGGCTCATTGCTGTACATAGCGCTTCTAAAGTCAGAGGTTGTGGCAGCTTGTTCTGGTTTTCTAAAAGGAAAGAGAAAATTTCCTGTTGTTTACGAGTAAGGTTCATTTATGCGTTCTAATTTTGTTTTGTTTTATTAAGTATATTTCAAAACAAATAAAGAACAAGTGTTTTTTATTTCGCTTTACGGTCGGCTGTATGCGGGAAATAACATAGTTTTGATTTGATGTTGTTTAGTAGCAACGTGTCTTAGAGCCGCCCAGCATAAATGATAGAAAGGTTCACTGTTAAATACAGGGCATTGACGACGATGAAAGTCGTCAAATTTCCCCTAGTTAATGAAAAAGACATATTGTGTAGGGTTAGATGCCATATTCTAAGGCGGTAAATAACATAGTTCAGACGATACGGTCGAACAATCCGAAAATGAATGCGTATAAGTATCCCGATAAATCAATATATTGAGGGCCATGGATTAGAATTTGCTTGTAAAAGACAAGGTTTTGACTATTTTTACCACAAGTGTTGCGTTTAACATACGTTAACGGTAAATGTCTTACTTGATTAACGCTTATTCATGTTCAAACTGATTGGACTATTCCCATTGGCGCTGTTATTTTTTAAGCCCCGAGAAAAGGACATATGAAAACTTCAAAGATCCCCTTTTACATTCCGAGGAAACCTACGGCGCGTTCTGTTGGTTTACAGATAAAGTGTGCAAAATTAATCGGATTGCTGCCACTGTGTATGGCCACTTCAGTCGTTGCGGCCGAAAATGAAGAAGTTCAGATAGGCGACGATTCTGTCGTGTTGGATAAAATTATCGTCACAGATAAATTCTCTAGAAAGGACTTGACGACATCGGAAATGGAGGCCGATATTCTGAAAAGTAAACGCGCGGCAATCAGCGATACCGCGAAATTGCTGGAAGATACCGCGGGTGTCAGCTTATACCAAGGTGGTGGAGTATCGAATCTTCCGGTTATTCATGGCTTGAATGATGATAGGGTTAAAATCACGGTTAACGGCATGACTATCTCTTCCGCTTGCGCAAACCACATGAATCCGCCTTTGTCGTATATCGACCGTAGTAATATTGGTAAGATCATCATTTTAACCGGCATTTCCCCAGTCAGCTTGGGGGGGGATAGCTTAGGTGGTACGGTTAAGGTTGAGACACCTGAGCCCGTGTTCGCCGAGCCGGGTAAAGATATATTGCTAGACGGCAGCGTCTCTGCTTTTTATCGGAGTAACGGTGATGCGTACGGAGGAAGCATCGCCGCTGGAATTGCAAATCAAAACGTTAGATTGGAATATGCCGGTTCGAGTACCAAGAGTATGGATTACGACGACGGAACCGGGAATATTGTTAACTCTACGCAATATGAAAATCAAAACCAATCAGCGGCGTTATCATTTAAATTCGACAATCAATTGCTGGTGTTTCGCGGTGGGATGCAGCACATACCTTATCAAGGCTTCCCGAACCAGCGAATGGATATGACGAATAACGACAGTCTTTTCGGCAACATCACGCATAAAGGTTTGTTTGACTGGGGTACTCTCGAAAGCAAATTCTATTATGAACATACTATCCATAATATGGATATCGCCGGCGACAAGCAGAACCGGTTTGCTAATAAAGTTAATGGCGAGTATGTAGGAACCTTTGCGCCGCCCAATAATATTATGCCGATGAATACAAACGGTATTAACTTGGGTTACAAAATTCAAGGTGAGATTCCATACAGTGAGCGCGATACGTTCCGAGTCGGTACCGACTTTCACGCACAGATGCTTAATGATTATTGGTCGCCTGTTCATGGTGATACATCAGCGACTATCAATTTGGGACCTAATCAACCTCAACCGAATAGTGCATATTGGATGATGGCGCCGGACACTTATTACAACATTAACGACGGTCAGCGCAATCGAGTTGGTTTTTTCGGCGAATGGGAAGCCAATTGGGATGAACATTGGCGAAGCATGCTCGGATTCCGTTATGACCGGGTGATGATGGATACAGGCGATGTGCAACCATATAACCCAAATCTATTAGGTACAAGCAATGTTATGGGGTCGCCGATCTACAACGCCGCTGGCGCCAGAACCGATTTGGCGGCTGCAAATGCCTTCAATGCGCAAGACCATGAGCGTAATTTCAATCTTTTCGATTTCACCGCGTTAGTGCAATATACGCCTAATGATATGAGCCAATACGAATTAGGGTTTGCGCGCAAGAATCGCGCCCCGAATTTGTATGAGCTCTACACTTGGGGACAACGCGCGATGGATATGGGCATGATAGGTTGGTTCGGCGATGGAAATGGCTATGTAGGTAATCTGAATTTGACTGAGGAAACAGCAAATACGGTGAGTCTCACCACAGCATTTCATGAGCCGACGGATAATCTTTGGGAGGTGTCTGCGACCCCATATTTCACGTATGTGGAAAATTATATCGATGTTGATCGCTGCCAGAGTTCGATTCCTGGATCGGCCTGTAATTCACCAACCCAGTCGGGTTCGAACAACTTTGTCTACCTGCAATTCGCCAACCACGATGCTTGGTTGACGGGAGTTGATGTTTCCGGTCGCGCACAATTGTATAAACACAAAACGTTCGGTGAATTCGCTACTCATACGATTATGAGCTATGTGCGCGGTCAGCGTACGGATGGGGTCGATTTGTATCACATGATGCCGTTCAACATGAAGTTGAGTTTGGATCATCGCTTGCAAGATTGGCAAAGCTCGCTTGAAATGCAGTTTGTAGACGGCAAGAGTGACGTTCAATCAGTTCGTAACGAAACGACAACGTCTTCCTATATCTTGCTGAATGCCAGAACAGGTTACGAGTGGGGACATGTGCGGTTTGACTTGGGTTTGGAAAATATGTTGGATAAACAATACTATTATCCATTGGGAGGCGCATACTTAGGCGACCGGTTCGGCATGAACCCAACCGGTCCCGCCGCATTTACGCCGCCTTGGGGCAGAAACGTTCCGGGGATGGGGCGGTCGATGTATGTCGGTGTTACGATCAAATACTAATCTCTAGCCGGATGTCTTGCGGTTTCTTCCGCGCCGATTTTTAATAATCGGCGCGGAAAGCTTAATCTCATAGCGAAAACATTTCGGGATACGTGGATCTGCTGATTTATACGAAAACAGGTCGTGGCCCTGATCAGAAAATATGATCGCGTATCGCCGCTTCTGTTTCCGTAAGCAAATCTTTATCGAATGAGCTACTGACTAAATTTGTCACCTGGTCATTCAAGGCATGACGCAACGCACCTAAAAATGCCGGCGGTGCGACTAAAATCAGCTGATCGTAGTCATGATTGACCCGACCATGTTCCAGCCTATCGGCGATTTGTTTGGCGAAGACGTCCGCGTCGTGGTGTTTGAGGTCGGTAGGCGCTTCAAACGCATGACCACCTTCACCATGACCACCTGCTAGTCCGCCTTGTTTATCGCTAACTTCATCCTGATCGCGCAGTCTACCTTCGGCATGTACCATGCCTTCTTGTTCTTGCATTGCTTCGTGTTTGCTTACAAACGTGAAGAACCTCGCTCTGCTGCTATCCGCTACTACAACCCATGTATCAGCCATAAAGCCCCCTTAATTTAATAATTATAATGATTGCGATCTCGCCGGATACCCGACTTTAAAACTTAAGAGCGTAAGGAATTGTATGTCTTTTTATCAGGTGCCGCCATTGATGTATTGTTATGACTTAGGCTGCGATTCCATTGTGTCTCAGTAATGCGTCGATATTCGGTTCTCTGCCTCGGAAATTCTTAAACAGCGTCATCGCGTCGGCGCTGCCGCCCTGTTCCAAAATGTTATGTAAAAATGATTCGCCGGTTGCACGATCGAAAATCCCTTTTTCCTCGAACAAAGAGAAGGCGTCGGCCGATAAGACTTCCGCCCATTTGTAGCTGTAATAACCAGCGGCGTAGCCGCCGGCAAATATATGAGAAAAGCTGTGAGCAAATCGGTTGAAGTCGGGTACTTTGACGACGGCAACTTGTTCACGCACTTGTTGTAAAGTCGGGTAAATGCGTCCGCCACGCTCTGGGTCGTAATTTTGATGAATTTTGAAGTCGAACAGACTGAATTCGAGTTGGCGTACCATTAACATACCGGCCTGGAAGTTTTTCGCGGCCAGCATTTTCTCGAATAATGCGTCGGGTAGAGCCTCGCCGGTTTGGTAGTGGCCGGAGACAAGACTCAGTGCTTCTTTTTCCCAGCACCAGTTTTCCATGAACTGACTGGGTAACTCGACCGCATCCCATTCGACTCCGTTAATGCCGGAAACGCCGAGATAGTCTATTTGCGTAAGCATATGATGTAAGCCGTGGCCAAATTCGTGAAATAAGGTCTGGACTTCGTCGTGAGTAAGCAATGCTGGGTCATTACCGGCTGGAGGAGTGAAATTACAGGTTAAATAAGCGACGGGTGTTTGTAAACCCGCGCTTGGCGGCACGGGTTCCGTACCCGTTGCCGCACTTCCACCATCCCTGACGGTCGTTTTCTTACGGCACACGCAATCGTCCATCCAGGCACCGCCGCGTTTCTTGCCGCGCGCATACAAGTCGAGATAGAAGCGTCCTCGCAATTGGCCGCTTATATCCGATATCCGGTAAAAACGTACGTCCGGATGCCAGCTATCGAATTCGCTGATTTCACTGATTTGCAGACCGTAGAGTTTTTCGACGATGGCAAATAAGCCCGGAATCACGCGAGTAACCGGAAAATAAGCTTTTACTTCTTCTTGCGATAGTTGGTAAAAATGCTGACGCATTTTTTCCGAGTAATAGCCTATATCCCAGGCCTGCAAGTCATGCAGGCCGTATTCTTTTGCGGCGAATTCTTGCAATTCGACCAGATCTTGACGGGCCTGATGCCAGGATTTGTCAGCCAAGTCTTCCAGAAATTTCACTACCTCGTCGGTAGATTCGGCCATTTTGGTCGCCAGAGAGAATTCGGCGTAATTGTTGAAGCCGAGTAATTGGGCCTTTTCGTGACGCAGCGCCAGGATTTGTTCCATGATGTGGGTGTTATCCCAACGGCCTGCATGCGGACCTTGATCCGACGCGCGGGTGGAATAGGCTTCGTAATGTTCGCGGCGCAATTCGCGATTATCGGCATAGGTCATAATCGCCAAATATGACGGAAACTGCAGGTTGATTAACCAGCCTTCTTTATTTTCGGCTTCCGCCGCTTGTTTGGCTTGGGCCAATGCGGATTCCGGCAAGCCGGCCAAGTCGTCGATATGGATGATTTGCTTGTGCCAGGCATTGGTGGCATCGAGCAGGTTTTCTTCAAATTCACTCGATAGCTTGGATAGCTGTTGGCTGATTTCCTTGAAGCGGGTTTGCTTTTCCGCGGGGAGGTCGACACCGGATAAATGAAAGTCGCGTAAGGCATTCTCGATAATTTTTTGTTGGGCACGATCGAACTTTTCGAATTCGGCGCTATCACGGATTTCGCGGTAGGCTTCGTACAAGGCCCGATTTTGGCCGGTTTCGGTGGCATATTCGCTGAGCTTGCCCAAACAAGCGTTGTAGGCATCGCGCATTGCATCGCTATTGACTACGGAATTCATATGGCTGACCGGCGACCAAGCTTTATTGAGTCGATCTTCCGCTTCCTCAATGGGTTCAATCAGATTCTGCCAGGTATAGGGACCGCCATGCTGTAATTGTGTATTGATGACTGCTCGCGCATCGGCCAGTAGCCTGTCGATCGCGGGCTCGACGTGTTCAGGCTGAATTTTGGAAAATTGCGGTAACTCAGCGTTTTCAAGTAAAGGGTTAGTCATGGAGCTAGGCGTTATAGTCAAGTAAGATTTCAGGAGAATAAATGCATTATTGAGTCTACGCGATTCTGGGCTTTGTGGAGCATAGAGAGTGAAAAATCGGGATCGAGTTTGCTCTCGTTGACTTTAGAGTAAGCTGGAATCGAGTTAATGTATGGAAGGTCTTTGGCTTTGTGCGTGCCGAAATAGCGATGCAATTTGGCAAGAATTACAATGTCAGTAATATCGAGCGCATCGCCGCTATCGTATAGCCAGTTTTCCGACTGCTGAGGGATGTTGGTCAGTTCTTTGGAAAAGCCTAGAGTATGTAATACCAGGGCGCCGACCGGGCCACGAAAATACGGTAATGAAGCTTCCAGTTCGGTCAGATTTGGATAATGTTCGGGAAATCGTTCGGCGAAGTGGAGCAACGGTATTGCGCCAATGTCGCAGATTAAGCCGGCCAGCAAAGCGTCTTCCGGATTAATCCCGCTGCATTCTTCCGCTAACACAAAACATAGGCTGGAGACGTATAGGCTGGATTTCCATAATTTTTGCATGCCATTCATCAGTTCGCGGTCTTTGGATTGAAACAGTTGTTTTAAACTGATACTCAATATCAGATTCCGGACGCCGGTCAGTCCGATGCGATTGACTGCGTCATGGCAATTGTTTACCGGATTGACAGATGCATACAAAGGGCTATTGGCGGCCTGAATGAGCTTTGCTACTATCGGAGGGTCGATTTGAATAATTTTTACGGCATCGTTAATGCCGATGTTTTGTCGCATGGCCTGCTGAAGTTTAATCGCAACATTAGGCAGTGAAGGCAAGCGTAGTTTATTTTCTCGGCAAGCCTTAGCAAAGCTATCGAAAAACTGCTTGTTGCTGATTTCTTCCGGTAACTGTATATCTAACAGTTCGACGCACGATAAACTTTCTTGCGGTTGAAGCGCCCAAAGTTGGTTAAGTTCGGCGGTGACCTTTAAAATGGTGACGTCAGTCGATGCCGTGGCCGTAGCGCCGAAACGTTTACCGCTATTTAACGGGAGCGCCGCTAGCGGCGTTTCCGCCTCGACCTCGTAACGATTGTCACTGTACGGCTGCATTTCAAGCTTGCCTTCGAGTATGTAATATATGCCGTCCGTTGGCTCGTCACGGACAAAAATGATAGCGTCTTTATGGTATAGCGACGTAGTATGCGACAGAGTTTTAAGAGACTGATTATCGAGATCGCGTAAGGGCGCGAACTTTTTAAGTTGTTCGGCATTTAGGTTTTGTTGGCATTCGACTAATGGCGGGGTGGTATGCGGTGCGTCGGTTCGAGCTGATCGATTGCGCCGGTCAAGCGCCTTCGGAATGTGTCGTTTGGTGGTAGTTGCCGTTGAGTGAAATATGTTTTTGAACAGACTCATCACTACATCCGGAGAAAATTGACTGCTTCATTAATTTTATGCTTGGCATCTTGTAATGCCTGCAAGGACATATCCGGAGTGAGCGTATTGATACCCAGTTTTAGGAAAGCGGGTAACGTGTGCAATGGCGGCAATTTTTGATTGTGAGAGTTGCCGATTTGAGCGTGAAAACGTGCGAGCAAAACAATGTCGCACGTCTGCAATGTCGAATCTTCGTCGTGATACCAGTAGCTGGCTTGACTGGGGATTTGCTGTAGATGTTTCGGGAAATGCCAGTTTTTTAGAATAAATGCGCCTACTAAGTTTTTGCTGGTGGCGATGGTTTGGACCAGTTCTTGTTCAGTGTATTCAGATGCTTTAAGCTTTTCGGCATAGGTGATAATTGGTAGGGCGCCTATGTTATACGTTAGCCCCGCTAGGAGTGCTTCATCCGGATTGATGGTATGTGTCAAGCCGGCCAATGTATAACTGAGACTGGCAATGTTTATGCTTTGTTTCCAAATCTGCTGTAGTTTGCGGTTTAACAGTTTATTATCGGTACGAAACAAGTTATGCAAACTGATACTGGTGACTATATTTTGCGTGCCTCTAAATCCTAAGCGGTTAATGGCATCATGGGTGTTGGAAATCGTATTGATGGAACGGTAGAGAGGACTATTAGCAACTTGGATCAATTTAGATGCAATTGCGGGATCCATATTGATGATTTTCGTGGCATCAGTAATATTGGTAACTTCCTGTTGCAAAGCTCTTCTTAGTCTAATGGCAACGTCAGGTAAGCTGGGTACTTGTATCTCGTCACGCTGAAAGGCTGTACAAAAACCATTGAAAAATTTGCTATTGGCCAGTTCGCTTGGAATGTCCGCTGAATTGATTAAGGGGTTATTGATGAACGGGGATTTTCGGCAGTGTTGTAAGATCGATAGCGGTAAATACAAAATTTTTGTATTTGATTTTGCAATCGCGCTGAAATGATGTTCAGTATGATTGGACAGCGGACAATAGGCCTGAAACGTTCCATCATCAACGGTGTAACCATTGCCATCAGCAGCTTCAAGAAAAATATTGCCGGAATATAAATAAACCAGCGATTCCGCATGTTCGCGGCGACTAAAGATAATTTGACCTGGAGTAAAGCTGCGAATAGTGCTTTTTATGCCTTCGAGTTCATTGACCGGCAGTTCGCCAATGGGAATCAGTTTTTGTAAGAATTCTATTGGCGGGGTTTGCTCTTCGATAAATCGTTCATCACTGGCAGTGGCAGAGGTTTTTACGGACGGTTTCAAGAATTTCCAGAACATAGGCTTAGCGTAAGAATATGGTTAGCGCCTCATGAATCTTGGATTTCGCGTCATGGAGAATGGCCAATGTGTTCTCCGGTGACAGAGCCATACCTTTTAGTTTGCTGGCGGCTGGAATCGTGGCGATTGGCGGTAGGTCTCCATTGGGATATTTTCCGATTAACCCATGCAGCCGTGATAGCACCACGATATCGGTTAGTGACAACTCTATGCTATTGTTTTGATACCAGTTTTTGGAATTTAAAGCGACATCGATAAACTCATCTGCAAATTGCCACTCGGTCAGCACGGTTGCGCCAATCACGCCCGTTACGACGGGCAGTGCCTCCGTGATTTCTTTCTCGTTGATGAATTCCTTAGGTAGGTTCGCGATAAAGCTAAGAAAAGGTATCTCGCCGATATCGCAGACCAAGCCGGCCAATAAAGCCTCTTCCGGATTGGCTTGTTTACTGGTCGAGGCAAGCACGTGGCATAAAGCTGATAGATAAAGACTTTGTTTCCAAAGTCTTTCAAGGCGATCTTTAATCAGAGGCGATTTGCTTTTAAAGATTTGTTTAAGGCTGAGGGCGACTACCAAATTGCGAGTCGCGTTGAGTCCGATACGCGTGACGGCTTGCTGGCAATTTTTCGCAGGTACTAGGGTTAGATATAATGGGCAATTGGCGACTTCGATCAATTTTGCAGAAATAACGGGATCAAGCTGAATTATGTTGACAGCTTCCTCGATGTTGACGTCATGCTGAATCGCTTTGCGTAATTTAACGGCGACCTCAGGTAAAGATGGAGTATCCAACTCGTGATGTTGGAAATGATCGGAAAATAATGCCAATAATTGATTGTTACGTAGTTTTTCGGGAATTTCTATGACCTTATGCTGTAATCGGTTGCCGGTAGTCATGATTTTTAGCGATACCCGAAGTATGCCGAGCTCGGTTTGCGCCACGGCCGTGGTTGTGTGTTTTAAACCACTACATATGGGAAATTTTGCTTGGGCACTTCCGGACTCGATTACATAGCTTCTTCCATTTTGGTCGGTAAATTTTATGCTGCCACTAATGAGATAAATGGCGGAATCGGCGGTATCGTCGATGTTGAATAACGTCGTGCCGGCAGCGACGAGTTCGACGCGATTCTCCATCGCAAAACTTTGCCGGATTTCTTCGCTGAAATTTCTAATAGGGAAAAGCTGTCCGAGAATTTCCGGCAAAACTTTCTCGCCCAAACGGGATTCGGTCGAGGACGGCTTTTGTTTGTCGAAAAAAGATTTTATGGAAGCCATATCATTCCTGATCGTTTCGCATTGAGTCCCAGCGTTGGTATGGTGATTGTCTCTGTCTACATAGTGTAGGTCAAATTTCAAGTAAACATGTAGGACCAATCACGTTCGCTATTCAGCAAATCAATCACTGCAACCGTTTCCGGACGAATACCTCGCCATAAATAAAAGGCTTCTGCGGCTTGTTCGACTAACATGCCCAAACCATCAATGCTTATTTTGGCGTGTTGAGCAATTCCCCAGCGCACAAATGCTGTAGGCTGATTGCCGTAAGCTAGATCATAACAGCAACCATTTTCCGACAACAAGTTTTCGGGTAGTGGCGGCAACTGGTCTGTAAGACTTGCTGATGTTGCATTAATAATCAAGTCAAACTGTTGCCGGTCTAAGTCGGAATAATCGCTACTGCTTAAGTCGCCTTTCTGACCGAACTCCTTAACAATAGTTTCAGCTTTTACTAGGGTCCGGTTGGCGATAGTAACCTGTTTAGGGTAATGCTCCAGCATAGGTGTCAAGATACCCCTCGTGGCTCCGCCGGCGCCGAGAATCAGGATTCGGCGATTAGATAATTCGATGCCGTGGTTGACGGTTAAATCCGTGACTAGACCAATGCCGTCGGTATTGTCGCCAAAGACGCGGCCATCCTCCTGCAGGACTAGCGTGTTGACCGCTTTGCTGAGGTTGGCGCGCTCACTCAAAATATCGGCATACTGCCAGGCTAGCTGTTTTAGCGGCACTGTACAGTTTAAGCCTTTGCCTCCGCTACGAAAAAAAGCGTCGGCGCTTATGCAGAACCCTTCTGCCGGGACATCTTGAGCGTGGTATTGAAGCTTTTGAGATGTTTGTTCGGCAAACAGGCTATGGATGCGTGGCGACTTGCTATGTTGGATTGGGTGGCCAAAAACAGCGTAGGTATCAATCATTGTGAAAGGCCGATTGTTTTCGAATCCAGATATTCCAGAAAAAAGTGCCGGTCACAACGATAAAACCGAGGCCTATACAGGTCCAGATAAATTGTTCGATATAGGCAACTATAATGGCGCAACCGGCAAGATAAAAACCCAATACGCTAAACTGCCAACCTATACGATATCCATCGAGCATGGTAGATAAAGCCAGAATTAGAAGAATAACCAAGCTTGCCGAGATCTCAGTAAGCTGTCCTGACTTATTCAGCAGAAATGCCGCGCCGACGATGACTAGAGTATGCAGCCAATGGATCATCTGCTGTTTGGCGATTTCTCCGAAATCGATTTCGTTAGTTCTTGCTTGTAGCCATGAAACAAAAATGGATAATACGGCGAATACGAATACCATCAATAGCCAGAAGCCATAGCCGTCATGGGGTGAAAAATCGGTAATCACTATGCCGGATAACGATAGCACGACTAAAATAACAAAAACGGCTTCTTCCAGGCCGAAATGGCGTTGCGGAGCTAAGAGTTCGTCAATAGGAGTGTTGTCTTGCATGTCTGTTCGTCTTTAACAAGTTATGATTGTTTTAGCCATAGGGCGGCTGATTTTGCGAAGTAAGTTAAGATGGCGTCGCAGCCTGCACGCTTAAACGCCAGCAGCGATTCCAAAACGACTTGTTTTTCGTCTAGCCAGCCGTTTTGGGAAGCGGCTTTAAGCATGGCGTATTCGCCGCTCACTTGATAGACAAAAGTCGGCATGCCAAATGTGTCTTTAGCGAGGCGAATGATGTCTAAATAAGGCATGCCGGGTTTAATCATGATAATGTCGGCACCTTCATGTATATCCAAGGCGATTTCTCGTAACGCTTCGTCGGAGTTGGCCGGATCCATTTGGTAGCTATATTTGTTACCTCCGGCTAAATTTCCGGCTGAACCGACAGCGTCGCGGAATGGCCCGTAAAAGCTGGAGGCGTATTTTGCGGAATAGGCCAAGATACGTGTGTTGATATAACCGCCCTGTTCCAAAGCCTGTCTTATGGCTCCGATACGGCCATCCATCATATCGGATGGCGCTACAATATCGGCGCCCGCTTCTGCGTGAGATAAAGCCTGTTTGCAGAGCACCTCCACGGTTTCGTCGTTAATAACGTAACCTTGCTCGTTGATTAGGCCGTCCTGGCCATGCGAGGTAAACGGGTCCAAGGCTACGTCGGTGATGACGCCTAATTCAGGAAGTTCGGACTTTAGTGCCCTGACTGTGCGTTGCGCTAATCCTTCCGGGTTAAAAGCTTCGCTGGCTTCCAACGATTTTTGATTCGAGTCGATGACCGGAAACAATGCGATAGCCGGAATCCCAAGGTTAAGCAAGGTTTCCGCTTCTTTAAGTAACAGATCAATGGATAATCGGTTCACGCCGGGCATAGATGCCACGCTTTGTTGCTGATTGCTGCCTTCTATAACAAACAGCGGACAGATCAAATCATTCGTAGATAATTGGTTTTCTCTCATTAGACGGCGGGAAAAGGCCTGATAACGCATTCTGCGCATCCGAATGGATGGGAAAAACTCATTAGTGTGTGACATCTTTTCCATAGTAAAATAATCGCTGTATGCCGGTTAAATATCTTAAGTCAATCTTTCGGGGTTGGTGGAAATCACGAATAGTTATTGTAACAGTGTATCGGGATGCAACGTTTGTAATTGCAACGATACGTTTACGAGGTGGTCATAGTTATTATGAAACAACATATAAAAGTAGTATTAATTTTGCTGTTTGGTTTTATTGTCAATGTGGGGGTGATAACGGATGTTGTTGCCGCGGATTTAATAGAGCCGCAACAGGTGATTGAAGATGCTTCTATTCAGCTGAAAGCACGCATGCAAGATCCTGGTTTTACAAAAGACTTTAAAAAGATTACAGAATTCGTACATTCTGTGCTTTATCCGCGTGCCGATTTCGACTTGATTTCTGCGTTGGTGTTGGGCAAGCTTTGGAAAAGCGCGACGCCGGCGGAGAAAGAGGCTTTTAAAAAAGAGTTTCAGACGCTGCTAATAAGGACATATT
Source organism: Methylomonas sp. MgM2 (assembly GCF_054172045.1). Taxonomy (NCBI): domain Bacteria; kingdom Pseudomonadati; phylum Pseudomonadota; class Gammaproteobacteria; order Methylococcales; family Methylococcaceae; genus Methylomonas; species Methylomonas sp. MgM2. The sequence goes on along the minus strand of NZ_JBSYXO010000053.1, from coordinate 4,279 downwards.
CCAGGGCGTTTGTCGAATTCAAAGAATGGTCAATTCGATTTTTGCCGATTAATTCGGACGGCGATCAGCGTAAGGTCATGGTCAAAACTGAAGTTTTGCAACCGGGTTTGCAACCGATAGCAGTGAACTACCGTATGCTGTTCTCCAATGGCGAGTGGAAGGTTTACGATATTTTAATTGAAGGCGTGAGCTTAGTGACCAACTATCGCACCAGCTTCAAAAATGAAGTTGAACGTACAGGTTCGTTGCAAGAAGTGATCAATCAATTAGCGAAACGCAATAGCGAAGCCCTATCCGACCGCGAGCATTCATAAACTTTCTTTTGCTCCCCGGACTAGCCTATATCCGGGGGGCGTCATCCGTATGCAGTTTGACAAAGACTTACTTTATTCGAATCCGCTTGGCGAGATTCCCGCGTTTAAATTCGACGAGTCAGTTGTAAATGTCTTTCCGGACATGATCCAGAGATCGGTGCCAGGTTATGCCACCATTATTTCAGCAATAGGGTTTCTAGCTGGCCGGTTTGGTCAAGAAAATAGCGTTTGTTACGATCTAGGTTGCTCTTTGGGAGCGGTGGCATTGGCGATGAGGCGACAAATTTCCGCGGATAATTGCCGGATAGTCGCTATCGACAACTCCGAGGCCATGGTGAGTCGCTTCCAAAAAAAACTGGAAGTCGATGCCGGCAAGCCACCAATCGAAGTCCTATGCGCCGATATCAGGCAAGTTGCCATTGAGCGGGCTTCCGTGGTGGTGTTGAATTTTACTTTACAGTTTATTCCGGTAGCGGACAGGGAGTCTTTGTTGGCGAAAATTTATCAGGGGATGTTGCCGGGCGGAGTGCTAATTTTATCGGAAAAGCTAAGCTTTGACCGCCAGAGCCAACAGGTCTTACAGACTGACATGCATCAACATTTTAAAAAGATGCAAGGCTATAGCGACTTGGAGATTAGTCAAAAAAGAACCGCGTTAGAAAACGTTTTACGACCGGAACCATTTGCCGTTCACCAAAAACGGTTGATGGAAGCGGGGTTCGATAGTGCAGAAATTTGGTTTCAGTATTTTAATTTTGCATCGATGCTTGCGCTGAAATGATCGACTGTTATCAGCGGCTCTTTGTAGAGTTGGATCAATTAGGCCTTACCGCGTGGTCGAGACAACTTGCCGAGCAAGTTAATAATGCGTTTTCTGAGCAGTCGCATGGCGACCTCGCATGCTGGCAAAAGGCGGTTGATGATTTGCCTAGCATAACGCCAAGCCGGATAGAATTGGTAGAGTCGGTCAGTATTGGTGTGGCAACCGATTTGCGGAATGAGTTTCGCCAGCAATTAATAAACAATTTAAAAAAACTGCATCCCTGGCGTAAGGGGCCGTTTCATCTGTTCGGCTTACACATTGATACGGAGTGGCGATCCGATTGGAAATGGGATCGTCTTAGAGCTCAAATTGCGCCGTTGCATAAACGTCTGGTTTTGGATGTGGGATGCGGGAATGGCTACCACTGCTGGCGCATGTTAGGGGCTGGCGCGAGGATGGTGGTTGGTGTCGATCCCACTTTGCTGAACGTGCTGCAATATCAATCAGTGCGTAAATTACATGGAGGGGATGCGCCGGTTTTTGTTTTACCGCTAGGCAGCGAGCAACTCCCATCTGATATGAAGCTGTTTGACACGGTGTTTTCGATGGGGGTTTTGTATCACCGCCGCTCTCCGATAGACCATTTAATGGATTTGAAAGGATGTTTGCGGCCCGGCGGAGAGCTGGTGTTGGAGACCCTAGTTGTGGACGGCGATATGAACACGGTACTGTTACCGGAGCGTCGCTATGCGCAAATGCGCAATGTTTGGTTTTTGCCGAGTTGTGAAGCGTTAATGCTTTGGCTGCGGCGATGTGGTTATAAAAACGTTAGACTGTGCGACGTCACAAAAACAACTGTCCTTGAGCAGCGCAGCACTGAATGGATGATGTTTAATTCTTTACGGGATTTTCTAGATCCAGCAGACGACGAGTTGACATGTGAAAGATTGCCCGCTCCTAAAAGGGCGATAGTGATCGCAAATGCCTGAATAGGCCTAATGTAGCTTGCAAAAAGACTATTTCAAACTAAGCTAGCTTTCAGGTTCGGTTGATTCTCTGCGGGGGAAGGGTCTATGGCCTATTTTATCATTCCTAACTTAAGGAGATTTAATATGAAAACAGTGCTTTTGATGTTCGCTTTATGTCCGCTTATGGCGCTTGCCGCACCAGTTAATGTTAATCAAGCCGATGCCGAAACGATTTCCGAGGCGTTGACCGGAATAGGGTCAAAGAAAGCGGAAGCCATTGTAAAATATAGAGAAGAACACGGTCATTTTCAAACGTTAGATGATCTTAAAAAGGTTAACGGAATAGGGGATAAGACGATTCAGCAAAATGAAAAGGATATTCTCTTTTCAGGTGAGTTGGCTCAACCACTTGCCGAAGAAAAGCAGCCTCAGAAATCTGATAAAGCTAGTGCAGATCAGAAGGCCAAATAGTATCCGTTAGGATGGTTTAGAGCGCTGTTTAATTACAGTGCTCTATCATTCTAAAATTCTTATGCGGTTGAGCAAGTCATCGTTAAATCCGCTTTCTATCTTTCATTTTACGAGTACGAATAGATGAACTTTCTTAGTGGCTCAGGCATTGACACACGTCCCATTTCTATCATACAGTTATGTTCGCATCGCGAGTAGGTGATATGCCTAGCAGATTGCGACAGATGGCAAATCATCTATTACTAATAATTAAAAACTTTCGGAGCACATCACATGGCAAGACCATTAATTCAAATGGCGCTGGACTCACTGGATTTCGACCAAACCGTAGCATTGGCTGAACAAGTAGCGCCTTATGTCGACATTTTTGAAATCGGTACTCCTTGCATTAAATACAACGGTATCAACTTGGTTAAAGAACTGAGACAGCGTTTTCCAAATCAACTGTTGTTGGTTGATCTGAAAACCATGGATGCCGGTGAATACGAAGCCGGTGCTTTCTATGCGGCTGGCGCCGACATTTGCACCGTGTTGGGTGTATCCGGTTTGGCTACCATCGGTGGCGTAATCAATGCAGCAAAAAAACACGCGGCCGAAGTGCAAGTTGACCTGATCAACGTGCCGAACAAAGCGGAATGCGCACGCGAATCGGCTAAATTGGGCGCGCAAATCATGGGCGTACATACCGGTTTGGATGCGCAAGCCGCAGGCCAAACACCCTTTGGCGATTTGAACGAAGTCGCTTCTCTGGGATTGGATGTTCGCGTCTCGGTTGCCGGCGGTATCAAGCCCGCCACTATCGATCAAACCGTTAAAGCCGGTGCTAACATTATCGTGGTTGGCGCGGCTATCTACGGTGCTCCTTCTCCTGCCGAAGCAGCTCGTGAAATTCGTGAATTGGTAGAAGCAGCAGCGGTGTAAGTTATGCATCAGTCGTTAATCTTAACTAAAATTACCAGCATCCTGGAAGCAACACCGGAATCACACGACAAAACTTTGGTCGAAATGTTGGACGGTGCCAAGAGAATTTTTATCTCTGGTGCGGGACGTTCAAAGCTTGTCGGTAATTTCTTCGCAATGCGTTTGATGCACGGTGGCTACGATGTCAGCGTAGTTGGTGAAATTGTCACGCCGAGCATTAAAGCCGGCGATTTGCTGATCATTATTTCCGGCTCAGGTGAAACCGAACAGTTAATTGCCTTTACTAAAAAGGCCAAAGAAATCGGAGCTAAAATCGCCTTGATTTCGGCTAAAGATGATTCGACTATCGGTGACATGGCCGATCTGACTTTACAAATCGGTCGAACCGAGCAATACGGAAAAGTCAGAGGGATGCCTATGGGCACCGTGTTTGAATTGTCTACATTGGTTTTCTTGGAAGCGACCATTTCTCATGTAATTCATGAAAAAGGGATCGAAGAAGAGGTAATGAGATCAAGACACGCTAACTTAGAGTAATAGCGTGAAGACCTGCAACTTTTGAAGTTGCAGGTCTTTTGCATTTTTTGATGCCAAGGCGTTACCGATGCCAGCAATCTAATCGAAGAATATGGTTTTGGTTATCCTTGCAATTCACCGAGCCTCAGCCAATACGATGTTTTAAACATAGACGTCGAATCTAAGAATATAAATAAAAGGAGACACACATGCCTTCGCGCCGAGACTTAGCGAACGCCATCCGCGCATTTAGCATGGACGCCGTACAAAAAGCCAACTCAGGGCACCCGGGTGCGCCAATGGGGATGGCGGACATAGCGGAAGTT
>NZ_JBSYXO010000052.1:0-18663 GCF_054172045.1 Methylomonas sp. MgM2 | reverse complement strand
TGGCCATAACCAAGGTGAATTCTATCTTTCATTCAGGCGGTATCAACAATCTTGACATAGTTTCGAACTACACATAGGGGTCGTTCTGCGACGTACAAACCGCTGTAATTAATCACGGCCAACGAATCAACGTGACGTTATGTACTTACTCGGTCTAAAGTTCTATGAACAAATAAATGCAGATTAATGTCCCTCGTCAGATTCCTCATCTTTCTTGCTGATGGCTTCCAGAGACAAAGAACCCAGCCTGCTATCGGATTTCGGGGCCGTAGCCGAACCCAATCCTTCGCTGAGATTAATCTTTAATTTCAGGTTGTTCGGCGAATCGGAATTGCGCAGGGCTTCTTCCAAGGAAATGACGCCGCTTTTATAAAGCTTCATCAAATGACTGTCGAAGGTTTGCATGCCGAGGTTTTCCGACTTTTCCATAACCTCTTTGATCGAATGCACATCGCCTTTCTGAATCAAGTCGCTAACCAGTTTGGTTCCAAGCAGGATTTCGATCGCCGCTACGCGTTTCCCGTCTACCGTAGGCACGAGGCGCTGCGAAACGAAGGCTTGTAAATTTAAAGACAAGTCCAATAACAATTGATTGCGGCGCTCTTCGGGAAAGAAATTGATGATTCTATCCAATGCCTGGTTGGCATTGTTGGCATGCAGCGTAGACAAACACAAATGGCCGGTCTCGGCGAAGGCCAGGGCATGCTCCATGGTTTCCTGACTGCGGATTTCGCCGATCAAAATCACGTCCGGCGCTTGGCGCAAGGTATTTTTCAGGGCGTCCTCATAGCACAGCGTATCGACTCCGACTTCCCGCTGATTGACCAGCGACTTTTTGTGCGGATGCACATATTCGATAGGGTCTTCGATGGTGATGATATGGCCCGACGAGTTGCTGTTACGATGATCGATCAAGGCCGCCAACGAAGTCGATTTGCCGGACCCTGTACCGCCGACAAACAGAATCAGGCCGCGCTTTTCCATGATTTTTTCTTTCAAGATCGCCGGCAGGCCCAAGGCATCGGCATTAGGAATATCGACCTTGATGTTGCGTATCACTAATGCATAACTATTGCGCTGCTTGAAAATATTGACCCGGAATCGGCCAATGCCGGATTCGGCGATGGCCAGGTTCATTTCCGGCACGTGCTCGAATTGCGCGCGCTGATCCTCATCCATGATGCTGTTGGCGATTTGTTTCAAACGCTCGTTGGTCAGCTTGACGTTCTCCAGCGGCTTCAGTTGGCCGTGAAACTTGGCCGCGGGCGGCGCATTGACCGTCAAATAAAGGTCGGATCCGTCATGTTCCACCAATATTTTCAAATAATCGTTTAATTCCATAAGTCCGCCGTCAGTATTTGTTTAAAGTCAAAACCAAGTTTAGAGTAAGAGTGCGATGAGTTGAAGTCGGTAAGCAAGGCTATGACGTATAATAAGGATTTGGATTAAGGTACAGTTTTTTCGCAGTCATGAGTCAACAACGAAAAGCGGTCGCGCTGATTTCAGGCGGCTTGGATTCCATGCTGGCCACTAAAGTCATCATGGAACAAGGCATACACGTCGAGGGCATTAATTTTTTTACCGGATTTTGTGTCGAAGGCCACACGCACGCCATTCGCAAGCAAGACGCCGATAAGCCTAAGCGCAACAATTCGCTGTGGGTCGCAGAGCAATTGGGTATTAAATTACATATCGTTGATATTATTGAAGAATACAAGCAAGTGCTGATCAATCCGAAACACGGTTACGGCGCCAATATGAATCCGTGTCTGGATTGCAAGATTTTCATGGTCAACAAAGCCAAGCAGTGGATGCAGGAAAACGGTTTCGATTTCATCATTACCGGCGAGGTCATCGGTCAACGTCCGATGTCGCAACGAAAGCAAACCATGCCCATCGTCGCCGAGGAATCCGGAGCGGATGATTTATTGGTCAGGCCGCTCTGCGCTCGGAATCTGCCTGCGACCTTGCCGGAACGGGCAGGCTGGATCAGCCGGGAAAAATTGTACGGTTTCAGCGGCCGTTCCCGGAAACCGCAAATGGCGCTGGCCAAGCAATTCGGATTCAGCGATTATGCTCAACCCGCCGGCGGTTGCTGCTTTTTAACCGACGAGGCTTACTCCAAAAAGCTGGTGGATTTATGGCAGGCTCGCGGCAGCAAGGATTACGAATTGGATGACGTGATGCTGTTGAAAGTCGGGCGGCATATTCGCCCCAAACCGAATTTTAAATTGGTGATCGCCCGCGAGGAAGGCGAAGCGCGCTTCATGAGCGGTTACAAGAAAGAGTTTATCAGTATGAACTGCGCCAGTCATCGAGGACCGTTGGTGTTGATCGACGGTAGCCCGAGCGAAGAAGATCTGCATTTGGCCGGTCAAATCACCGCGCGTTACGGTCAAGGTCGAGACGCTGAACGGGTCGATATTACAATTCGCGGCCGCGACGGAATAGAGCGCCGGATCCAAGTCCAACCATTGGCTGCCGATCAAATCGAGCAGGAGTGGTTTGTATGAGCCGGGAAGTTTTGAACGCGCGGCGATTGCTTTGCCCGCTACCGGTCATTCGAACTCAGGATAAAGTCAAGACCTTGCAATCGGGCGACGTTTTGACGGTGGAATGTACCGATCCGGGAGTTATGCAGGATATTCCCGCCTGGTGCCGCATCAACGGCCACAAAGTACTGGAAACGAAAGCCGAAAATGGCGAATATGTAATCGTTTTGGAAGTAGTTTAATTTATATGAACAGGTATAGAAATGGCAGTCGGAAACTGTGATTTTCCAGTGATGCGCCCGGTCAAAGGTATCAGACTCGGCACATGCAATGCAGGCATCAAACAACACGAACGCGATGATATTCTGATCATCGAAATGGCCGAAAGGGGTAGCTGCGCGGCGGTGTTCACGCAAAACGTCTTTTGCGCCGCTCCGGTTTTGATTGCTCGTGAACACTTGGCGTTAGATCCGCTTTGGCTGTTGATTAATTCCGGTAATGCGAATGCAGGGACCGGCAAGCAGGGATTTCAAGACGCGTTCGCCTGTTGCGCGGCGTTAGCGGCCGAAGTCGACGGCATCGCACAACAAGTCATGCCTTTTTCCACGGGAGTCATCGGCGAACCGTTACCGGTGGACAAGTTGACTGCGTCATTGCCGAAAGCGGTTGCTAATTTGGACGAGAGCAATTGGGATAAGGCCGCACGCGCCATCATGACGACCGACACCGTTGCCAAGGGCGCCTCCATGGTCATCGATATTGCCGGCCACGCCGTGACGATCACCGGCATATCCAAGGGTGCCGGCATGATACAGCCCAACATGGCCACCATGCTGGGTTTCATAGCGACCGATGCTGCGATCAAGCAAGATTTGTTGCAACAGTGTTTGTCGGCTGCCGTCGAAACATCGTTCAATCGCATCAGCGTGGACGGCGACACATCGACCAATGACGCTTGCGTGTTGATGGCCAGCGCTTGCAGCGGCGCGCCGGAAATCCTGGCCGATACGCCGGAATATGAGACATTTACTCATGCTGTGACCAAGGTTTGCAAACGCCTGGCGGAATTAATCATTCGCGATGGCGAAGGCGCCACTAAGCTGATACGTATCGTTGTCGAGCAGGCCGGGAGCCGCGCCGAGGCGCTACGGGTCGCCAAGACGATAGCGCACTCCCCCTTGGTTAAAACCGCCTTTTTTGCCAGCGATCCGAATTGGGGACGGATATTGGCGGCGGTCGGTCGCGCCGGCTTGGAGGACTTGGAATTGGATAAGATCGAAATTTATCTGGGCACCGTGTGCATCGTCGAAAACGGCGGGCGCTCATCCGGATATACCGAGCAAGACGGGCAGCGCGTCATGGACCAGGAGGAGATTACCGTCACTGTCCGCCTGGGCCGAGGCGAAACCCGCGAAGAAGTGCTGACTTGCGATTTTTCTTACGATTACGTGCGTATCAACGCCGAATATCGCACCTAAATGGTCATGGACACCGCATTGCATGTCGCCGTTGGCGTTGTACGCGATGAGCAGGGTAAAATTCTACTAACTCAGCGCGCCGACCACGTTCATCAAGGCGGCTTGTGGGAATTTCCCGGCGGAAAATTGGAAGCCGGCGAGACCGTGTTGCAGGCCTTGGAAAGGGAACTCCTCGAAGAAGTCGGCATAGAAGTGCGTAGCGCCCGGCCCTTGATCAAGGTCAGGCACCGCTATCCCGATATGCAAGTGCTGTTGGACGTCTGGTCGGTCAGCAAATTCGACGGCGTAGCGACAGCCCAGGAAAGCCAGGATTTGCGCTGGGTCGAACCCGAGCAGCTAGCGGCATTCACCTTCCCCGCCGCAAATCGGCCCATCATCGCCGCCGCACGCTTGCCCGATCGCTACGCGATTTTGGAAGGCCACAATACCGGGCAGGTCTTGGATAATTTGAGCAAAATCATCCGGCACGGGGTCAGCTTGCTGCAATTGCGTGTTAAATCCCTGCCGCCGAAGGAAATCCATGCGATATACCGCGTCGTTCAAACCGCTTGCGACCAACACGGCATCCGGCTGTTAATCAATTCCGATTTGCCTTTGTTCGATGTCAAAGCCGACGGCATTCATCTAAGCAGCCGCGCCTTGATGATCTCCGGCAGGCGGCCGGCAAAGCACGATTGGGTCGGGGCGTCTTGCCACAATTTGAAAGAACTAAGACACGCCGAAAACATCGGCGTGGATTTCGCCGTTTTAGCGCCGATACTTTCGACACCCACCCATCCGAATATCCAACCCTTAGGTTGGGAGGCGATGGCTAGCTTAGTCGAGCAAACGAATCTACCGGTATTCGGCTTAGGCGGCTTGAAACTGGACGATATCGGCCGCGTCGTAAACGCCGGCGGGCAAGGCATTGCCGGTATCAGCGCCTTTTTAGGGCCGAATTAATTTATCAGCGATCGCTATCCGAGTCGAAAACAGGCTGCGCGGACTCGCCCTGAATTTTGTAGGTTTCGGTTGCCCAGTCGCCTAAATCGATCAATTTGCAGCGATGGCTGCAAAACGGTTTGAAACGCTGTTCTACGATCCATGGTACGGGTTTCTTGCAGGTTGGACAGGCCACCGTTAATTCGGAATTATCCATCAAACAGCACAACGAGCCAATGTAAAGGGAATGTCGTCGTTTGTTTGCGATGGCCGATTTTCATCCTTGGAAGGTTCCATAAAACGAATGCTAAATCGGTGCTTGCCGCCGCTGATTTCAGCAAAACAATGCAGCGACGACGGCACACTCACTCTCAGCAACTGCACGGGATGGGCTTTATCTAGCGCTAATTGAAAGAAACCGGCCGGCGCAATCTCTTGTTTGGGAACGCTGCTCTGTCGAATGAAACCGAGTATTAGATTGATCGCTATCCGAATATCCTTGAAAGGTTGTGTCCAATTTTGCAAATCTCTTTGCTGCTCGGCCTGGTCTTGTTCCAACCAATAATGGAAGGCCGGTAAGTCGAAGGAACAACTGCCGCCCGGAATGCTGCTGCGCTGGGAGATGCTCTGAAACAAACCGCTCTCCATCACACTGGCGCCCACTTTTCCGCTTGAGTTATAGAGATTTCGGCTGGCTTTTCCTAGTTCGGACAAAACTTCTTGCAATTTCTTATTGTCGACATCCTGGCTGTTGCTGAGCTGACCCAGGACTTTAGCGTGCCGCTCGAGTTCTTTAATCAGTTCCGACTTCAGGTCGCCGCGGCTAAAAATAGTCAGAATGTCCAATAAGGTATTTATCGCTGCCCGTTTGTCGAACACCGAAGTACCAGCCACAAAATGGTCAAGCTGAACAAACAATTGTTCCAGGCGCATCAATACCCGAATCCGTTCGTTAAGCGGGAATTCGTAGGTCGTTTGTGTATTCAAACCGAAGTCGTCCTATCGGTAGCAAGTAAAAGATATAAATTGTGCAGGCTTTTAACTTGTTCTGCAAGGTTTGCCCGATGTTCCGAATTATCGATAACGTCGTCGGCGTTGGCTAGGCGTTGCTGTCTGCCGACTTGCGCAGCGATAATCGCCTGCGCCTGCGCTTGATCGATATCGTCTCTTTCGAGCACTCTTTGTAACTGTATTTCCAAAGGGCAGTCGACGACAAGCACCCGGTCTACGGTATATCTTTTTTGCGTTTCCAACAGCAATGGAATCACGATGATGCAATAAGGGCTTCGCAACTGCGCTGCTTGGGCTTGAATTTCGTCGTATATCAAAGGATGCATAATCTCATCCAGTTGTTGCTTGATTTTTGGATTTGAAAACGCTCTGAACCTAAGTTCTTTTCGGTTCAGGGAGCCATCCGCGTTGAGGATGGTGCTTCCGAATTTCATAGCGAGTTTTTCGAGCGCGTATCGGCCCGGTTCGACCAATTGTCGCGCAATTACGTCGGCATCGATGATAGGAACACCGATATCGGCAAATAATTGACTTACGGTGGATTTGCCGCAGCCGATTCCCCCGGTTAATCCTACTTTGAACACGGTTTAAAACCCGATACTATTCAGGTACATACGATTAATATCGTCACCCCAAATCATCGCCAACCATCCGGCGGCAGCCAAATACGGACCGAATGGAATCGGCCTGCCCGCATCGTGTTGTCGAAAGACGACCAGACTGACGCCGGCGACGGCCCCAACCAAAGACGACAGCAGAATGATCAAAGGCAGGTATTGCCAGCCCAGCCAGGCACCGAGCAACGCTAAAAGCTTAAAATCGCCGTAACCCATGCCTTCCTTGCCTGTCAGCAACTTAAACAGATGATAGATCGCCCACAAGCTTAAGTATCCGGCGCTTGCCCCGATAATGCTGGAGTGACTATCGGTATAGATCGAAAACAGGCTTAAGAATAGCCCTAACCATAACATCGGTAGCGTAATGTTATCAGGCAGCAGCTGGTGATCGATGTCTATAAAACTTAAGGCGATTAAGCTCCAGGTCATCAGCAAGGCAAACAGCGCGGGCATGCCGTAACCGAAATGCCAAGCGATCAACGCGGAGCATATGCCGGAAAGCCCTTCTACAATCGGATAGCGTAACGGGATGCGGGTAGCGCAATAAGCACATCTTCCGCGCAAAAATAGATAGCTCAATAAGGGTATGTTTTGATATGCCTTGATCTCGGTCTTGCAAACCGGGCAACGGGAACCCGGCCATAACAGATTGAAAGACTCTGCCGATTGCTCCGCCGGAAGCTGTAAATACTCCTGACAGTCTCTACGCCAACTGCTTTGCAGCATGACCGGCAACCGGTATATAAGCACGTTCAAGAAACTGCCCACCATCAGTCCTAGAACGAAAACCAGGCTAACTAGCAGTGTTGGAGATTGTTGCAAAGTCTGTAACATAAGTTACGAAAAATGTAAGCGTTATTAAAACGTTCTAAAAAATAGTTATTCGGCATCGCTCTCGCTGCAGTTGAGGGTAGGTTTATCCAACCGCCGCACCCAGCTTGAAGATTGGTAAATACATCGCGATGATCAAGCCCCCTACTAATACGCCTAATATCGACATGATGATGGGCTCCATCAGGCTGCTGAGATTGTCAACCAAGTTGTCGACTTCTTCCTCGAAAAAATCGGCAACTTTATCCAGCATGCTATCTATTGCACCGGACTCCTCGCCAATCGCCACCATCTGTACGACCATATTCGGAAACAACCCGGTTTGCAGCATTGAAAACTGCAATTGCTGGCCGGTTGCGACGTCGTCACGCATCCTCATGACGCCATCGTAAAAGATAATATTACCGCATGCGCCTGCGACAGACACCAAGGCTTCAACTAACGGAACGCCGGCGGCAGACATGGTTGATAAAGTTCGGGCAAAACGGGCAATCGCGGATTTTTCCAAAATCATGCCAACGACGGGAATTTTCAATAAAGTTCTATCAAGGAAATGATTGAACGGTCGGGAACGTTTTTTGAAATAACTAAAGGTAAAACCGGCTATACCTATTGCCCCCACTACCGCCCACCACCATTCCTGCACCCATTCCGACAGACCGATGACAAACTTGGTGAATGCCGGCAGATCGGCTCCAAAGCTTTGGAACAAGTCTTCGAATACCGGCACCACAAAAATCAATAAAATGGCTGTAACGATGAAGGCTACGACTAGCACTGCGATCGGATAGGTCAACGCTTTTTTGACTTTCTTCTTGATGGACTCGGTTTTTTCTTTATACGTTGCAATTTTGTCCAACAAACCTTCCAACACACCTGCTTGTTCGCCGGCATGTACCAGGTTACAGAACAAATCATCGAAATAAACCGGACGTTTTCCCAAAGCCTGGGCCAGGGTATCGCCCCCTTCGATGTCGGCTTTAATTGCCAATAACATTTCAGACATGCTGGGATTGTCGTGCCCCTTGCCGATAATGTCGAAAGACTGCACCAAGGGCACACCTGCTTCCAGCATGGTCGCTAATTGTCGGGCAAACACCGCAATATCGCCGCTAGTGATTTTTTGAACTTTGGCGCCAAACAACGGCTTGGGTTTTGGCTTAATTTTAACCACTCTAATACCCATTTTCCGCAGTTCACTGCGAGCAACAATCTCACTCTTGGCGGCGATCATGCCGCTTGATTTTTTGCTTTGCTTATCTAACCCTTCCCATAGAAAGTCTATTTGGTCTACTTGTTGTTTGGCCATAATTTATTCCTTGGTAACGCGGTCAATTTCTTCCAGGGACGTTATGCCCTGGCGAACTTTCAGTAAGCCGGAGGCACGTAGGTCGTTGACGCCCTCGGCTTTTGCCAATTCAGCCATCTCCATTGCGTTACCGCCCCGCAAAATCAAAGCGCGCATTTTTTCGCTGATCGGTAACACTTGGTAAATGCCCACCCGTCCTTTATAGCCGTTATTGCAATGCTCGCAACCGACCGGTTCGTAAATTGTGAACGTACCGATATCTTCACGTTTAAAACCGGCCGATAACCAGATGTTTTCCGGAAAATCGGATTCCTTCTTGCAATGCTCGCACAGGCGGCGCGCTAAACGCTGCGCCATAATCAAAATAACGGCGGAGACGATGTTGAAGGGCTCAATCCCCATTTGCACCAAACGGTTGATGGTCTGCGGAGCATCGTTAGTATGCAAGGTCGATAATACCAAGTGGCCGGTTTGTGCCGCTTTAACAGCAATACTCGCAGTCTCCAGATCCCGGATCTCGCCCACCATAATGACATCCGGGTCTTGTCGTAAGAAGGCCCGCAATGCCTCGGCGAAGGTTAATCCGGCTTTGGGATTGACATTCACCTGGTTAATACCTTCTACGGTAATTTCCACGGGGTCTTCGGCCGTTGAAATGTTACGTTCAATACTATTAAGAAGATTGAGACCGGTATAAAGCGACACCGTTTTACCGCTACCGGTCGGTCCGGTCACCAATACCATGCCGTAGGGCTTGTTAATGGCGCCCAAAAACAGTTGTTGCTGAATCGGCTCGAAACCGAGTTTTTCGATGCCGATCTGCGCGCTTGTGGGATCGAGTATGCGTAATACGACTTTCTCACCGAACAAGGTTGGACAGGTATTTACCCGAAAATCGATCGCTCGATTCTTGGATAGTTGCATTTTGATTCGGCCATCCTGAGGCACGCGCCGTTCGGCGATATCCATTCTCGACATGACCTTGAGTCTGGAAATAATGCGGTTAGCGATGCCGACCGGAGGGCTGGCAATCTCAGACAATATGCCATCGGCGCGGAAACGGATGCGGAATTTTTTCTCGAAAGGCTCCAGATGAATATCGGAAGCCCCTTTTTTGATTGAATCCAGCAAGATTTTGTTTACAAAACGTACGATAGGCGCATCGTCGATGTCCGAAGTGCTTTCCTGAACGGCTTGTTCTTCGCCGCTGGATATATCGATATTTTCCAGGTCTTCATCCAGAAGATTAACCATGGAGGTATCGGCAGCCTCCAAGGCTGAATCGATGGTCCTGCTTAATTTATCCGCTTCGACCAAAATATTTTCGGTGTTGAGGCGAGTATGGAATTTTATTTCATCCAGTGCCTGAAAATTGGTCGGATCGGCAGTCGCTAAAAAAAGCCGGTTACCCCGCTTAAATAATGGTAAGGCATGATGTTGACGAATGAGTTTTTCGCTAACCAACTTAATGGGAACAACGCTTAAATCGACTGCATCCAAATCGAGCAAAGGCACTCCGAACTCGGTCGATGCGACAGTCGCAATGGTACGACTGTCTAGATAATTATTGTTGACCAAGTAAGAAACGAAAGATTGTTTGTTTTTTTGGGCTTCTCGCAAAGCGGAGGAGGCGAGTTCCTCAGTGAGCAAAGCTTTTTGGATTAAGCATTTCGCCAAGCCGCTGAAATGAATGTTGGAGGGTGCTGTCGGCATGTGAAGTAATTTCTTTTAGTTGTGTTGCAACTATAGATGAATAAAGTATTTTGTCCATAGTTGCCGCTATGCGGATACAGCGGAAACGACGCTAACTGAGTAGTCGAGTAATCAAACGTTTGATTGACGCCGGTTCGAACGGTTTATCCAAAACCGCTGAGACGCCGGCCTTCTCAATGGCCGCCAAACGATTCTGATTTTGCTCGCTAGTCACCATCAGAATGGGTACGGTCGAAATTTGTCGGCCGTCGCCCCGGATCGCCTCAACCAATTGGATTCCATCCATTTCCGGCATATTGAAATCCGTTATCACTAGATCAAAGAAATGCCGTTGATATAGGTCTAAAGCCTGCCTGGCACTATCCGCACAACTGATATGTCCGATACCTATATTGGTTAAAACGCGCTTGATGAACTTTCGGGAAAATTCGCTATCGTCAACCAGCAGTACATGGACATCTTCAATATCAAAATGCGCAAGATTAGCCATTTGCGGACTTAAATAGTCGAGCGAAGCAACAAGAGCCGTTTCAAGCTCTTGTTGTTGGAATGGCTTAGGTAATATCGCGATGGCGCCGGCCTGCCGTATAGGTTCCAAATATTTAATATTGGATTCGCTGGAAATCAATATAAAAGCGATATCGTAAGAGTTAACATCATTCCGGACTTCACGTATCAGATCTATACCTGTCATGTCGGGCAAATACATGCTGCTTATGATCAAGTCAGGCTTTGCCCTTTCATAAAGCGCCAGCATTTCGGCGCCGCTATTAATACTAGAAACGGACCTTATCCCGCATTCCTGCAAATGTTGGGTGATGATAAGTTGCTGAGTATGGGAGGGTTCGACTAAGAAGACATCCAGATCGGCAAGTTTTTTCACATTCGTAAGTTATTGAGTTTTTATCCGATACAAGGTTAGACCAATCTGTGCCTGATTGGCAAAATGCTTGGCTATCGAAAATTCTTCTATCGTTAGCGTTCCGTTATTAACGGCGCGATCGCAATAAATCAGGCCGATGGGCTTATGCTCAACTTGAATCGAAAACGCGAAACACTCGTATCGCCCAAAATTGTTTTCGACTTGATTGGTATAGAGTGCGGCGTGTTGGCTAGGTTTAAACCAGCACCCATCGGATTGACTTAAAGCGTGAAACAGTAAGTTGTCGCTTAACTCACTGTTCAGAATACGGATTTTGTCAACGTTGCCGCTTTTTTGCCAACCCAGCGAAATCTTCTCATTCAGCGACTTTTTGTCGGAAGCCAGTAGCATGAACATGGTACGGTCCATTTCTAAGCCTCGGTGTATGCCTTCCAGAACCATCTCAAATAAAACGTTCAGGTCGATGTTGCCGCTGATATGGCTGGTAATGTCTTGCAGAATCTGGAACTGTATTTGTTTTTTATCAGGATGCTCCTCTTCAACCGGTTTTGGCGCCGAAAAGCCGCTTTGCGGACTGATATAGCGAGAAGCTTCATGCGCGCCGAATTGCTGAGCGAAATTGGCGGCCTTGCTGATATTTGCCTTTATTTTGGCCTTAAGAGATTCAATTGGCTGCTCGCTGAATTTGTTTAATTTTTTAAGGCATTCCTCCATTGCTTCCGAATCCCAGCCTTGGACTATCGCGTCGCAAACTAGCTCGCCCATGCGTACGGTCTGAATACGCTTATCTTGTGAATCAGGATACTTAATCGCTTCGTCGATTAAGCCGCCTAGGTGCCAGGACTTGCTTAGCTTTTTTCCTAAATCGGCCAGACTAAAACCCAACACATTCTTTTCGGCTTCCTGTCCGTTTAAGTTGCAGCGCCTAATCAGTTCGTGAATTTCAACGATTTTCCGGTTGCTTGAGCACCAAAACGCGATGTGTCCGATATTATGCAGCAGCGCAGCGACAAAAACTTCTTCGGGGGATTTATCGCCCATCGCAATTGCTAATTCGCGCGCTTGTACGGCCGAATGAATCGCCACTGCAATTTCCTTGTTCGCCCTGTCTTTATCGGCGGAAGACAAAATGGATTCGAAAAAGGAACACGCTAAAGTCAACTCCCTGATCATTTCCAGGCCGAGGATCACAATCGCGCGCGATACGGTACTGATTTTCTGCCTCGCCGGATTGTAATAAGGGCTATTGGCGATTTTTAACAACTTGGTTGTTAAATTAGGATCTTGCAGAATGATGGATGCCAATTCCAGGGCCCCCTTTTTCTTGTCGTCCAAAGAGGCGTAGAGTTTTTGTGCCGTATTGGAAAAAATGGGCAATTCCTCAACCCGCAGCAATTCGGTCCATTCTTCAATGGTCTCAGTGCGCTGCAAAGGTTGAGTAGGGCTCATTAAATTGCTTTGATTTTAGCGAACTGCTCGTTAAGGCTGTTCAATGACGACTGCAGGCCGGCCAGTTTTTCACGTTCCTTGGCTATCACGGCCGGCGGCGCTTTTTCGACGAAGGCCGCGTTGCTAAGTTTGCCTTCTATACGCGGCAACTCTTTTTCGATGCGCTGGATTTCCTTGTCCAGCCTCGCCAGTTCCGCTTCCTTATCGATCAGGCCGGCCATCGGGATCAAGATTTTCATATCGCCGACCAGCGCGATCGCCGATTCCGGCGCGCTATCGCCTTCGTCCAGCCAGGTGATGCTTTCCAGGCGGCCCAGTTTCAATAGGTAAACCTCGCTGCCGGCCAAGTTGGCGCGGTCGATTTCCGAACCGTTTTGCAGCAATACGTTCAACGGCTTGCCCGGCGCGATGTTCATTTCGCCCCGGATACGGCGGATGCCGAGAATGAAATCCATCGTCCATTGAATTTGGCTTTCAGCGTCGGAGTTTACAGCATCGTGATCACTTTCAGGATATGGCTGCAGCATGATGGTTGCGGCTGTCACGCCGGCCAAGGGGCCAACCCGCTGCCAGATTTCCTCGGTGATGAACGGCATGATCGGATGCGCCAGGCGCAACACGGTTTCCAACACTCGAACCAGCGTCTGCCGGGTGCCGCGCTGCAACAGCGCGTCGTCGCTTTGCAGCGAGATTTTCGCCAGCTCCAGATACCAGTCGCAGTATTCGTTCCAGGTGAATTCGTAAATCGCCTGCGCCGCCAAGTCGAAACGGTAGCTGTCGATCGCTTCGCTTGTCGTCTTGATGGTTCGGTTCAGACGCGACAATATCCACAGATCGGCCTGGCTATAACTGCATTCGGCGCAATCGACGCCGTTGTCCTGGCCCTCGGTGTTCATCAGCACGTAGCGGGCGGCGTTCCACAGCTTGTTGCAGAAGTTGCGGTAGCCTTCGGTGCGTTGCAAATCGAAGCGGATGTCGCGGCCGGTCGAGGCCAGCGAGGCAAAGGTAAAACGCAAGGCGTCGGTGCCGTAGGACGGAATGCCGTCCGGAAATTGCTTGCGGGTGGCCTGTTCGATTTTCTTGGCCAGATGCGGCTGCATCATGCCGGACACGCGTTTTTCGACCAAGGCTTCCAGCTCTATGCCGTCGATGATGTCGATGGGGTCGAGCACGTTGCCCTTGGATTTGGACATTTTCTGGCCTTCGGCGTCGCGCACCAGACCGTGGATGTAGACTTCCTTGAACGGCACGTCGCCCATGAATTTTAGGCCCATCATGATCATCCTGGCCACCCAGAAGAAGATGATGTCGAAACCGGTTACCAATACGCTGGTCGGATAATGCGCGGCCAACTCCGGAGTCTTATCCGGCCAACCCAGGGTCGAGAACGGCCACAACGCGGACGAAAACCAGGTATCGAGCACGTCTTCGTCCTGATACAAGGGATAGTCGGCGGCCAGGCCGTGTTGCTCGCGCACTTCCTGTTCGGAATGAGCGACGTAGGTATTGCCTTTGTCGTCGTACCAGGCCGGGATGCGGTGGCCCCACCAGATTTGCCGCGAGATGCACCAATCCTGGATATTGCGCATCCATTCGAAATAAGTGTTTTTCCAGTTGTCCGGCACGAACTTGATCGCGCCGGTCTCGACTGCTTCGATGGCCGGTTTGGCCAACGGCGCGATTTTGACGTACCACTGATTGGTCAAGAACGGCTCGATCACCGCGCCGGTGCGGTCGCCGCGCGGCACCATCAATTTATGGTCGGCGATTTTTTCCAGCAAGCCTTGGGCGTCGAGGTCGGCCACGATTTTTTTCCGCGCCTCGAAGCGGTCCAGGCCGACATAGGCTGCCGGGATGATGTCGAAACCGTCGTCGTTGCCGCGTACAGCGGCGTCCGCCGTGAAGATATTGATCAAGCCGCCGTGCGGCAAATCGGCGATCGCAGACATCTGCTTGTGGCGCATCCAGACCTCGTAATCGTTGAAATCGTGGGCCGGCGTGATCTTCACGCAGCCGGTGCCGAATTCGGGATCGACGTATTCGTCGGCGATGATCGGAATCAAGCGGCCGGTCAACGGCAGTTCCACCAGTTCGCCGATCAAATGCTTGTAACGCTCGTCGTCCGGGTGCACCGCCACCGCCGCGTCGCCCAGCATGGTTTCCGGTCGGGTCGTCGCGACGATCAAATGCCCGGTACCGTTGGACAGCGGATAGCGCATGTGCCACATCGAGCCGGCTTCTTCTTCCGACAACACCTCCAGATCGGACACGGCGGTGTGCAACACCGGGTCCCAGTTCACCAGGCGCTTGCCGCGATAGATCAGGCCTTCTTCGTACAGTTTGATGAACACTTCCTGCACCGCCGCCGACATGCCTTCGTCCATCGTGAAGCGTTCCTTGTCCCAATCCAGCGACGAGCCCATGCGCCGCAACTGGCGGGTAATGGTGCCGCCGGACTGTTCCTTCCATTCCCAGACCTTTTCGATGAAGGCGTCGCGGCCGTAGTCGTGGCGGGTCTTGCCGTCGGCGTTGATCAAGCGCTCGACTACCATTTGCGTGGCGATGCCGGCATGGTCGGTGCCCGGCTGCCACAGCGCGTTGCAGCCCTTCATGCGGTGGTAGCGGGTCAGGGCATCCATGATGGTGTCCTGAAACGCATGCCCCATGTGCAAGCTGCCGGTGACGTTGGGCGGCGGAATCATGATGCAATAGGATTCAGCATCACGATCGGCGGCGAAATAACCGCTCTGTTCCCAAAGTTGATACCAGCGTTGTTCGATAGCGTGCGGGGAATAGGTCTTGTCCATGTCGTCGTCGGATCGGCTTACGTTTAAACAAAAGGCTATTTTAACCGCAAATCGCTAAGGGGGTAGGGTTTAAGGGGAGGCGGAAAGTTGTTGTTAGGATAGAAAGAAACCGTATATCATCCAGTCTAGCGGGATATACAGAAACCAGATAATTACTTGATGGCTCCGCTCCGCGGAGCCATCGGGTCAGATAAGGAGCGCGAGCGTGACCAAACGAAATACACGATCAAACGTAACGCCATCAATCAGATCAAGCAGTCGCTTAGGCGCTCCTTATCTGACCCGTTATGCGCGGACAAGAAACGGGTATATTTCTAAGGACGAAAATGGACGTGAATCCCAAATCAGTTTGAATCGCCCGATCGAATACGAGATGGCTTTTCTCGCTTACAACGAAAACTTTTTTCCGGAGTTTATAAATGGCGACTACTCGTAAGCGAAATCCACGGAGCAAGAAAACCGACCAAAGTCGACTTACATTAATACTATCATTTGTCTTCGGCGTGACGTTCGTCAGCATTTTGCTAGTACTTGCCGTCTACATACCCAGACCAACGCAAACGCAATTCGAGATATTTCGTATCGTCATAGCTATAGCTGTAGCTGGTATCGCCGCGGTGGTCCCGGGATTTCTTCAGCTAGATTTAACGCGTAACAAAGAGTTAGCGGTCCGTGCTGGCGGCGCTTTGGCCGTTTTTGTAATCGTTTATTTCTATAGTCCGGCGCATTGGGTTGCGACACCCGAGAAGCCAAACGTCAGAGTTGGAATAGACAAAACAGAACACGTATACTTCATTCGAACCACTAGTGGTGACGATACACTCCCAAAGGAAACACCTTCACATTCGTTCACACACGAAGGAGGGCTTTCTCTCGCGTATGAATTTCATGATTTTCGAGTACCGACTCTGAAGCCCCCAAAGACCCGTAAGTCCATCGTAATTATACCGGAGGGCGAAGTTGCGGTAAATTTTGTGGTAACTAACTTTGGACAGACAACAAGCGTTGTCGATAGCATCACTATTGAGCTGATCAGCACAGGTGACTTGCCTCCATCTAATGCCGGAGAGTTCCTTCCTGCACTCGAACCATACCAAGACATTGCACTGCTGAAACGAGAGCAAACCAGTTATCCACTGTTCTATGGAAAAGTATTTACATATCCAGCCGGGCAAAGCGACGTCTATCGCATAGACATTCGGGTTGCCGACTCAGAACCACCCGGACTTTACAAAGTCACATTGGCTGTGAAGCATCATTACAACACAGAACAATTCGTGTCCTATTCCGAACCGGTTTTTATAGCAAAATATCTCGGTGGCCGGAGTAACAGGAACGTCTACGCTAAATTTGGTGACTCGACACCACCTCGTTTTACGAGGCCTGCTGCTTTGCGTGTCCTAGATGGAATCGATTCAATTCACAAAAAGAACCATTATTACAATGGGAATTTAGCAGCATCTCTAACGATTTTTGCTGATAATGATAAACAAGAAGCAAAGCTTAAGGAATTAGGAACATCTCCAGAAGAGGCTTTCAAGTACGTTACGAAAAACCTGCATGAAGCCATCCTTGGCAACTCACAGCGTGTCCCCGTGCAGTCCTATGGCTTCGTGCTTAACGGAATTCCAGTACCCGGTGGCGTTCTATCTGAAGAGTGCTGGCGAGCATACTCAGGTGGCGGGAATAAAGATTTCTTTTCAATAAAACCAATGTGTAAGGATGGGCTAGAAGTGTATGAGCGGCGTTCGTCCCATTTATACAATCAAATTGTAAAGGCCCTTGTTAATATTTGTCATAGCCAGAACAATATTTTAATGGAGAAACTTGGAAACGTTCTCGTCGAGGCTTCCAAAAAGGAAACGTATGATGTCGCCGCTTTGATAGATGTAGTCCCTTTGCTCGCCTTAGCGAATACAGATAATTCTCTTATGCGCGTTAAAGAACTTCTATCACATCCGAATGTACTTGTGCGCCGATCGGCTGTTGAAGTGTTCTCAGATTACCGGTTCGAGCCGGCTAGCAAAGACCTTCTGTCGATGATCAATACAGAAGGAGACATTGTTCTGAAGAGAGCTATCCAGGCCTTAGAAATGAGTGCCGATCGGGAGGCATTCGAAGCGCTGTTGGCTAGTGCAAACGTTACAGGTGTTGCCGAGAATACTGTTCATCGGAACGCAGCGCTTTTAAAAGAAATTGATCCAGGCAGAGCTACTGATATAGCTAGGCAATTGCCAAGCTCCTCCCCTTTACGTTTGGCTCTGGAATCTTTTTTTGACGACTAAACCTTAAAATAAGGCGAGCGCATAACAAAGCAAATTAACACGGATCACAAATTCCGCTGCGCTTCATTTGCCCGGTTATTTGCGACGTTAGCCATATGGGACCGACGACTTACGCATTTTGCCAAAAATCATTCCTTGGCCCTGCTATGTGGATTGCGGGCCTTTGTGCATTTCCTCCACTCTTTTCGGGGGAGCATTGTAATGGTCAACAAAAACCGGACACCTACTCAGGCAGTGTTACTATAAAATTCCCGCTCGAATTCGATGGGAGATTGATAATCCAATATTGAGTGAGATCGGCGGCCGTTGTAAAAAGCCAAATAATCAATCACGCTCAGTTTCGCGGCTCCTTGAGTTTTGAATTTTTCGTAGTTGAGCTGCTCATGCTTCAAGCTGCGAAAAAAACGTTCGGTCGGCGAGTTATCCCAGCAATTACCTTTTCGGCTCATGCTCTGCTCCATCTTCATTACAGCCAAATGTTGACGATATTCTCGGCTCGCATATTGGCTGCCCCGGTCGGAATGATGCAATAAACCGGGTGGCGGTTTACGTCGCCAGAAGGCCATTTGCAAGGCGTTGACACAAAGCGACGTACGCATGTGATCATCCATTGCCCAGCCAACGACTTGGCGAGAAAAGAGATCAATGACCACGGCCACATAAAGCCAACCCTGTAGTGTCCAGACATAAGTGATATCCGTTGTCCACACCTGGTTCGGCTTAGACACTTGAAACTGCCGATCCAATCGATTGGGCGAAATGGCTTCATTGTGATTGCTGTCGGTCGTGACTTTAAACCGCTTGGGATAGCGTACCTGCAATTTCAGCTCTCGCATGAGTCGCCGCGTTTTAAAACGGCCAACAGTA